>JAPPJC010000027.1:0-8128 GCA_028820455.1 Acidimicrobiaceae bacterium
CCACAAAGGCTTCCTACACTACTACAATCAACACAGAACCCACAGCGCACTCAAAAGGTCCACCCCCGCATCCACCATCAGATACAACCTATGCGAAACACGCACCTAGGCCGTTTGCGTTTGCGGCTCATCGCAACACCTCCGAGAATTGGCATGGTACCTGTGGGCATATAAAGAGTTCTGAGAGGCTAAACTTCTAATCTGTGCGAGTCTCATGGCGGTAGTGTGCAGCAGGGAGTGTGACAGTACGTCAGCTGACGGGTTGGGTGTTTGGATTGAAGCCACAGTTATGAGCACGAGAGTATTATCCATATTGATGCACTCAAGACACGGATGCATCTAAGCTATTTGATTACTTGTTCGAGATACTTTGAGAACCAGTTATCAAAGAGGATACCGACCCATTCTCCAAACCATTCTGCGATGTCATACCACCATCCGGTTAATAGTGCTACTGCCATCATAATCGCGATGAGCATGCTGGGCACGACTCCGATTTCCATAGTTTTTCTCATGTTTCACCTCCTTTCTGTTTGTTTCTGTGGCAGCTGAGAGTTGCGGCGTTTGACGCGATCTGTTCGTTGTGGAGTCTCATAGCACCGACCGCACAGGCAAACGTTTAAGCGGTCCTGATCCGAGGCTCTTGTTGCATTGACTGCAGCCCCTGTCTTGACGTGGAACCTCGATATCTGGCTCCGGTTCCAGCGGACGATGTTTTGTCCAATAGATTTCCCGAGTTTCATAGTCGTTGTCTCGCGGGCCGACAATAGCAAAGAGGTAGTCGTTTACAGCGTGGGCTGCTGATACAGCGTTTAGTGTGATGACACTTGGAGTAACCACCTCGTCTACATAACGTTGAGCAGCACGCTGCTCAG
The DNA here is from genome assembly GCA_028820455.1 of Acidimicrobiaceae bacterium. Taxonomy (GTDB): domain Bacteria; phylum Actinomycetota; class Acidimicrobiia; order Acidimicrobiales; family Aldehydirespiratoraceae; genus JAAXHB01. The sequence continues at coordinate 876 of JAPPJC010000027.1, forward strand.
ACGACGCCGCTTCCTTGGCTAATGTAGTAGGATTCACTAGTTGATTGCACCATAGGCATGTCTTGCCGGGTACAAGCTGTCGGACAACAGAGAAAACATCGTCTATATCTCCCGATGTCTTGTCCACTTGAACCTTTGCACCCACTTGCCATGTAGGTATCAGATATTGATGGCAAATAGCATTGACTACCAGGCGCGCTTGCATAGTGTCAGCTGCCAGGAAGATAGCGTCACAGTCGACGAGCTGATCGGCCACAGACGGCTCTGTTACATTGCCTTCAACAGCATTGAACCGAATAAGTGGATTCGCATTGCACGCTACCCGCTTGGCGATATCGACTTTGAGCTTTGTTGGTCTACGCAAAAAACTAGCCAGAGTTTGTGGTAACCACCGTGGATGTAGATCGCTTTGACGTGCTCCAACAAGCCTCGGGCAATTTGTGGGGTCAACACGGTCGTCATCAATAACAACAAGGTGCCCGATACCGAGACGGGCAAGGTATTCGTTGATGAGAGAACCAGCACCCCCAGCCCCGACAATACCGACCTTTTGGGCCGCTAGGATGTCTTGTCCTCGGTCTCCGAATAAGCGCACCTGCCGGTCGTAACGGCTATCACTCTCTGCCGGTCGTTGTGGGGAGGGATAGAGGGTCTGTTGTGATTGACCGGCAATGACAGCACACTCAAGTTCTATTTGGCGGGTAGTGGACAACCAGATATCACCAGCTACGGCTTGGCGAGCGAAGACCAGTGCCCCAACGGGTGGACCGTCGAGAATGTCAAGGAGAGCTGGGTAGCCCCGGCGATGCGACGCCATATCGTCGTCTGAGAAGGCAACTTTGTGAACCCCTGAGTGGTTGTGGACGGCTAAGTAGGCGAGTTGTTTATTCGCGCAGGCTAGTGCGCAGTGTCGGACAAAGTCGGCAGTAAGCATGCGGTAGCCACGCTTGCCCGGCACGTAGTCGATCCCATCAGTGGCACGAAACAGCTCGCATCCAAGAAGCTGGTTTCCACGAGTAGTCTTGACGACCGAAGCACCAATAACGGCACCGTGTTCGTCGTCATCGCCAGGAAAAAGGTGTTTCTGAAGAGAATTCCACATATCTTGTGGTAATCGAAGACTGAAAGGTCTGCTCATTGTTTTCGTAACCATTCGAGAACTTTTGTGACCTTTAGTGTTGCGGTATCGTTATTTGGGTCTAAATTGGTACTCCGTCTGGATAGCTGTAAGGCTTCTTCCCCCTGGAACTCACCCTTTGTGATGCCTTCACCATGTTGTTGTCCGTCAACGCGGATGAGGTCAGGACGCACAAATAATGGATAAATATCGGCTTGTGGATACTGGAAACTGATAGCAAACCGCATCCAGGTCTCACGTTGAACGTAAGCGGATCCAGGATCAACACAAGCTATGGTCACTATGGCCCCACCATCACCCGTACCGACGGCGGTGACTTCGGTATCGGGAAAGCAGGCACGGAGTCCCTCAATTCCTTGTTTAACCTCTGGAGTCATCGTTTCCCCTCAGGAGTTGTCATCACTGGCTGTGGCGAAAAACTCTAAACCCTTTGTCACTTCAATAATGTCGTCGTCGCCGACGATGTGGTGTTTGCCATCCTTACCTATCATGGCTAGCTGGAAGTCCAGCTGTATGTTCACACCCTGTTCGATGGCTGCCAGCTTGATCTTCTGGCCTTTTACTTTTGGGCCTTGAATTTTCACCGGTTTTCGGTTAACGGTAATCACAACAGGTCTGATGGAGCTCTTCGCTATATCGGTAGTTGTTAGCTTGTTCATTTGCTATCCTTTCTCTTTAATTGCATTTTCGGTGGCTGGTTGCCATCGAACAATTTTACTGTAGCTTGTGAATTGCTATATAGCAACCATCAATAAGGAGAAAAGTATGGTGGAAAAGATGGGCTGGTTTGACAGCAACGGGCTGTATGAGGCTCTGGATGCTGAACGGCAAGCGAGACACCTGACTTGGAAGCAAGTAGCTGCAGCGTCCGGAGTCAGTGCTTCAACACTTACTCGGATGGCTCAGGGGAGACGCCCCGACCTCGATAGTTTGGCTGCACTGACAGCTTGGTCAGGTCTTCGAGCTGACGACTTTGTCAGGTCTGAAAGTGAACGTCCCGAACCTGAGCCACTCGCGGTAATCTCTACATATCTTCGCTCGGACAAGAATCTGACTGCTGAGGCGGCGACCGCTCTTGACGGGGTTATCAAAGCAGCTTACGAGCACCTGAGAATCAGGAAATGAACAGTGAAGCTACGTAGAGGTTTCAAAAAAGAAGCATCTGAATTAGCTGAGGAGGTCAGAGGCGAGCTCAGGCTAGGTCCATTCGATTGTCTAGATCCGCGGCGACTTGCTCAGCACCTTGAGATCCCTATTATTCCTCTCAGTGAATATAGCGACATCTGCAAAGATGCGCAATATTTGTTCTCGATTGAGCCTGATGCTTTCTCAGCTGTCACAGTATTTGACAACCATCAGCGGTTGATCATGCACAATGATTCACACTCTGTGCCACGCCAGAATAGTAACTTGGCTCATGAGTTGTCCCATGGTCTCCTACTACACGAACCTGCTGCTGCTCTCGACAAGAAAACCGGGTGTCGGATCTGGGACCCCACGAACGAAGAAGAGGCGGACTGGCTTGCTGGAGAACTACTCGTTACTAACAAAATGGCCCTAGCAGTAGCGCGTGGCCGATTTACGCCACAACATGCAATGACAAAGCTCTGCGTTAGTCGTCAAATGTTAGAATGGCGTCTCAACATGACCGGTGCGTTCAAGAGAGTCCAGTTTGAAAAAGCAAAGCGGAGGAAAAGAAGAAAGATAGTGAGTAGATAATTATAGTCTTTCGCTGTAATCGGAAAGCTTGTGTATCTATTGCGGGCCACTACAATGTAAAGAGTAAGTTCGCAGCCGCACAGTAGTTGGTTGGATTGTGGGCGATATAGCTGGCCCTATTGGTGTGGGGTGGAGGGCTGCAACCAGCGAGGGATGGGTTGATTCAGAGACGTAGGTAGTGCGCGGATAGCAAAAGTGCCGTCTTCAGCGAGGGGTGGGATGGAGTTACTTGCAGCTTCATCCCACAGTGTGAGATATTAACAGATTCCCGCGTTCTAGCAGAGTTTCTGGTTGTTATCCGAAATCAGGAAAAAACGAGTTATGGCCAACGCTAGATTTTTGAGTATCGTTTCAGCTCTTCTAGTGCTTCCAACCAGGTTTCCAAATGTCCGACTGTTCTTGTGCCGATACGGTGCACAAGCCTACTGGGGGAGTTATGATTCAAACGATGCAGGAAAGTCTGCTGTTCGCTTCGGAGTCTGTCAATCGAAGATTGCAAATCAAGCCCGGAATAATTGGTGATCTCTTCTGATCGAGCTTGTACTGAATGTAGCATGAGATCGTGATAATGGAGATTGATTGGCGGTGGGTCGGATCCATCTCCAACTAGATGCCGGTTGTGCAACCAAAGCTGATGCGCGTCGTCGTGGGAAACGTAACGGTGAACAGTTCCAAGGTAATAGCGAGAGGGAGGTGGGCCACTTCGGGGGAGCTCTCGCCAATCACGAGCTTCCCCGTATCCAATTCCATGTGAAGCACCACCCAGACCAACAGCTGACAAGAGGACGGAAAAGAATCCACCGTATAATGCGAATGAACGCCGATTGGAATCTTTCAACTCGCGAATCGCTAAGCCGTAGTCTGATAGTTGCTGCGCAGTTGTTGTCAGTTCGTTCAACCGAGAGACCCAGATACACACGTCACCTGTGGCGGTTTCGTTGATCAGGTGATGCAGAGCAGTGGGCGAATCTGCGGCTAACACTCGCGTAACGTTCAGCTTTTCGTCGCAAGCCTTAAGTGAGGCCTCGTAGAGTGCTACTGATTTTTCCCACCATGGGTCATCCAAACCTGAAACACAAAAGTAGGGGGCAAGAATCCGCTGTGGCCCGGACGCTTCTGCAATGTCCAGTTGCTTACCCAGACGTTTAGCATACTTGTCGAATTTAGCTGATTGTTTGTCACGGTATTGAAGGTTGAATTTAACCCAAGATGAAGCCAAAGCAGTTGTTCTTTCATCACTGAAGTCTTTTGGGCTAGGCCATGTATCGGCGCATGCTAGTGATTCATCACCAAGGAGCTTGGCCAGTTCTGAGTGTGAACGCTTAACTTTTGGGAGTTGTTGTTGAAAGAGAGGGAAACGTGGATCTATGACATATGGAGGCCTGGTCTCGCTGGATGACATGGAGAGAACAAAGCCAGCAGTACCTTCGCGTTGAAATGCAGCAACAGTTCCAGGCACTAGGATACCGTCATACTGCCCACGTAGTTCTCGGACTGTTTTCTGGTCGGTTGCGCTGTAACTTATAAAATGGCGAGGGATGGGATCATAGAACATTGCTGGTCGGTGCTTTTTGTCGTATTTGATAACGCAATCGTGAGAGCACATTTGGTGGTTGTCTGAGCCATGGGGCATTAGCGAGAACTATGATCCGGTCATCTGTCATGTGGATTACTCCAATGCCATGTGTTGCAGCGAGTTGGCGGTTACGAAGTGATGGTTTTGTCATAGTAACAATATAGCTACGCTGAAAAGCGTGCGCATTTTTTGCAGCTTGCTCGATTGCAACTGTATTGTTATGGAGCTTCAATTCATATGAGACAACTATGCCAGATATTGTCATGGTTACGATGTCGATTCTACGGCTCAACCATGAGAACTGTCTTAGTATCCGGCTGTCATATCTGACACGGCGAGTTTGTCTAAGCCAATTCACAAATGGCTCCTCCATTTGTGACTCACTTATCATGATTGTTTTCTTTCACAAAACAGTTCTGTGCTTGTAAGTCTGTGTTGTAATAGCGCATTCAATCCTAGAGCCACAGTCATACAAACTCCTGCAAAAATCGCAATAATATACATCACTATAAGTAGATAGTGCGATTCGTTTGCGCTGATTACATTCACTGCAAAAAAGATAACACAGCATATACCTAATGATAATGCAACAATGATCGTCGGACCGACATACATGAGTACACTGAAGTCCCGTGCAATCCGCTTTTGAAGCTTAATAACCTGTAAGAAATCACGTATTTGGGACTCCAAATGTGTTGGGTCAAGCGGTTTTATATCACGCCGGAATTCATTATCGGTATCCAAATATCGGTCAACAAAGTTGTATATGTCGCGCAGAATCTCACTAGCAATATCAGCGAGTATTGTTTTATTAGTGTTAATCCGTTTAGACCAAGTAGCCATGTGATTTGCACGTATGCTTGCCGACTTGTAGATTCCCACAATAAGCGATGCAAATAAAGGTACCAAGAGTGCCAATAATCGTAATTCGATATCAGTCATTGATGCATCACTTGATCTCGTATCTGAGATTGAGTGGTCATTTGTGGGTAGTGAGTGTATACGTATCTAACTAGTTGACGCAGTGTAAGAGCAGCGAATCTATCCTTAAATGCGGATAGTTCTTCAATGTACGATCCACGTTGTTCAACATCTTCTGCGAGAGACTCGTAATACTCTAGTCCGAGCTTAGTGAGCTGGAAATTCCGTGTCGCATAAGGATCAGGATGCCCATCACCTATTTCATTTAAGTTTTCCCATGCATCATCCATATTATTGGACAATGAGCTTGTATCGTTCAAGAGGCCGTATGCACTGAGGTATCCGACCGACTTGTATATTTCTTCCGAGAATGGCCCAAAATTGTATGGCCGAAAGTTTGAACGTTCATCTAGGATATCTACAAGATTGGTCTCATGTTCCAATAAGAATACGAGTTTTTCGAGTCGTGTAATACCCTGCAACCGATTCTTGATAGCGAGATTCTTTGTAGGAGCACCGAGAAGCAGTACTATTAGGTCGTCTAGTTCAATCACTCAATCTCATCTCCTATTCTTAGTCATCTCCACATGGATAGCACTCGCTATGCCACTACGGCATTCTAGGCGGGGGGGGGGGGGTTTGGGGCCGGGGGTTTTATGACACGCTCGGCTGCTTTCCATTGCAAGCCACACAATTTTTACAGCTATTTCCATATTATAACATTCTATTTCAATTAATTACAATTAGGCTGTATGTTGAATTCGGTATTCTGTTCAACATCGGTGGTCTCACAGGTGGTATCGTCTACGGGCAAAGACGGGGGTAGGTTAGCCACGATTCGTGCCGTAACCACCGAAACACGCACGAGCCTACGCAGATGTCGTATCAGGTTGAACGGTTCGTCGGCCCAGACATACCATTTGTTGGGGTCGTCTACGATTCCAGATTGATTATCATGTTTAACACGTAAGCTGTCTATGGCCCATTGCAGCGGGGAGCGGCCTGAGACTGTATAGTCGTGAGCTTCCGAAGGGATATTGACGAGCTGGCACCGGTTGTTGATGATCAGGATACTGCGATCCTCTTCGCTGCCTGAACGCTTGCCCCAGCGCATTTTTCTCTCTATTCGGTATGCACCGTCTTCTGCGACTCCTTCGTCGATCTTACCGTCTACTAAGCATTCCACAGGCCATTCGTCGGCGGTCTCGTAATTGATGTGAAGGTTTATCAACTTCCTACCTGCTAAGCGGAAAGCTTCGAAGTTGTCGGCTAGCGGGATCCGAGGTAGGTTGCGCTGAAGATCATGGCGGTAGCGTTCCCGCCAGTCTGGTGCGTGCATGACACCGTATAGGTATTCCCAGATGCCGTCTTTGGTGATATGTGCTCCGTACTTGGCTTGAAATTGGGATAGTGCCCAGTCGGTGATGTTGTCCCGATCATTGACACCGTCATTGGATATGTCTAACGGCAGTATGTTTGCCATATTAGGATCGCTTCCGTTTGGGTAGGCAGCGTGTTGCTTGACCAGGACCCATCAGGTGTAGATCTGGCAGGCTTTTAGTCACTAATATTCCGAACAGTGCCATATTTGACGGGCTGCTTAGCATGACGGCTTCCAACGTGGTATTGTTCGTGTTTGCTGGGATCCTTTGATTGCTGCCAAATCGGGAATGGTGTTTGTTGCTAGGGCTTGAAATATCATATTTGATGACCCCGATATGAGGATCGCCACTTTGTGATGACTCGGGTTGGTTGGTTCGTTCCGACTGCGCACAGATCGGCGAGACAATTGGTTGCGAGGGTGTCGAAGATTGACCTGTTGCTGGGAGCGGTGATGCATATAGACGGGGGGGGGGGGGGGCGGGGGGGGGGGGGGGGGGGGGGGGGGGGGGGGGGGGG
>JAPPJC010000027.1:8138-55795 GCA_028820455.1 Acidimicrobiaceae bacterium
CCCAGGCCACCATTCGGGCTCAAAATTGGTTGGTCGGGGTGCCAAATTTTTCCGGTGGGGGGGGGGGGGGGGTAAAAAACCCCCCCCCCCCCCCCCCCCCGTGATGCCGGGTGTTTTGATCACCGACCACATTTTGGATATTGTTCTAACTTCTCGCAGTATTCGATCATCTTCGTAGAGCCAGAGTTTCGTGAAAGGCCGATACAACACTTCACGAATGCGGGATTCATCAAATACTATTTTTGACTTCTGCTTGAGTGACTGTTTGAGGGATATATGCCATTTTATTGTGCTTAAACTAGTGTTTTTAGTTGCTTCTTCAAGGTTGGTACCATGAGCGACACGTCGTCGTGCATATTCATAGGCGTCAATAAGTTCATTAACTCTTTCCACTAGATCCTCATAGCTGAACGAATACACGTAGGCGTCGCAGCCAGTTGCAACACCTCGTGCATGATCCACTACTAGAGTGTTGTCTCTTTGTTTAGATGAGCCTATCGCACACACCGGCAGTAGGTTCTCGAAAGTGCCATCAGTGAGATTCACCCAGTCATGGTTGTCGTTGACCGGTACGGTTTTCAGCTGGTCACTAGTGACGTCTCCGAGTTGGGCAAGCCATGCGAACTTTTCTTCGCGAGTTGAGTATTCTGGAACTGTTGCGTAGTGAAGCTCAGCGGGAGTGTCGGGGTCTTTGTCGGGGTTGCGGACCAGGACTGTGATTTGGACTCCGTTACGTGAACCCTGTCCAAATACGTTTTGTCCCTCTTTTTGGCGTTCATCGCCGGATTTCATGGCGTCGCCGAGGAGGTTGACGACGTAGATGTCACTGAACTCGTTGCGCAGTGATGCGCGCATACCGATCAATGAGGGGCCGCTAGAGAGTGAATTAGGGTGACTCATTACAATAATTCCAGGCTTGGACAGGTCATTGTTTGGGTGATCGAGTCTATCAGAGGCCCATCTGATGGCTTGTACGTACAGGTTGGAGGAGCTGGTGCCGCCGCCGCTACGTTTCTTGATTTCGCGGTGGCGTTTGCCGTAGGTGTCGCGGATGCGCTTCTGAAGTTCTGGATAGGCGAGTTTGGGATTATCATCACCTGCTGACTTCTGGCCAGCTGACCAGGGCGGATTGGCGATGATTACTTGGATGGGTAGAGCGTCTTGTTGTTTAGCGCGGGCGGTGTTGTAGCTGATGGTGCCAGTGCCCGGCAATTTGGTTGGGTCATGCTCGAATGTGTCGGTGAGGACTATGCCGCTGAAAGGTTCGTAGCTTCCAGTGCGGTCGCGGTATCCCTCTTCAATCTTCAGCGCGGCGAGATAGTAGGCTAGTAGCACAATCTCGTTTGCGTGTATTTCATTGGGGCTGTCGCCTGGGACCAGCGGATTATGCGTATTGATGAACTTTCTCTTCAGGTCTTCATCGAAAATGAACGGCTGGCCTTGGCTGTTGTTTTGGGTGAGGAGCCGGTTGATGAATGTGCCTGTACCGGTGAATGGGTCGAGGATGTGCACTTCTTCGGATGTGAGACCGCGTCCGAACTCTTTGTGTAGCACGGCGTCGACGGATCGGAGGATGAAGTCTACGAGTTCGACGGGTGTGTAGACGATGCCCAATTTTTTGATTTCTGCGGGCATGGCCTCTTTGAAGAACGATTCATAGACCTCCAACATGATCTTGAGTCGGGCGTCTGAATCAGCAGCACCTGAGAGGCGGTTGCGGACGCTTTCATAGAATCGATCTAGTTCCACAGTCTCATCACGCAAGTGTATGTCTTGGGATTTGAATTCGTCGAGGAGTTCGTTGAGGGATTTGGAGATGGGATTGCGATCAGCGAATCCGCTGCCAGCAAACAGTGCTTCGAACACTGGCATCGTCACAACGTGCTGAGCAACCATCACGGCTAGGTCGCCCGACGGCATGCTAGCACCGATTGTTGCTTCCATTTGCTCGGAGAACTGGTAGAACTGCGCTGCTAGTTCATCGTTGGCTTCTACAGCGGCGCGGATGTGACCGGTGATGGTGTTTGTGATGCGTGCTACTTCGCGGCCCCAGCGGTCCCAGTATTGACGATCACCGCAGACTTTGACCAGTTGTGACGCGATGGCATGTTCGAATGGTATACGCTGCTGGATACCGCCTTTGAAGGAACCATCAGATGAGTCATCGCATTCGCATTCGGTGTTAGCCATACCGCAGGTATCGCATAGGCCACTCGTCAACACGGTAACCGGTAGCCGTCCTGTGAGGTCAGCAGTGTTGATTTCAACGTCGAGGCGTTCGTCGTGGGAACGCAGTGCTTTGAGAACTTTCCAGACAGCTTTGAAGCCTGAGCCCGATAGGACCCGGTCATCGCTCAGACTGGCACCCGATGGCACCACCACAGGCAGGATCACGTAGCCGACCTGCTTGTGCTCGGCTCGGCGCATCACTCGTCCAACGGCTTGGATCACATCCACTTGAGACTGTTTTGGCTCAAGAAAGATCACCGCGTCAAGAGCGGGAACGTCTATGCCTTCAGTAAGGCAGCGAGCATTGGTAACAATCCGGCAGCCGCCGCTCGGGTCACCTTCTCGAAGCCAAGCGATTGTGTTGGCGCGTTCAAGAGCATTGTTAGAGCCATCAACATGACGGACCTCGCACTCAAGTAGGTTGACATTACCACCGTCGGTGGTTGTGCGGCCGGACACAGCCGCACTCACGGCCTCAACCACCGGGTTCCAGTATCGTTCCACGAGCTGGGATTTACTAATACGGTTAGTGAAAGCAATCGCTCGTTTAGCAGAGTGCTCCGGGTTGACTCGGCCAGTGATCCGATCTTTGGCTGTGGTGGTAGTCGGATCGGCAAGACCATCCCAACAACCCGCGAAACGCACCGCCTCTTGGATACTGAAAAGACGCTCGTCATCAATCACAATGTTGTCGTAAGCATCGAGTACCGGATTCTCAGCTACAGCGATGACCAGCACCTTGTAGTCGGTTAGGTGTCCTTCTTCGACAGCGTCACCGAAGGACATCCGATACAGTTCTGGGCCGTAGGTTTCTTCGTCGTCCATTGAATACACATCAAAGACCCGATCGGATTGCTTGACCTTGTTCTTAACCGTTTCGGTGTAGATGCGTGGTGTAGCAGTCATATACAACCGTTTGTAAGCCCGCACCCGCTCAGGTTTGTGAATGAATGAGAACGGCGTGATGGTGCGGCTCTTACGCGATGACTTCTTAGATCCAGTGGCCTCGTCGATACCAGTAGTGCGGTGTGCTTCATCACACAGCACAAGATCGAAGGCCTGTGCAGTTCCGAACAGATTTTTATTGGACTGCGCGTCGGCTATGAGGCTTAGCGATTGGTAGGTGCAAAACACCACCAGCATTGAATCAGGATCTTCGACATTCAACTGTTGGGATATGCGACTAGGATCGGTTGTTACCGGCATGGCTAGCTCCGACAAAGGGGCATCCTCATCAGTGTTGCCGGCCTTGGTGTCTGAACACACGCCTATATAACGGTGTTCGATGTCGGGATTGCGTTGCCTTGCCCATTCACGCATAGTCTGGTTCATCAGCGCGATTGATGGCACTAGGTACAAAACCCTGCCACCCAGTCCGACCATCTTCTCAGCGATCCACAAAGACACAACAGATTTACCGGTGCCACACGGTAACACAAGACGGCCACGATCATTGTCCGCCAAGCCCTCAACGACTTTGCTGACAGCTTCGGTTTGGAATGGTTTAGGAATATGCCGAGGAGTTGGGTCGAACCGCAGCCGCGACGGATCTTCAAGACATTCAGACCAGTTGACAGGCCATGAATCGAGATCACTACCATATAACACCTCGCAGCGCGGTTCCGCTTTGAGAATCATCGTGCGCGCTTGCAAAGTCACAGGTGCTGTAACAGCAAGAAGCCTAGATGAGAAAACCTGGCCGCTAGATGCAGAAATGAACGAGTCAACAGCAGCCTTACTGATTTTTCCACCCGTGTGGGCCTTGGTCTGGATCGCGCACAGACCACCACCCCCCGCTTCAGTCTGCTCAGCAACCAAATCAATACCTACGTCACCACCGTAACCGTGGCGTTGACGATCAGGCCACTCCATCCACCGCCACACCTTCTTGAAACGCCGAGGACCATACACATCAGGATGCTGCTGGAATGCCCGCTGCATAAGCAGCTCGAACGCCTTACCACGATCCTGAGGCGAATCATAGCGACGCTCAAGCAGACCAAGAACCCCTGAAAGCTCTGCCTTGTCCTCAGTCGGTACAATCACTAGATAGTTTCACAGATTATCGGATGTGCTGCTAGCCACGGTTCGCATATAACACGCACTATCAGACGTTGTCCGCGCATAGCCTATAAAAACAATACACTTTTTTCGAGCATTGTGCAAATATTAACACTTTTTATTAACATTTTTTGCAAAGAATTCCTAATGTCTTAGGATGTCCTCGACAGAAAAGCTGCTGTTCGGCTATTCACACATCACTGGCTATCAAACAGAAGAACTCGTCTTCGTTGATGACGCGAATCGAGTTTCCCTGCTCTTTGAATGAAGGGCCTTTTTATACTTAGAGGTCTGATGACCATTTGCGTATCCAACAACTAGATAGTCTGTCTTACCGCTTACCGATTCCACAGGTTTCGCACCGACGTCAACAGCCAACTGGAAGGCTTCACGCCGCGGCATCGACGTCAACTTGCCCGTGAACACCACCTTCCTGCCGAATAACGCTCCCTCGGGGTCTGGTGTCCCCATGGGTGTGAAATCTTTGGCAGTGAAACTAGAAGACCATGACGACTCCGAGGACGCGCTCGTCTGTGACAAGTCGGCATTAGAGAACGGCTGGTAGCCACTAGAATCATAATAGCCGAGCCGGTATCCATGCTTATCAAGCAGCTCTTCGTGTAAGAAACTGGACCGGTATGCAAGTTCAACCCATATACGCCCCGCTGCTTCCGCGTCCGACAGAGCATCGTGATGCGTAAGCGGAATATTGAACTTCTGCGCTACAGCTGTGAGGCCCCATGATTGCATACCTGGTAGCTCGGACTGTGTCAGATGCCAATGCACGCAAACTGGAAAGGCTCAAGCGGGTATTCGTGGTGTTCTACACTTTTCCATAAGACCGAGATATCAAAAGCAGCACTATGAGCTATCAACAAACGATCCTCTATCATCGGGCATCGGGACCACTTGATCCCATACATATGGAAACTCTGGTGCTTCACAGGTGTCTGACGGCTTGATACCGTGGATGCTCATATTCCGAGTATAGTACTTGTTGCCAGGTGGGCGGATCAACAACTTCCGTTTCGTGATCAGTAAGCCATCCTCAAAAACAACCACCCCAACAGCACACACCGAACTGCGTTTGCTTGTGGCACTCTCGAAGTCGATCTCAACGAATGAGTCCTCAAGCAGTTTGCCTCCCAGCATGAAGATATACTATTCTCTTGTCCGTGAGAGTGTCATCGTCCGTAACGGACTCAAGGGTCTCGGTGATGATTTCAGCGGGGTTGACCGCCACACCGAACAACCGGCTGGCGATGTCCGCGACCGCTACGTTGTGATCCCCGTCAGTTCCCTCCGAAGCCATGGTCGCTGAAGTGCCGATACAGAGAAGGTTTGCCAGCACTCATAATGAATATTGTGGTTTGTATGTTTTTTGGATTCTGTGACCGGGGTTCTGGTCTGACCCATTTACCGGCTGGCACTCAGACTAACACAGAGATGGCTTGTTTTAGGTCATCATCCAGGAGTGGTGTTGCAGTCTCTGGTGGGTGGCTCTTGCATCTTGATCGTTCGATGTCAAAGTGTTTCTCAGAAGAGGTTGTGGGAGGTAGGGTTGGTAGCTTGCAGGGTCAGGCTTGGCGTGTGTTGCGGGCGGTTTCGGCGGCGACTTGTTTTTGTACTCCGGTGGTGTTCCAACGGAATTGTGCCATTTGTGTGGTTACTCCGAACTTTTTGGCTATCTGTTTGATTGTTGCGCCACAGCGCGCCTCTATGAGCAAAGTAGGCCGGGGGAGTAGCAGAGTGCCTCCGAAAGCTGTTGCTTCTTCTTCTTGGTCGGGTTGACAGGTGCGGAACGGTATGTCATTTAGGTATTGGATCTCTGTCAGGTCATGATCAAGGATGATGTGTGCTAGTTCGTGGGCTATGTCGCTTCTGCGTCGTGGGCGGGTTCTGAGCGGATTGTAGACGATGACGTGACGACCGTTGATCTCGAAGGTACAAGCCGAGAAAGCGTATGCCTGGATACATTCGATTTCTTCAAGTCTTTCAATTTCTACTAGGTCGTCAGCAGAGATGATTCGTACACCGAGGTTGTCGGCTATTGCTTTTAGATCAAGTGATGCAGATCGGGTGATGCCTGCGTTCTCTCGAAGCTTCCGTGCTTCGCGTTCGGCTTTTGCTTTGAATCCGCGGGGAAGTGTCACTCACAGGGCCCCTTCAGCGTCAAGTTCTAGAAGATGGTTTTGCATGTCATCTAGAAGCTGCCCTAAACGCTGTGGAACTCCAGGGCGTAGTGTAGCCGCAGCGCGCAGATGGCATGCCACAGTCACTGGCGCGGATGGTTTGCGTGCAAGGGCGGCATACATGTCTCGTACAACTGTTGCAATGCTCGAAGCAGCCTCCGGTGCGAGCAGAGGGTCGGCTTGCAGGTGCGTCGCGACAACTTCTGGAGTTGTTGTCTGTCGGGGAGCACTGGTCATGAAGAAAGTCTGAGGTGGAACATGCAACCATGAGCACAGACGTAGGAATGTTGTGAGATCCGGTTGGCCTCCAGCTTCGACACGTGACAACGTCATGAAACTGATGTTCGCTGTTTCTGCTGCCCGTCGTATTGACAAGCCTGCGGACGTGCGTCGTTCTTTCACAGCTTCTGCTAGGGCGTCGACGTTTAGATGAGCAATGTTTGATTTCTCGGATGCCGTTTCATTAGCCTCAGGTTCCGATGGTGGTGAAAACGAAACCATGTCACAATTGTATCACCAACGAACCGATGTTAGTTGCATATGACAGAAATTTTTGACATACTACACTGTTAGTGCAACTTTGCTGATACAATATATTCGAGTTTATCAATACATGATGCCCAGTTTGTGAAAGGATTTTCAGAGAACAATGTATGCATACACAATTTTAGACCAGATCCGCAAACAAGTAGCAGCAAGACCTGAATCTTTGCGTGAGGCACGTGAGAGAAGAGATCGGGTTCTTAGAACGGCATCGAGTTTCAACGGAGTTCTTCGTACCTATAAGGCGGGATCTCTGGCTACCCGTTTCACGAATCGCCCAGTATCGGACGCAGACGCGGGTGTAGTCATGGACAGGCGTACTCTGCCCGACCTCGGGCCCGACGGCGAGGGTGAATTGCCTGCCGAGCTTGTGAACAAGATCCGCCTCCACATACGTCCCCAGCTAGCCGCACAGTACTCCAACGTGCGGGTGGAGCGGATGAAACGCGGATTGCTGATAAGGTTCGGTCAACTGCTGACAAGTGGGGAGGACCCTAGTGTTGATCTCGTGGTTGCTCTCAACCGAGCTGTTGATGACGCCTTGTGGATCCCCAATCTTGATAAGAACCGATGGGATCCCAGCCATCCCGAGAAACACGTGCAACTTTTTACTTCTAGCACAGAAAAACACAGGCGCACGCGACGTCATGTCGTGCGGTTAGCCAAAGCACAGGTTCAACAGTTCGACAAACCCCACCTCTGCTCGTTTAATATAGCAGCTCTCGCGTGGGAATGTATCCAGTCTGCTGAGCGTATTGACCTAGCACTACTGCGTTTCTTCGAGTACTCGGCTACTGAACTGGCGAAGCACTTCACCAAGGATCCGGCAGGAGTGAGCGACTCTATCCGAGTTGATGACCGAGAGTTGGCGGTAAAACGTTTACGGCGCACAGCGGACGGACTGAGACTCGCTATTGATGCTGGCAACAATGAAGACAAGGTGAGAGAAGTGCTTGCAACGCAAGGTGTGTTTTGGAAGCTTTTACAGCCACAAAATGATAATCGGAACAATGGTGTGCTCCATGGCAGTCACACCAACAACGTGGTAGAAGCTGTACGGACAGGTGGGATAGTTTCAGTCGCGGCTAGCGGAACACTTGCTACAGGCAAGTCTTCAAGAGGTGCAACACCTCTGAAATTGACGCGAGCATACGGAGGATTCCGTGCCTATGGTTAGGTGGGAAAACCCTGGACCCTGGTATGGTCGCTTCCGTGACCGGCTACGATTTGAAGTACCGGCACGCACGAAGATCCCTGGATTGCGATCCCGGCGTCGACCTCAGGGACGCGGCTGGCAATATCTACTTTCGGTAAAACCACCTGGCTGTCCAACCATTAAGGTTCGCATTGATTATCTGCTGCCAAATCCCCATGTGCCACACGTCATCGTCAATGGGCCCACGGATTCTCCACACCGCTACCATGATGGCACTCTCTGTATGTGGTACCCGCAAGATCCTGTAGACCGTCGCTGGACTTTCTCAGACGGACTCCTCCACTTGATCGGCCTCATCCAAGTCCATCTCATCCGAGAGCACCTCTGGCGTGAAACAGGTAAATGACCCGGAGACGAGGCACCGCATCACGAGAACAAAAAATCATGAATACGTTCTTCTTGGCGCATGCTATACCCTCCTATGTGACCGCAGCCCTGGTTGCAGCATTGATCTCGGGCACAGTCACGATCATTGGGTATTGGCAGACCTCCCGGTTGAAGCGACAGGATAGACAGCGTCAATTACTAGCGCGTGCTCTCAAATCGGTGGCGGAGTATCGCGAGTTTGCCTACAAGATTCGACGCCGGTCACACGAAAACGACCGGAATGTGATAACTGACGCTTTATCCGAGGTGCAGGCACAATTAAACCTGCACATGGCAACCCTCGAAATCGAAGCACCGCGGGTCGCTACCCACTACAAACACCTCGTTGCTGAAACAAAACGAATCGTCGGCCCCCAGATAGCAGCAGGTTGGGATCAAGCACCACCAACTACCGACGACGATATGCACGTCCGCGATGTTGATCTAACCGAACTTGAGACACCAAACGCAGCGTTCATCAACGCCGCCAGGAAACACTTGCACGGCAGGTTATGGAGTTTTTGGCAGTACAGGCGTATACCGGTGCGGTGCCACCCTGACAAGCCTGCGTCACAATCTCTTCAACAAGCCAACTCACAAAAACTTAACTCTACTGGAAAGGTGATAGAATGCGGCAATGGACTCACTTCCGATCCAATGAAAGATGACAAAACAAATAATAGCTCGAATTGGGAGTTGATTCGTATATTGTTCGGATGGTCAGGCGTAGCAGTGTTTGTCATCACATCCATACTAGGAATTTGCTTTTCGATGTTGGATCAAGAACGTTTATTGAATGCGTTACGGGATCTGATCACGCCTGCTACTGTGTTATTTAGCTCTACTCTTGTTGTCAGTACTTGGGTTGCAGGTTCACCCCGTTCACCTCAGCCCGGTGAAATCGCAAGAGATACTCGTGATCTATTTGGTACCGTAGTGGTATTCTCATATTTTGCAGTGGCAGGCATAATCATTGTGATTGGTTTACAAGCTCTACCTTCAACTACACCTATTTGGATGTTGCACCTTTTGGGTGGGTTGGCATTGGGGTTGATGGGACTAGTCATGGTTGGACTCGTGAAACTTCTTGACAAAACTCATGATTCTGTTTCAATCTGTTTGCGACGAACGGGGAATGATAGCACATCTGGGACTGTCGATAGTTAGACCTGATCATTTACGATAAATCAAGGGGGAACGTGTCTGGTGTACAGGTTTGTATAGCAGGTTAAACTGTCTCGTCATAGCCGGATTGGATGTTTCCAGTACACCCGATTTTCTATTGAGCCAAACGGTTCTCGCTTTGATTGTTCGCGAGATTTCTGGTGCTCATAATGAATATTGTGGTTTGTATGTTTTTTGGATTCTGTGACTGGGGTTCTGGTCTGACCCATTTACTGGCTGGTTTTTTATGCCTTGGAAGAGATCTGTCGGCCAGTATCCCGGTCATCAGGAAAGGTTCCCAGCCAGGGCGTCAAATGTGGCCTGATAGAAGCCTTAGCGCATATTCTGCACCTTGAGTGCCAGATATGTGACCCCTCAACTAAGATGGCTCGGGTTTGGAAGCTATTGGCCAGTCTAAAAAAGAGAGCCATTACTTATGGGTTGCGGTCCGGGCCTTCTTGGGCGTGGCGGACTGGTGCCGTGAGTCCTAAACCCAGGAAGCGTCCGTCTCCTATCACCAACGGTCCTTGGACAGGCTTTTTCAAGCCAATCTCGACGTGCCAGAGCCGCTCTTTGGCGAAACGTGTGCCGTTAGCGAATTCTTCCACACGCTGACCGTTGGTTTCGAATGGCTCCCGCTGGACTCGTATGTGGTCGGGGCGGTGTCTCACTTGGACATGCCGGAGCGCGTGAAAGACTGCCGCCGCTGCGCGCGCCTGCTCGGTTCGGCGTTCGGCCCCGCCCTTCGCCTGTTCAATGGTGTGAGTCGGGGGTATTCGCCTGCGGGCGGCGGATTCGGGCAAGGCGACCGGGGTCACGCTTCGCCAGACGCGGTGTTGTTCGTCTACGCCGTAGTGTTTCAACATATCGTGGGCTTTCGTCGGCGTCATGTATATCGACTTGCTGTAAACAGGATGGTTGAGTTCCTGAACTGCGAACGCCCAGTTGATGTCGTCGGCGCGGAGCGGACATCCGGCAGGGACTTCCACCAGTACACGGCGTATGCCGCGGTCAGCGTGGTGGTGACCAATGGACGGCAAGGGCATGATCCTGACTCTGAGGCTTGTCGGCACAGCGTCGTCGCCGTTCGGCTTGCGGCCTACGAGGACTCGCTCCACATCCTGGCTCTTGCCTGGTAGGGCCTCTTGCAACCGACGTTTGGCTTCGTCTCGCAACGCCTCGACCAGAGCAGTGACCCTATTCAATGGCCACGGGGCGAACACTGCTGCTATATCGTGTTCGCGGAGCTCGTACAAGTAACGTTCAGGCGGGCTTTCGTAAGCTACTTGTCGAAATCGCGGCTCAGGCTGTCGTGAACGACTCTGCGTGACCCTGCGGCCTGCGCTCTCCGTTTGAAATCGTTTCGCACCTGCTTCGTAGCGGCGCATGAGACTGTTGAGCGTCCCAGGGCCTGGACATCGCAGGTTCTTTCCAGCACCTCCTCCAGATGGTCGGTATACGACCACAGGGAATTCCATTAGTCGGTCTTCTAGTTCGGCTTCGGTCAGCTCCTCACTCCATGCCCATGCCATGTCCCATCCGCGTCCGAACTGGTACAACTGTTCGGATAGGTCGCTAATCACGGTAGCGTGACACTGCCCGCGCTCGGACGTCTCGAAAGTCCATGCATATAGGAAGGGGACTTCCACATCGAACAACATCGGCTGAATATCCTTGCCTACTCGAATCTCACCGATACGCCGACGATCGCCTCTAACAGCATCTAGGTCGTTGTTAGGCATGTAGTTCTTGAACCGCTGACCGGGTTTCATGACTGCCGAGGCGACTAGGGGAGGTTCCAGCTCTTCAAGCCACTGGAATGCACGCTTCTCTTGATCGTTCAGGGGTCCGCCAATGCCAGCGGCCGCTACCAGGGCCTGGAACAACCTAGCCGGGGAAGGTACACGGGAGTCGTCTATACCGTGGTATCGCCCTTCATGAAGATGAACCGAGATTAGCAGCACTCGCGATGTCGACTGTTCCGCGTCGTCGCCTTGTGTATCGTAGTAGCGTGCTCCACGATGCGGGTTGAAAGTTCGCGACATTCGCTATTCCTCGTCGTCGCCTTGCTTCTTTACGAGCAGTTTCTTTGCTTTCGTCAGATCGAATTTGTGTTCAAGGGTTTCGAAAGTATCGGGAATTAGAGCCTTGAAGTAGTCACAGAAGGACTTATGGGCCTGTCGTGCATACTTCTCAAGCAAGTTCTTCGACTTGGTAGAGGCCAAGTCGGTGAGTTGAGGCTCCCCGCGGCGTGGAATCTCATACCACTCGTCCTCCCCTGTGTACCGCAGGTTGCAGCCCTCGCGTAGGAACAGATCCATGTCTGTGGTCGCCGCTAACAGCGAGAGACCCAATAGGTATTTCTGGACGCATTTCGTTTCTTCGTCATTCGCGCCTCGTAGGCCCCGCAGAGCCACGAGATTGACGGTAACTTCGCGTTCGATTCGATCCTTCACAAGGACGCCTCCGAGAACTCTTTCTTTGCTAGAATTACCGCGGAACACAGCAAGAGCGTCCGCAAGTCCGACGTTAGATCTTTTACTTCTGCCTTTTTTCTCCTCTTCTTGTTTGAGGTGATTCTGTTGGTCTTCGTCAAGTAGCTTCCAGACAGAGTTGTACTGAGCTGCTGCGTGAAGCTCTTCTACGTCCCAGGCTCTAATTACGGAACGCACCAAGCGGGGGAGCTTCTCG
This sequence comes from Acidimicrobiaceae bacterium, assembly GCA_028820455.1. Taxonomy (GTDB): domain Bacteria; phylum Actinomycetota; class Acidimicrobiia; order Acidimicrobiales; family Aldehydirespiratoraceae; genus JAAXHB01. Next base: position 20,601 of record JAPPJC010000027.1, read on the forward strand.
TTGCTGGCTCCACGAGAGTCCCATACTCCGAACACGAGCGAGGTCGGGGTCAGGGCGCAAAGGTGACTACAATCGCCGCTCCTCCGCAATCTTATAAACGCCTCCTTCAGTTTTTCTGCTAGGGTCGGCGAGGACATCACCACTGCATCTGCGCTCCGATGGGCGATGTCGAGGATGGATACCTTCTCCGAGAATGACTCTGGATTGTTCTTATTTCCATGGTTGAGGACGATCTCTATCTGGGGCACCAATTCGGCGAGAGGATTGGACGGCTGTCCGTCAGGCGCAGCCTTGAATATCGGCTCCATGCGGTTGGCCTGAGAGCCTACACTGTCGATCAATGCGAGCTTCGTGCCGTCGGAGAACGTGTCGATGTTGTACCCTATGTCGGCGTAGGTGGGAGGGTATATGATGCCGCCCTCTCCACTCAGCGATTCGACGGGCAGCAGTTTCTGTTTCAGGTGCAGTGCTACGGGTCCCTTGGGGTCAGTGACCCACTGATCCAGCGTTGCGTCTTTCACCTCCATCACTTCGGGGTTTATTTCCATTATTTCGGGCTTCGTCGAAACCATTATGCAACCTCCTCCGTTGCGTATGTAACTACTTTGTTTTTCCCGGACAGGTCGAGGGTGAACTTGAACTTCCTGGTGGGGATGGTTAAGTCGTTGATGCCAGCAAGCATGGGCCGAGCCAGCGATGGCGGCATCAGGGCACCCCATACGCCGTAGTGAACTTGCCTTGTCTCGTGCTCATCTGGTCTGGCATGTTGCAGTCCCCACGCTGCGAGAATCTCCACCACAGGTGACAACTCTACTTTCTGCTTATGTTCATTGGGAGAGTAGCCGACGTCAATAGCCGTCCAAGCTCCCCTGGGATCGAAGTTGAAACTCCCGCCGAATGGTGTACACACATCGAACGGACGTAGAATTAGGTCTTCTCTACAGTTGCGCAGGATTCCTCTAACCCCCAAGGACTTATTTTTTGTTTTGCCTTGAATCAAGTCGCAGGTTATGGAATATGCTGATCGATTCCCAGCATAGAGTTTGAATGGATTGCGGGATGATTCATCAGTCCAATGATCAATATCGATGGCCTCCCCACTGTCGTCCTGCAAACGAATAGGTAGAGCCATCTTTTTCGCTTTGGGCCCTGGGAAGGTTTCTGTAGGAACAGGAGGATCTGCGTCGCTTACCTTACCATCGTATCCATTGGGCACCAGTTGCTGAATGTCAGCTCTCTCCAAGAACCCCAACGTCTTTTCGATGGGGCTGATGCTACCGTCAGATCTCAGCTTGAACTGGACGTCCTCTGGCTTGCTCCAATCGAATCCACCCTCGGCGTTACCGCACAGGACGTCCGCTGCTTCCAGGAATCCCATGCAGGCGAATACCTGGCCTGGGTTGAATATGTCCACGGGTATAGAGGAGTCCGCCATCAAGTCGTCTTCCGCTCATTGTTCTTGCCGTCGCGATGCTCGTTTTTTCCTGATGCCTGCCAGTCAGCTGAGCGGAGCATGGATTCCCACCAAGCCAGCCCCCAAGGGCCCCAGTGTTTCTGGAGCCGAGCGAAGCGCATGGCGACTTCCCGTGCTCTTTCCTCCAACACCGAAGGCGGGGCGTCCTCGCAGCCGTCCACCCGGATTACAGGCCTCGCGAAGCCGTGGTGTGACGCCACCAGATGCAGAGCGAGGTCACGAAGGTCGTCGGGCAGTGCGACGAGAGAAGCGTCGCGCTCTGCGTGCGCGAGCGAGCCGAACTCGTGACGATAGCCACCGAGTAGCCGGTAGTTGATAGGCCCACGAGTCTTCGCGTAGATGCCGCCATCCTGTGGGGCATTGAAGGCCCGCTGCCAACGCTGGGAGCGTTTGCCCTCATCGTGTAGCATGGCTGCTATTGCTAGCATCTCTGTGTAGTCGTTCGGGAGACCGATCTTCTGCGCGATAGCCCGTACGCATTCCTCTGCGTATTGTTGATGCTCTTCAAGCAGCTGGGGCGGTCCCGCGCCTGTGGATCGGTCGTCCTCCATGGAGGCGTCGCCTCGCCACTTGTAAACGGCCAGCCACTGGCGTTCTTCTCCGTCTTCGGACAACTCAGTGGCGAAGCGGAAGCACTGACGCCACCCGGCAGCTGGGGTAGGAATATCAACGTCTCCCTGTTCATCGTCGGTTGCATTCTCCTTGCGCACACTGAAGCGGGTAACGGGCACACCGTCGTTCGAGGTCAGCCATTCGCTTCCGTCGTCCGCTGTACGAGGAGGTGAATTCTCCGTGTTGTTCAGACGTCCGCCTTCACTCAGACCGGCTATTCGCGCGTCCACAACGAGGGTCGCTCCGGCAAGGACGCTCTTTATCTCTTTCTTCTTCTTCCCCCTGGTTTTCGTGTCAAGCCTGCTGACATCGAAATCCTCGAGAGAGAACGTGGTCTTCATCTCTCCGGCGGCGTTGAGGACGATAGTCACCGTATCATTCGCAGCCTTTGATTGACTATCCTTCTCATCACTCGATGCCTTCAGCAGCGCAGTGGCGCGCTTTTGCATCCATGTGAACACTTCGCTCGTATATGTTTCCAGCTTTTCGCTCATATGGGGTGCCGCGGCCTCGAAGTAGTCCTCGATTTCCTTCTTGGATGTGGGACTCTCGCCTATTCTCATAGGCAGGTGTTTTCGCCATACGACCGTGGTCTGTGGCGGATCTTCGTCCCAACCTCTGAGCCAAGGCTGTACATCGGGACGTCCAGTATGCTTTTTGAGCCAGGTCATGGACCATGCGTCGAGCAGTGCTCTGGACAGCGCGGGATGGAGAGGCGGCTTGGTGGACGCGTCGTCCAATACCTGTTTCAGCACCGCGTCAGTTGTGGCCCGTTCCCTGAGTGAGCGAATGACTTCCGTGCTTGCATCGAATCTCCCGTCCTCTTCAGGCAGAAGCTTGAGTGCTTTCAATTGAGTGTTCTCGGAGTTCTGTTCGTTATGCACTACTGTCACACTGGCGCAACCCTCACCCCTTCGATTGACTCTGCCCAGCCGTTGGACCATGCGCTCCCAGGCTACTAGGTCACAGACCATGTGGTCAGCGTCGAGATCGACACCAACCTCCCCGGCGGACGTTGCGAATACGAAAGCCGGACGTTGGGCTTCCAGCCCTGCATCGGAGAGCAGACCAGGACGCATCTGCCGTATGCCAGTCTCAGGCTCCTCTTCCCAGTCAGGTATAAAACCGCGCTCCCTCAGCCACTTCGCTGCTTCTTCTCGTTCGTACACCCGCCGCCCGCCAACGAACAACTCTGTGTCCACCTTACACGATGTGATGCCCCGTTTCCTATTGCCCTTCGCCCATTTATTCACGGTAGCTCTAGCTTTCTCAGCGTCCCTCGGCTTGTCGCAGAATACGATGATCCGTTTGGCAGACCTGCCATTCTCCGTAAGTTCCCAGGCATGGTGGGCAAGGGTCTCAGACAACTTTCTCGGATCCGATAGAGATTCGAGCCTGAGTCGTTTCGTTGCGTGGAGACGCTGCTTCGCTACTTCATGCTCTAAATCCTCTGGTGTCAGACCGAAGGGTTTGTCACCGTTCGAGTGCGCCGTAGCCGTCAGGGTCATCAGACGGAAAGGCGGAATGAGTTCTGCTAGACCGTTTTGCGGTCCAAATGTGGATGCGCCTATAGCTATCGCTTTGAGGAGCTTCTCGAACGGCGGTACAAGGTGAGCCTCGTCGAGCACAACGAGGACGTCCGAACCGAGGAGTCCAGCCTGGTAGGGTCGCATCTTGGGTGTGGTGCCGTAGCCCTCAAACAGGAGCCGTGAGCCGATCATGTCCACGGTGCCTACGATGATGGCAGGCAGGGTTGGGTCCTTGAGCCACTCCCTGTTGTCGATATGCTGACCGCGAAGGGTGGAGATGGGCAGTGGGCTGGATAATCCAAGTGCTGACTTGAATTCTGGGTTCTGGTTGACGTAGTGCCTGAGCAGCAACGCAACATCTGTGGATTGATCGACAACAGCCCGACGATCAACCACGTACACCAATCTTCGGGGTAGGTCGGCACCGAGTGCCCGCGCTATCAACCATATCGCCATCACGGAGGTCTTGCCTAGGCCCGTCGGAATGTCAAGATGGCCCGGTATCTTCCCCTGAGAGAAGCACCGCAACAACTTTCGCTGCCATGGGAAGGGCGTGTCACTGTTAGGTAGGCCGAGTGCCTCACTCAGCCATCGCTCACCATCTGTCCATGTGTAGCTCTGGGTGATTCTCATAAGATAAGGATTATATCAATGCCTCTACAAATCGGGGTTATGCAGTTATCATAACCCTTTTCATTCCTCGTCGTTGGTGAGGTTCGGTGTCTTGCCACTAGCGACTTGATCGTATGCGCTCAGGACGTAGCGTTGGGTCCAGTATTCGCCGAACTCGGCGAGTTAGTTTCGTTTGAGGGCGGGAAACGAGGAACTCGAGGGTGCGTTGAGTATCCACTCCACAGGCTGCAATCGCATTATTGAGCGGAGCGCAACAGCACCACCTCTTACGGCTTCGGTCAGACGTTCAATGGTCAGTTGACTCATAGATTGTTCCTTATCCATAGAGCGTTGCTTAATGGGATCTCAAGCATCTTGCCTAAGATCCAAATTGACTATAAGAGGGGGTGTGACATTACGAAGTAGTAAACCCAGTTGTACACCCTTACGGATTGCAAAGGTGATCGTAGCAGAGAGGTGTGACACATACCGTGTCCTCCCACATAGGCGGGGAACACCGCAAGACCCAACGGCATGTCTGATAAATGTGGGCTCATCCCCGCATAGGCAGGGAACACGACGTAGATACTACCCCTAGGCTGGTGATGATGAGCTTACCCCCGCATAAGTGAGGAACACCAACAGGTAAGCTGGCTAGTCGGTTGGTGATGAGTTGTATCAATGTGCTCATGTTCGCGGGCTGGCCTGAAACTGCGACGCTGATAGCGTAGCCGCCGGGGAGCTCGATCCACGCTGTGATGCGGCACCTAGCACCCCACAGGCTTGTGTTGATGGTTATTACTACTCCTCCCTTGTTCCCCTTCTAATCGTTCGGCATCATCCGTCACCTTCCAGCAGCGAGAGCCAGCTCTGCATATCAAGGATCGCCACTAACAGCAGATCCTGGATGTTGCCGAAAGTATCTCTGTGTTCCAGAACTTGCACAAGCGTCGTCGGAGAGGGTTGATTTGTCGTCCTCAAGCATCTACCTATGATGACGCTGCCACTGTGGCTACCACGTTGGGCGGCACCGCCGACCGGCCACAAAGCCAACCTCTACCGCCTGTGATGAGTGCCGTTGCTGTGGCTCCTCCTGCTGCCTTGCTTCAGGATCTGCTATCTCTGGTCATGGGTGATCTGGTGTTGGGCGTCTCCCTTTCTAGCGGCCGCAAGACTATCGAAATAATCGTAGAACGCGACACCTCGCTGACTTTGAAGGTTCCACCAACTATGACAGTCGAGCGAGCCCAGCAGTTTGTGGAAGTCAAAAGCGAGTGGATCTACCGAAAACTCCTCGACAAGGACGCCTGAACCGGCCCACTGGCGCGATCGAACATTCACACTCTCACCAACAAGTTCCTGACGACGGCTGACGCTGGCAGAGTGCTCTCGTCGACTAGTCCGGCGAGTTCGGCAGAGCGGGGTGCCCACAAGTTGGCATGGAGGCGCATGTTCAGGTGTGGGATAGGCGTGGGATCCCACCCAACACGCTGGTGGACAACCTCTCCGTCTACCAACCAAGTCAATTGACCTGGACGCCAGTCGATGGCGTAGCGGTGGAAATCGGCCGTGGCGTCGAAGCCGAGATCAATGCGGCAGGGGGAGCCACGATACCCAAAGCTCATGTTCGTGCCATCGTCGCCGGGATTGAAGTAGACGTTGACGAGCATTCGGCAGGGGTCGGCTCCTGCGAACTCGATGTCGATCTCCTGTCGCGGTGTGGCTCGGTGCAGGAAGAATCCGGTAATCAACCCCGAGCCTGGTGCTGCCCTAATCTCGGCTTCAAAGCACCCATGCCCAAAGGACCGGACGGACGCAAAGGCACCGGATCTGTACGGCCGCACTCCGCTTTCAAGGGTGTCGATCTCGAGCAGCGCGCCCTCTGTGTCGTGCCGGAGACCCTCCGGCACGAACGACGCTAGGTTTCCTGGGAACGTCTCGGTGATGCCCGGGAACAAGGTCGAGGCCTCCGTCATACTGGCTTGGGCGAGAACCGGGCCAGCCACGTCAGGGGGGCGGCTCCCGTTCGGTGCTGGCTGCCAACTGCTTGATGGCGGCAGTACCCACGGTGAATCATCCATAGAGCCAGTGTTGCCCCGAATCCGCACCACGGGTCCAGGGCGGGTCGTTGGGCGGGCGTCTCGAAAAAGCCCAAAAGCTCTCGGAGCCCCAGCCGGAAAGACATCGGCAGGAGTCGAAAGGCGCAAGACGCGGCATAGGACTTCCCAAGACGGGTACGCGGAACCGTTGAGGGTCAAGATTGCCGATCGCGATGGCGGCAGCCGTTCGCGCTCGAGACCGAGGGGTGTGGGCGCATCCGGTTCCATAAGGATTACGTAGTGCTCATTCACTGCAGCAGCGGAGAGCACAGCGGGCACAACGGGGGCATCAACGAGGGCATCGAATGTCTTCAACACTTCTTGCAGTCTTGTCTCGCGCAGCGGTTCCTCATCGCCGTTAAAGACGCGTACGCGCAGCCCGAGCATCGACAGTGCCATGGCGAGGCCTTCCCGCTCCCCGCCGGCAGTCCATGCCAGAACTGGGCCGGCGTGGGTTGTAGCTGGGGGCTTGATTCCGTATGCCGCGTCAACAATCCCGGCCCGAGCCAGGTAGGGTAGGACTGAATAGGCGTTTTCCGATGCTTCGTCATGCCTTTGTTTGATTACGGGCGAATTGAGTGCCAACGCGCCGAGTTCGCCGAACCGATAGTTCATCCAAAGGTCAACGGGTCCGATGACCGGCATGGCGCGAAGGAGCATCGCCGCACCTTCGCGCGACAGCACGTAACCCGACAGAAACCAGAGGCCGCGCACAGGCCGGAAGAGGCTATTGCAAGCATCCTCACGCACCGCAGTTCCGTCCGCGTCGCTGTACGAGAGATAGAGCAAGTTCGGGCCACCTTCGGCTGCGCAGCGGTCTAAGGCAGCCCTCCACCCGCTGTCGATCGCTGCTGGTGCACCTCGCGAGAACCAGACGTCGTCCTCCAGTACGAGAACGTATTCGCTGGCCCCATTCGCAATAGCTTTCCAGGCTTCCACGTGTGACCGCGCCACTGCAACTTCCTGCCACGTCATCCGCACCGGCTCATCCTCGGAGAAGCACTCGGCCAGGCGGGCGTCGGGTTGCACATACAACTGATCGCCGATTCGGTACGTAGGGTCTACGTCCGCGGTCGCGGCCACAGCCCGACCGTCTCTCGCGTCGACTGCTGTGAGGCACCGCGTGATTGACGTCAACGGTTTGCCTTCGGACGTTCGGAAGCGGCCCAGTTCATTCGTTACGCGCCGCCACCGCCTCGGCTGCCTTTCCAAGTTTACGACCAAGACCGCGCCAATCTGGTCTGTGCCTGAGCCAAAGGCCTGAATTCTAGGGCCCGGGACAGCCACGGTCAGCGCGCGCCAGGTACGGAAAGCGAGTGTTCGCATGGGGCCGACCACCCTTGTGAAGTGCATGGCGGGCTAGTCCGATCCGATTCGTCAGCGGTCCATATTGCGCCAGTTGCGGGCGTCGTTTCGATAGCCGAGGTTCCATTGCGGTTCTGCAGTGCGCTCCCAGTCGAGGAGGAGTTCGAAGTCTGAAGGAGCGTCCTCTAATTGCAAGTTGCGCGCGTGCCCGGCGAGCGCGACAGTGAGGTTTCCAGGGCCGGTTGTCGATTGGATCTCCGGCGCGGCCTCGCGTCCCAGGAGCCTGTCGGTCGCACGAGCCAGAGCTCGTCGCAGCACCGGGTGGCCAGCTGGTGCCGCTATCGGGTTGTTGTTGACGTAGAAGATGCGGTCGCGTATCGGGAGGTCGGTACGGCGCAGTTCAGATGGCGACACCATGCCGCCAGCAGACACGTCGTAGGCGAGTGCCTGCACCTTCAGTGTGTGGTTGCGGAAGATGTCCTTCCACCCGTCGCTCAACAGCACATCGTCGGCGTCGACGTACAGGCCACCTTCCGCGAGCACGAAGCACAGGCGTAAGTAGTCGCACCGCATTGCTGGATGTCTACATCGCTCAAACGCGGCGAGTTGTCGCGAGCCGTAATGCTCCGCGATGTAGGCACCGGCGGACTCGTCGTCGAACATCTGGAAGGTAAATCCCTCGGCGCGCAAAGAGTCCCAGCTGTCGAGGCAGCTGCGCACGTCCGCCGGTACGTCATGCGGGTCGTGCCAGAACCGGACCAGCATTCTGGGGATTCGCTCAGTCTGATCAACCGCATCCCAATTCGATGTTGCTCGGTTGCGGAGTAACTGGCGCAGCATCAGCTGTCGAATGAAGTCGGACCTCAGGCGGTCGTCCTCTTCAAAGCCGGGCGTGTACGCATCGGTCGCCGAGAGATGGAATCGAGGGCTGTTTCTCACTGCTGCCGGATCTCTAGCTGTGGTTTCCCGCATCTATGTCTTGGCGATCCCACCGAGTGCCACCCCTGCGATACGCCTTGTAGTATGGCGACTCCCGATGGAGATAAGCGCGCCCCTCGACTACGAACCCGTCCAGGCCGTGATCCACGGTGTACGTATCGAGATCTGTCAGGTTGTTGATGAAGCCCTTCCCGTTGAAGTTGAGTGACGTATTGCAAAGCACTCCGTAGCCTGTGCGGGCCTTGAAGGCAGCGAGTAGCTCATACAGGAATGAGTTCGTGTTTGGGTTGACCGTTTGGAGCCTGGCCGTGCCGTTCACGTGCGTTACGGCGGCAAGAACGTCCGTGTTGGCCGCATAAGTGAATAGCATGTACGGGCTCTCGTGGTCGCAACCGAACCAGTGCTCAGCGTCAGCTTCCAGACAAGCAGGGGCGATTGGTCGGAACTGTTCGCGCTGCTTGATCTCGTTCAAACGCACCCGCATCCCTTCATCGAACGGAGCTGCAAGTATCGACCTGTTGCCCAGGGCGCGAGGACCGATCTCGTACCTACCGTTGACCCAGCCGAGGATTAGGCCGCTGCTCAGCATGCGAGCGACGTCCTCGCAGGTAGCGTCGCTGATGTCGTACCGGTCACGATTCACCGGCGCATCCGTCCTGAAGGACAATCCAGAATAGACGCTCCATTCGATCTTGGCATCGCCGGTAAAGTGGAGTTGAGCGTCGATTGCCGTCCCGATCGCTGAGCCTGAGTCGTTAGGAACTGGCGGCACGAAGACCTCAGAGAAGATGCCGGTCTCTCTCCATCTCGTGTTCCAGTCGCAGTTCAGACCGCAACCCCCGACCACAATCAGTGGCAGCCCCTTGCGCAAGTTCTTCTGAGCGAACCGGTGGAAGGTATCGAAGATCCGATCGCTGTAGATGCCAGCGAAGTTGCGAAACTCTGGGTCGTCTGTGCCCACGTTGAAGTAAGCGCACGACTCAAGCTGATCGTAGAGGTCGAGCCGAACATGTCGAGACGACAGGAGGAACTTCATCAACTCCTCTTCCTCGGTGGTCGGTGTACCCCTCCGCGAGAAGGAGGCGAGTGCCATCAACTTTCCGGCGTCTGTGAAGCGCGAGAACGGCGCATCCTTTGGGAAGGTCGGATCTGCCAATCCGTAGATCGCCGCGTACCTGTTCCCGGGTTCGTTCATCACATCCGCGATCCATGTGATGTTCATGTCGGGACCGATCTCGTAGAACGCACCGATCGCCCCTTCCCACACCAACGCATAGCAAGACGAGCCTTGCGGGTAAGGGGACAAGCCAAACCCGCAAAGGAGGTGCGATCTCTCGTGGGAGGACGAGAAGAACGACACTGACTTTCCGATCAATCTGCCAGCTTCTACTTTAATCCCATCTCTTGAGACACCGCGATACCCAACATGGAAACGTGACCCGGTCGGTTGTGCTTCGCGCGGCCACCAGCCCCCGGTGCACACCACGTCGGGCACTTCTTCGAGCCAGCCAAAGGCATCGAGGAGGTCGGGGCTTGCGATCGGGGTATAGCGGTAGTTGGAGTCCTTCTCCGCTTCCACGGAGAAGACGAGATGTCCATCTCTCAGGTGAGCAACCGCTCCGTCGTGGCCAGGGTTGTATGAGACAATGTTCACGCTGGCCAAACCCTGATCGTCCCTTGGCCTGGACGCTGACCCCTCTGACCTTGATCGGCCGCTCGATGAAGGCTTGCAAGCCCCAGTGCGGCCGCTCGTCGACAGTGGGTTCGCAAGTCTGGGCTGCGGAGACCCCCTCCGCTCGTCACAAGGCAGGAACTGACTTTTAATCTAGGACTTAACATACCTTGATCGGAACAGCTTACCGATCTGCAAGGGTGGAGTTTATCCTGTCAAACAAATCCTCAAATCGTCTCAAAGTCTCGTCTGATAGCTTGCCGAGTACCGTTTCACGGTTATGGAGTAGATAGTTAGCAGGAGCATTATGATCAAAACCAGGACGGTTGCGTTCAAGTCGCTTTGTTATACGATCTGATCCCTCCAAATCCTTAGCCTTGATTTTAGAAGCAAATGCACCATTGTATAGATGTAGATAATCATCTTCTGCAAATAGATCTTCAATATCCGCATCGGTGACATCTGATACCAGTGAAGGTGATATTAATCTCTCTATATTGAGTAACTCTTTTTGTATTAGATTATTTATCCTCTGATTTTTGTACATACCTCCATCAACAATAACTGTCACGTCCAGAGATGGTCCGACTAGAGCTACGAATGTCGGAATATTTGTAGCACCACCTGCGGGAAGAATCCTCCAACGCCTATCCAATCCGTTACGCTCTATCGACTTCAAATGATCAGACATGACCGATAAGTATGTGAAGTCTGAAAGGCCTTCCACAACAAGATTGTCAGGGCCTACGAAAAGATTCTGTGCTATGTCATATCCTAACGCAGCCTGAAGAGGAAAGAGAGTATCTGGATCTTTGGATGCAGTGTTGGCAGGAGCTACTTTGACTCCTTTATCAGGACCAGTATCCTCTACTACTCGCACACGCTCAAGGTGACTCGAATCTATCATGAAAGGAGAATGGGTCGTGAATATGACTTGGTGCTTGGATGCTAAGCGTTCGTCTATGAATCGAAGGAAGTCTGCTTGAGCTCTAGCATGAAGTCCAAGCCCAGGCTCGTCTAACAAAACGATGACGTTACTATCCTCTTCAAACTCTGAAAAAGCGGCAATGAACGATACAAACCAGCGGAATCCGCTTGAGCGAGCATCCAGGCTGTTGGTAAAATAATGACGATCATCTTGAACATCCAACTTGAGTTCACGACGAACAATTTGAGTGCCTAGATGATTATTTTCAATGACAGGGTGCACATCAATCATCAATCTCAAGTGTTGGTTCTGCTTCCAATACTTTAAGACACTCCGAGTCAGTTCAGCCCCAACTGCCTGCAGTTCTGCTTTGCGGATGTCATAATTGTCTGCTATTAATTCATCGTCTGCATAACCCATACGTAAAAGAGCTAGTGCAGTTCCTGAATCACTCTCGAGCGTGAAGGTTTGATTTTGAGCTAAAGCATTACGTAGAGGTTCAATATCGGTTGTGCCAGGCAATTGTGCATATTCATCAAAGTAAAAAAACTTCGGCATTCGATCTAGAAGAAATTGGCCGATAGATTCCTCAACCGTCATGTTTTGATTGTATATGTTTGACAACTTCTCGAGAATGGTACTATTATTCAAGGTATTTTGTGCTTGTTCACCATTATCTTCGCTCTCATTTTTCTTCTCTATAAGATGTTGCTGTAGTGATTCAATATCGGTAATAGAGTCTGTATTCGCATCCGGCACAAGATGATGTATTGCCCGTGTTGCATCACATTCTGGTAATTTATATGCGCAGGATTCACTCTCGTATATACGGTACACACAAAACTCGTCGCTCTGTAAGACATTTTCACCATATATAGAAGCTACTTCAATCTTTTCTTCATCGGTAAGGTGGAAAGTGACTTCGATTGGTTGTGCCCTTTGATAGGTACCTGCGCGTTTATGTTTCTTTTGAAGCCATCGAGGATAATCGAGTCTGTTTATAGACCGGCTTCCATTAGCGGGATTCAAAGCATGCAAAGCGTGTAAGAGATTTGTTTTACCAGACTCGTTCTTGCCGACCAATACAGTAACTTGTTCATCGATTTGTACGGTATCAGAATCAAGAATGTTACGGTACGGACCTACCTTGATAGATATTAATTTCATTGATAAACTCTCCTCTTGTGGCTTTTGATACCGATTATTTGTTATGTAGTTATGTATTTTTACAGTTATTGAATAAGATATATTCAAGTGATGTTCGCAAGACTCTTGTCATAGCTTTGGAGGTTTGCGTTGGGCGGGGGTGGGGGTTGGGAGATCTTTGGCCGGGATCAAGGGACCTGAGACGATCTTCTCTAAGAGTTCGGCGGCTTTGGGGGTGACTTCAATTGTGTGTTCGAGGATGGACAGGACGAGTAGGAGTTCTTTGGTTTGGGTCCAGCGGGTGGGACGGATGTAGTCGAGGGGGCTGGATTTTATGCCTTTGCGCTTTTTCATTCTGTAGCCGAGCCAGGAGCGGAGGACTCTGAGTCCGGAGACCTCGAAGTTCCAGGCTTCCTCACTGACTGGAGCGAAGGTTCCGGTGCCTACTGTCAGAGTTCTCGACGTGCGATCATAGGTGCGGTCTTTGGAGTTGTTGGGCATGACTTCTACTGGACGGATCTTTTTTGCTTGTCCTTCGGGAAGTCGGAGCTGACCCTCGGGGGTGAAACGTTCACCCCAGGTGTGCCACCATAGGAGGTCACGACCCAGCTTGATTGCCTGCTGGAACAGATCAGGGTTAGCGGTAATTGGAATATGGATTGGGCCTGCGGTTTCGGCTAGCTCTTCGTTGAAGCGGTCAGTAAAAGCAGAGGTTCCGCCTAAAGCGTAGACGTAGGCAAGTAGATCTTCGGCTGTGATCTCGGTGTTTAGTCGTTCACTAAGGGTAGTCAGCAGGTTTTGAGTGATGTTTGGCTCTCTGCTGTGTATGTTGCGATAATATGGCATAACATTGGCCCCGCGATTCGAGAAGTGATTGCGATCAGGCACGTAAGGTGTGACGGTAAGGACAGGACCTTGGTTGAACTTGGATGCTATTAGCGTGGTGAGGAACACCTGGTTTGGTCCGCGAATCTTCCATAAAGCAGGTCGCGGCCTGTCGGCTAGACGGTTGTCTGCGATCACCCATTGCCGGTCAAAGCTTCGGTAACCGTATTGTTCAATGCCTTCATGTGGAGCATCACGGTCAAGATCATGAAGAGGTGTTAATCTAGGAGGGCCACCCAATAGTGGCTTCACCTTGCTATGTGTGTTGCGATCTCCGGTTTCTTTTAGAAGGACTCGACGGTTACGAGGAACTTCTTCTAAGAAGGCTCGCCAGCGTTTGTCCAGCACAGGTTTAGTCTCAGCTATTGGCCATGTCCTTTGATGCTGGCACCCGGAGTGTCCCCATGGCAATAGTTCAGTGATTTTGGGCCAGTCGTGGTATTGGTTTGTGCTTCGGGGCACTATGTGGTCCAGATGTTCGCCGGGTATCTGTTCATGCACATCGTTAAGGTCGGTTTGTGCCAGACGAGTGAGTTTCTCGCTACGTGTGCCAGATACTTTCAGATACCGGACAACGCAGTCTCCAGTATTCTTCTGACTAGTGCGAACTCCTACTCCGATGGTCACGGGGGTTTGGATGTCGAAGATGTTGTCCTCTTTGTGGGCTCCTCGGCCTTCGCCCCCCAGATCTACAATCCACAACTCGTCGAAGGCATTTCTCAACAGGTGGCGTACTCCGCCCATGGAGATGCCTTCAAGGTACGAAGATGCGGTTATGAAGGCCACTATTCCAGGGCCGGGTGGTAGTTCTGTGGTTTGCCAGACAGCCCAGCACCAGAAGTAGACGTAATCGTTATACACGTTCGTAAGGTGACCGCCGAGACCCGCTTCCTTCATTGGTTCGGTTATGGCGTTGATCAGCGGGTCGATCCCAGCAGTGCCATGACGAACTACTCCGCCTTTGCGTTTGCTTGTGTCTCCGACCGAGCGGTGTTCACGGTTGTACGGTGGGTTCCCGATCACGACAGTAAACCGCTCGTGCTCTTTCAGTTTGACCGCTCTTGTGCCTTCTTCGGCTACGGGGTTGCTCATGGTGGCGAGCTGGCCTTGGCGGGCTGTGTGTTCCAGGGTGTCGGTGAGCAGAATTTGCATAGTACCTTCGTTGGCTCCAGTATGGTATAGCTCTAGAGCGACTTTGAGGTGGGCGATGGCGTAGGGGGCTAGCATCAGCTCGAAGGCGTGCATGGACGGTAGCAGGTGGTCACGTAGATGTCGGGGCCATTCTTGGAGTGTGCCGGATTCTAGGAACGATTTGCGGGCTTGGCGTAGCCATTCGACTAGGAATGTGCCGGTGCCAGTGGCTGGGTCGATCATCGACACGAAGGGTTTGCGGGGGTCAATCCCCTCAGGGATGTCGAAACCGTTGCGTTCGGCTACTTCCTGCCACGATTCAGTGTCGGCTATACCCATGCGCAGACCGAAGCGGGATCGTAGTACTTCGTCGACGGCACGTACGATGAATTCAACGGCGGGTTGTGGGGTGTAGAACGCGCCAGCATCGGTGCGCATCTCGCGGTCATATTTCTTGAGGAATTCCTCGTAGAAGTGAATGATTGGATCACCGCCCTTGGTGGTGGAACCGATCTGGTCAAGGATGGCTTCGACGTTAGTCTCGCGCAGGTCGGCTACGAGCTGTGGTAGGTCGCTGCCAGGCAGGTCAAGAGAGACTGCTTCGTCGTGGACTTGCTCAAATAACGCTTCCAGGAACGGATTTGCCAGTGGTACTGTCGAGAAGATCGGTGACGATCCGAAGTCCTGCGGGTTGGTGACTCGGCTGCTGAGCATCCCGTATACGAGCGTTTGGGCACACATGTCGGCGAAACTCTTGGAAGTCACGTCACTGACCAGTCGGGTACGGATCTCTTGCATCAGATCCAAGAATGGGCCCGATCCGTTCTCAGACTCAAGTGCCTCATGAATCTGATCCCGCAAGTCCTGAGCGGTTTTCGCCATTCGATCAGCCAGACGAGCCGAGTCATTTATCGCCTGACCGACCGGCAATTTAAATGCTTTCCACCATGCCCCACGCCACGACTCGGTATCGCTGGTGTCTTCAGGCCATTCCAAGCATGGCAACAACTCTTCACTAAGCCGTTTGAGATGGTGAGTGGAAGTATGAGCAGGCCGCCATGTGAGTGAACGGAATTCCGCTGTTTGTGGGTTCTCGCCTTTGAAAGCCAACAGATGCAACTCCACATCTTTGGCCTTTCCGGTGATCACGAAAAACAGTAGATCACTTAGTGCCCACGTCCGCCTACTGACAGGACCGGCGGAAGCCCGCTTTTTGGTAACAAGGGCCCGTAGTAAGCGTCTTATCGGTGTGTAGCGCAGTCTTGTCCCCTTGAACTCCAAGAAAAACACACCCCAGGGTTGGTTGACGGTCAGGGGTCGCATCTGTTGAAACCGCTCGAGATCTTTGAGTCGATCTGTGGGTATACCCAGTTCGGCTGGATCCCAGTCATAAGTAACCACTGTGAGGTCGTCATCCTCAAGGTAAGGGAGATCAGGCTGATCTAGATCCAAAGGCCAACCCTGGTCGTCAACTAGGTATTGGAACAGTTGCGCGAAAGTGCGTATTCGGCGCATCCTTTCGACATTATCAGCCGAATCAGTTAGCGGGTTGCGGGTCATCGGTTCATCTCCATGTTCGTGTTGCTCTTCCGTCTAACCGGTCACCAAAGTTGTGGGCCATCAGTTCATTTCCATCCAGCAGCGTAGCTTCGGTTTGGGTGCGTCCATGGGGGCGTTGACCCGTTTAAGGTAGGTGTCACGGATGTGGTAGCGCACCTTGTCGCGCAATTCTTTGAGGGTTTTGCGGCTGGTGTTGCAGCGGCGGGGAGTTTTGGGTCGGCAGCGGATACTGTTGATGATCTCACCTGGAGATTCCAGGATCGTGTCTTCGCTGAGGTCGTATAGGTACCAGCGGGTAGGGCCAGCTTCTAATGTGAATCTACGGCTGTCAACGTCCAGAGCGGGCAGTGAGTAGCAGAAGAATACTCCCCGAGTGCCCTTGGCGAGCTTGCGGCGGCCTGAGAACACCGAGCTGGGTAGTCCGTCGAGCTGTTCAGTCAGACCGGGATGCTGCTTGAGCAACGCCTGGTATTCCAGGTGCATCTCCTCAACCGCGGTGCGGGTGCCTTCGTAGGTGACGTTGAACTCACGCAGAGGGTCGTAAGTGTCGTCGGGGCGTAGCAGCTTACGACCTTCGATGCCGAGCGTGAGCGAGATCAGTAGTGTTTTGCCAGCGACTTTCTTGTACAACTTCAGGATACGTTCCAGCCCGTCGGGTGGCAGGAAATTCCAGAAACAGATCGTACCTCGATCCGTAGCCGCCTCAGGGTGATCGGCCACTAGGCGGGTCTCGATCTCGGGGCTCATACGTCGGTCCACACGGCCTATGCGTTGCATGAGACGCACCGGGTTCCAATGCAGGTCGTAGTTCACGAGCCTGGTAGCATCCTGAAGGTTCAAACCCTCAGACAGCACATCGGTGGACACCAGCACCCTGATCTCGTTTAGGCCTTCCGCAGCAAGCTCCGCTGTGCTGGAACCGTTGTAATAAGGCGAGAACCGGCGGATCACCTCAGCACGGTCCACATTGGTGCCACCGTCTATACGAACAACACCCTCCACACCGGCGGCTCGCAATCGAGACTCCACGTATCGGGCCGTGTCAGCGAACTCTGTGAACACCAGCACCTTACGGTCCCTTAATTCCTTGCTTGTCAGCAGCCGGATCAGTTTTCTTGCCTTGTCGTCCTGCTGCGGGGTCAAACAGCTGACAGCATCGAGGAAAGAAGCGATCTCGTCTAGATCCTCGAACGTCTTGTCGAGGATTGCGGCCACGTCGTATTCGTCACGGGAGAGCTCGGTGACGGCCTCCAGCAGCTCGGGCGGTATCACATCCTCATCGGCGTCGGTTTCGTTCTCGTCGGTGTTACCGACTGCGTAACCTCTACTACCTGTATCGTCGTCGGTGTTACCGACTGCGTAACCAGTGCTAGTTGTAACGTTTTCATCGGCTTTTCTGCCAGCTTTCGTGTCCCCGTTGTTGCCACCGGCGGCGTTGTTTTTCTTGGCTCTTCCCGCGTCGAGTTTGAACTGTCTTCCGGGTCGGAAATTGATCGCGGTGCCGTTACGTCGTTTCCAAGCGTCGTAACGATCCTGTTCTGCGCCGGGTTCGCTGTGGACTTCCACGAACGCCAGGAGTTTGCGCATCAGCCGGTCGAGCGACGTTTCAAAGGCGTACACCGAGCTTTCGAAACGTTTCAGGAACATTGTGCGGATCAGGCCCACCACCTGGCGTTGACGGTTCTCCTCCACAGGGTTGATGTCGTCGGGCCCGACATAGTAGGCCAGCGGGTAGTAGACAGCCAACGAGAACAAGGGATTCTCTCGACGGAACGCTCTCTCGAACACATCGAGAACCCCCTGATACGAAGACCGGATCGAATACTCCGCCACCCAGGGTGGTTTCCGATCAGGGAACGCGGTCGATGCACCCCGCTCTTGGATCTGGCTTTTCTTGGCGTAGGATCGGCTGCGTTGAACCACCAGTGCAGCGAACACCTCATCCTCAGCGAGTGCCTGTCGGGCTTGAGGGGTCATACCCTCGGCAAAAGCTGAAACACCCCCCTCGGGTTGCGTTCCATCCTCGCTACCCTGGGCGGGTGCGGATGATGCCAGGGTGGTCGATTTTCCGCTACCGGTACTACCAAGGGCGGGATCGGGTGCATGGGCGGGTGCGGGTTCGGCATCGTTGTTGTGAGAGCCCCGCAGGTTGCGTTTCCCTGTCTTTGTATCCGCCTCCTTGGCCTGGTTGTGTCCGTTCTGTTTCGTGTCGGGTTTGGAAGTGCTCCGCAGGTTGCGTTCCATCACACTGAAATGGCTTGAAAGGTTGTTCACTCCGAGACTGCGGGCGAAATAGGCGTCATCTCCCCTTGTGAACAGTTCGGCCATGTGACGGAAATCGGCCAGACGATTGTTCACGGGGGTGGCTGTTAGCATGAACACCAGCTTGGGCCGAGCCGAACCGTCCAGCATGTCGTAGAGACGCCAATAGCGGGAACGCCGATCCCGTATACCACCGGTGTCTTCCCCGGTGTTGCGGTCGCCACGGCTGCCACGGTTGCGGAAGTGGTGGGCCTCATCGATGATTACTGCGTCGGCGAGGTCGGTGATACGCTGGAAGCGTTCGGGGAAATCACTGCCACGACTCAGATCGGTGTGGCTGAATACGCTCAGACTGGAGAAATCCTCCCCGCCACCCACACCACCGATATGCGGTAGCCACCTACGCAAGTGCGGTTCCCACACGCCCTCACGGGCTGCTTTGGGAGCGAACAGCACAACCCGCTTGTTCTCATGCAGTACCAGCCGTTCGATCAGCATCAATCCCACAAACGTCTTACCCAGACCCACGCCATCACACAAAAACGCACCACCATAACGGCGGGCGATCTTCATCAACGACCAGTACGCCTCCTGCTGATAACGGTCGAGATGAGCGAACATACGAGACCGCGACTCGTCCCACTCGCCTGCCGTGAGTTCACGACCCCGGAAGAACTCGTGCAACGCCTTGGCATACACAGTGAACGGCGGGTACTGCTCCGTGTGCCGCACGATCGTGCGTAACACGTCCTCGGTGACGTCTTCGGCTGCGGCCCAATGGGTGTCGAACCAACCCTGCAACTGAGCGACCTCCCGACCGCTTTGCACCTGGATGTTCAACTCCACATTACGAGTAAGCCCAGCTCTGGTGAAATTACTGGAACCGACCAGTGCCTGGGCACCAACCACATCGAACTTCGCGTGAGTGATATAAGCCTTAGCGTGGAACTTGTCACGCCGGTACACCCGGCACTCTATCCGCCCCACAGCGATGGCATCCACCAACGCCTCCACCCCCTCCAAAAACGGATTCGCATCCTTTTCGTCCTCCAGGCTACCGTCGAGGCGGTCAACCCTGCGCCGCAACGCCTGTGTGAACGCGACCCGAGTGCGCAGCGACACCTCATCACCCATCAGCAGGCGGATCCGTTTGAGCTGCTGCCACTTACCGTCAAGAGCCAACAACGCCCCGATCTCGAAGAATCCCGTAGCGATGTCAAACGACTCCGCTAGGTCGCTCCACTGGCGTAGGTATTCCAAACCGGTCCAACCCGACACACTGTTGTCAACGATGAACAGATCACCACCACCTGTCGTACTCACACTAAAAACCATAGCCCACAGCTATGACACTGCAACCGCCGCCTTCGTTGGAATTGGTAAGACAAGTCCTCTAAGGATAGAATAACTCTAAGGATAGAATAACTCTTGATGCCAGAATCTCCGGCGCATGCGAGTCTTGCAGGTGAACACCCACGGCTGGTTGAGAGACTCACATTGGGTGAACCACCTCGACTATTTGTATTTCAAATGGCTTGAACGACCTTCGGAGCCTATCCGGAAGCATGTCTGGGTGTATTCTTGACCAAGATGCCTGTGTGAGCTTCTATGCCAACACGCATAGAAAAAGCCGTCATTGACCGGAAGGCTCTGGTTTTTCTTGTGGGTTGGGTGGTGTGTGGGTTGGTGATCTTGGGGTTGTGTCGATTTCTCTGTCTACCACGGAGTATGATATCGGTCGGGTTGAGGTTGTCTTCTTTGAGGTGGTCGTGCATTGAGTCGGCCGATCTGGTATCACTTTATTCGTCAACGTCGTGGGAGACAAGGGAACGTCGATTGTCATCGCTCGTGGCAAGCATGACATGATCGCGCAGGCCTATCAAGGGGACTTGGAAGAAGCAGCAGCCAGGTTTGAAATAACTCCGTGTGAGCTGGGTTTTCGTGGACACGGGAGCGTGGTATGCTCTCGCTGCCAGCGACGACGTATCACACTCTAGGACTGTGAACGTTCTCAGCGAACACGCGGGACGACTACGCTGTGCCGATCTCTTCTTTGTAGTGACACGTTCTTAGCAAACACGCGGGAAGACGATTGGCCATTTCTGATCATGTGTTGTGGAGACGTGGGCTGACCCTGAAGTCGCCAGTGGATGATACGCAAGTAGTCTGCATATAATCTAGTTGGGAAAGGCTAAAAATGTCGGTAGTGAGAGACGGATCACAGTTTGATTTTTCTGGCCCAGACAAAAAATAACGATGCGATAAAGAGCAGCCATGCAACTCCTAGTAAGCCCTCTTGCCAATAGGTAACACCTGAGAAAGCGGTCAAGCCGGAGATGGTGTATAGTACTGCTTTTAATATTACTCTTGCTCGATTTGGTGTTTCGGTCTTTACCTGCTGCACGGAAGACAACGGTGGTGTTTGGTCGGCGGTCGAGTCCTGAGCGTCAGACACTGGTGGCACTTGATCGGTGGTTACTTAAGTGTCGTGTGGTGATGTTTCAGTGTGTTGACTGGTTTTGAGTATCCAGAAATAAGTGTCCGGGTCTTCAAGGTTTCTTGCGGCTGATAGTGGCCACATGCTGGGGTGACGCCAATCTGATATTTTGAGGCTGTTTCCTTTTGCCCGGTTGCATTAAGCGTGGGCTGCTTGAAGGTTGTCAATGTGGTGTAGCCGCGATTCGTATCAGATTCCTAGAACTATCCGCTTACCCCGACGGTCAAAATGTCCGAACTTTTTTGGTATGATATGATCGACTTGTCCTTGACCAGTGGGAAGCGACATCGCGCGCAGTCCGCACTTTTTTGAGTCGCTCCATGCTATGTAGGTCAAAATGGTTCGCCGGTGAGCAGGATCCCACCGAGCGGTAGACGGGTAGGGCCTGACCCTTGAGGCGTGGTTGCGCAGGGCAGTCTGATCTGGATTATGACGACGATAGGCAAGGAATGGTTCGTGCTGGTACTTCCTCCGAACGGATGGAGTCAGGTAGGCTCAGCACTATGAGCAGGTTGGTCCAGCAGGTCGAAAAATAAAAGCGCACAGATTATAGAGCAGCAGAACTGGAAGAATATTGATAGGAGCATAGGTAATTGTAACCTTACGTTGACAAATCATTGTGGCTAACAAAGCCTTCAACTAAAACCACTAAAAACGCGTTTTCATACACGGTTTTTTCGTTCATAGGGTGGTTTAACAGTTGCCACGACAATTGAATCCGCTATTACCCCACGGGGAGTTGCCTCTTGGTTCTTCCGGTGGTAGTAGCGGATACCTCATAGATAGAGGTTTGTCATGGCTTGACAAACAGCTTTTCTACTGGAGGAACCGCCATGTTGTACAAGCCACACAAGCCCAAAAGACATGTCCTTCACAAATTGACGCCCTTGTTGCAGATTTATCTATGGAACTCAATGAGCAGCAGCAGCAACATGAATTTTATTATCAAAATAAATTGGTACCGCGTGTACAGCAAATAATTACAGCGTTGAATGGGGCTGACCCGTTTTTAGTGTAAATCACAGTATCCAATCTTGATCTTGTACAACAATCACACGATTTCAGCAGACCACTGTGTGCTAGTGGCTGGGAAATGGAAATTAGTAGCGCGCCTGCTAAAGCTGTTTCAGAAACGTCTGAAAATGCTGTAACGGCGTTCACACAGAAAGTAGACGACATTTTAGCTGAAGATCAAGAACTATGGGACGATCTGTTCAATGGCCTCAACAGTACTCTGACCCACGGATTACCTGATCTTGGTAAGTATAATTTTGTACTACCTCCGCAACAGTGAACAACCAGAATAAGAATGATGTAATAGCGTAAAAATACAGTGACCATATCACATTTATCGTGCTTTTTACACTACAGTAGATATAAGAAACCTTGATACCAATGTTGTCTTTTTACTTTTAGACCGTTAGTTTCCCCAACACAGTAAATGAATCTGCTGCGTTATCTATGGAGGAAAATATGCTTGAAGATGATTATGCTGACATTAAAGTAGAGCACCTCAACGAAACTCAAGTTGAAACTGCTGTAAACGATGCTTTACAACTAGCTGGTTACACATGGCCTCAATTACAAGCACATGCAGAAAAAGGATGTTTTCCTACTGAAACAGCACGTAGAACCTGGTTTGTTGTCTCATCGCTCATCTAATCAACACAAATCTAATTTGGAACAACTGGCACGCGTGTTCGCTGGGCGGCTTTCCGACTTGCTCAATAAGACTATTACAGACGGAATCCGTTTAAGTTCTTACACAGACCCTAAAGGCAATGTTGTTGTAGGCTATAAAGTGTCTTCAAACAACTTACTCGGCGTGCCCATTCCATTAACCGTTTCACGGTCTCCTGCACGTTTGTATCTCAATGTGCTAAACACTCTCAGTGCTAAACACTCTCAATTTAGATGAATCCAGTAGATGGCTGACTACCACTAAAAGCAGTTACACACTGCAACACAATAATACTGAAGATTCAATATTCGCCTATGATTTTGTAAGAACACCGCCTAATAAATTCCCTGCAGCTCATTTCCACATTTACGGTGAATCAAAGAGATTGAAGTGTGTGTTGAATGATGCCAACCGCACAAAAGATAAACCTGCTGATTTCCACTTACCTGTTGGAGGCCGGAGATTCCGGCCGTGTTTAGAAGATATTATTGAATTCTGTATTTTAGAAGGTTTAGTTACTTCTAGAGACAACTGGCAACAAGCATTAGAAGAATCACGTAGCTTGTACTACAAAACACAGCTTAAAGCAGCTGCACAACGAGCTCCCGAAGTGATTGCCGCGGTCTTAAAAAACAATGGATGGACAGTATTACCACCAAGGGTTTCTGCTAACAGTGCTTAGATATTATGTAATCACCTGTTGTTGTCAAATTGATTTAAGCCACCAATTGCTCATAAGTCAATCTTTTACCCGGCCTGAGTGCAAATAGGGGATTATAGCTTAAGTTGCCGCTGGCAGTCAGAATAGGCTAGCCCGTGTTAGTTGTTGTCAACCTAAGTGTATAACCCCTCCTTGTTGCTTCTATTTCACATTCCATTCTGTTTTCCAATCTTTGTGTTTATTCATTGATTTTCTGAAAGTCGTTTTCTATGATTTCATCTAATGTGGTTTTCATTTGTAGTAACATCAACACTTGTGCATAGCCTTCTGTACACATATTTTCAAAAGACGGTGAGAAGGCTTGGAGACAATACAATAAGCAACATGCGTAAAACAATCATCAACTTGGTGGGTTTTGTTTGTGGTGCGCTGGTGTTGTTTTTGTTCTTGTGGTTCTTGTGGTGGTGGTCATTGAGAACGATAAACACCGTGATGACCACTACAACCACCACCACAGCAACTACAACGAACACTGGTTGACGTTCAAACCGTGGTGGTTGTAGTAGAACACAAAACTACGACCTGGCTACTCAACGCTTACATGCAATGACCAACAAAATCATCACACGTTTAGCTATAGTCGTCATCATCGTGCTAGTTGAGCTTCTATGCCAGTCTTAGCTCTGTTTTTGTGTTTGGGGTCGTTTTGGAGGTGTGTGTAGGTGCGGTTTGAGATGATCGACAATCACAAAACCCATACGTATCATTATGAGTGCGCCGTTCGAGGCTGCGTATGGCCTCTCGTTTGCTTTTACCGCGTTCGAGGTATCTTTTGTGGTAGGCGCGTCCTTTGGTGTCAGGTTTTGAGATTTGTGCGATGGCAGCAGTGTGGATTGCTTTGTTGAGACCGATGGTTCCCACCGCGGTTGAGGCGGTGTCGCATGATTCGTCCGCTGCCAGCCTGTATGGGTGCTGTGCCGTTAGCCATGGCGTAGCATGTTTTGGAGGCTTATCGGGTGGGATCGCTGGTGTCAGCTGGTGTCTCTGCTGCTACCAGCGCGCCCACGCCGTAGATGCGAGTCAAGGTCATGCCAGAGGCAGCCACGACTTTTTGCGATCTCACCGTTGAGAGCGTCGATCTGGTGGTTCAACTCGCCGTTTGCGGGTGATACACCATCTAGTTGAGCTTTTATGCCAACACGCATAGAAAAAGCCGTCATTGACTGGAAGGCTCTGGTTTTTCTTGTGGGTTGGTGGTCTTGGGGTTGTGTCGATTTCTCTGTCTACCCCGGAGTATGATATCGGTCGGGTTGGGGTTGTCTTCTTTGAAGTGGTCGTGCATTGAGTCGGCGATCTGGTATCACTTTATTTGTTAACGTTGTGGGAGACAAGGGAGCGTCGATTGTCATCGCTCGTGGCAAGCATGACATGATCGCTCAGGGAATTATGACTTTACGTCGACAAATTGGGGAGGGGGCTAGAAAAGCCCTTGTGTTATTCATAACATCCGACAAAATGACAGATGTGTTCAGAAAACAGCTAATTATTGTGTGTTTTTGAGTTGTTCGGCAAATGCTTTAGCAGCTTTGTCGACGGTTCTGTCAATGGCTCTGTCGATGGCTTGTTCTATCACAGCGTTGATATTGATGTTCACGTCTGTTTTGCTTTGGTTTTGAGCTGCTTGTTGTTGCTGCATTTGTTGGTTGACTTGTTCCATTTCATTCACCTTCTTTTGCAACTCGCTTATTTGTTTGCCTGTTTCCTGTAGATAAGTATTGATTGTTTTCCCCGACACCGTGACCAAAGCTGACAGATTTCCTTCTAGCCCGTTCTCGACAAGCCAGTTATGACAAGCCAGTTATTTAGTTGTTGTACTGCTCTATTATCCATTCTACCAAGAATATCTATTACGGATAAACCAGTTTCGCTTTCACACACCAAGAAGGACATAACCGTAATGGTTCATATTTTTGTGGGCAGCGTATAGATCGCCAAGAAGCTCAGTTACCGCTTTGTTGGTGGTTTTGTGTCGATTGGCAGTGATTCTGCATTTCTTCGATGAGAGCGTTCACACTGAGTTGACGGTGCTCTGCTTCGGCACGCAACCGGGGCAGAATCTCCTCGGATAGATCAAGCATCACCATCATATGGTCAGTCTACACCGACCTTGTCGACCCACCACCCATCGCGACAACCCCGAACATTTACAACCTCCATCCCAGATGCTTATTTTGTCAGAAGGTCGCAGGGTTTCTTGTACTGGTCAGCGTTGAGACTCCATCGTCGTAAACCAGTGCGATCGTTGCTGCAAACAAGCGCATGGTTCTTGCGTGATGTGAACTCCACTGATGCAGTACAGCATGGCGGGCTTCACAGTGGTAGTTTGCCAGTTCATTGGGAGTGAACTGTTTGGGTTGCCTATTGTCGGATCACTTCGGGTGGCTTGAACATTTCTAAACAGGCTAACAGCTTCTCTTGGGGTGACTGTTCCCCTTGTCGAGCACTATAAGTTGGCATTGCACTCAATCTTATCGGCGTCTATGGCATACGGAATCGGGCTATACCCAGGGGAGTAAAGTATGTGGTGAAGGAGTCGTAGTCACACAAAAGACACTACCATGAGAACAACTGTGTTGTCGGATGGTAAGATCGTAATCGTGGCCTGGGATTTTCAACGAGTGACGGATATCGATGATGAACGAAAGTAAAAGAATGGTCTACGTCGAGACGTCTGTGGTGTCTTAGATGCCAAGTGAACTGATGGGAGATAGGGAAGATGTATGACGAAATAATTGAAGAACTGTGGGAAGTCAAAGACAGCATCGCACGGGAACAGGATAATGATATTCGCAAGCTCGCCGCCTATCTCCGGAGCTCTCACCCTAGAGGCCTCTCCGTGTCACCGTCGGGTTGATGATCATGCCTGTGGCAAGCATCCTCAAACAAGCAAAACTAGGCACAGGAGGCTCTCAGTGACCTATATACGGTGATCATCGAGAAGACAGCTAACGGCTGCTCGGCGTACCTACCGGATCTTCTCGGCTGTGTAGCAGCAGCCGACACACGCGAGGAAACCGAAGCACTCATCCAGCAGGTTGTTGTGGGACACCTTGACATGCTGCGCGCTAACGGCAAGCCCGTGTCAGAACCTTACAGAGACCAACTTCCCGGCGGTGAGGGAGTGAACAACAGCGGATCGGCAGACATAGACACTCTCGAGTCTGATGAACTTGCATGCTAGCCTGTGTAACTGTATCGATGGTTAGCCGTTGCTACCGATCTGCTGTCGACAGCGACCGGTAACGTAGCTGGTAGACGATTCCACCAACCCACCGTCCTCAACCCAGGGACAACGTCTGCGGTTGTCGCAACTAGGTTCAGTCACCACACGGGAGCGATCAAGTTCTAAACAGGTACCGATAGATGCTTCTGTGATCTTCTATGTTCGCCTGTTCAATCCAAACCTTGGACAGTATGTCTCATAGTCCCACAGAGTGGGTATGCTTGTCATATGGCTACGGTTTTGGAGCTTCCCGATGATGTTGCCGCTTTGTTGGAGGAACATGCTGTGCATCGCGGGCTCACGGTTGTGGAGTTCATCTCTGAGGTGGCTCAGCGTACGACTCCGCTGCAAGCGTTGGATGCGTTCATCGGGTCTGCTGACATACCGGTTGATGGGACATTTGATATTCACCGAGCTCGAGCTGAGATCGCGGATGAGCTCTTGCAGGAACACGATGAGTTCGGTGAAAGTCATGTACGGGAGCACTAGCACTCTTTTTAGGTGTTCACTCAAAGCCGTTTGTCGTCTCAATGCTTGTAGTTGACACTAGTGTTCTGCTCGCGGCGGGTAATGTGAGTGATTCGTGGCATTGTCAGTGTGCTGAGCTGCTCAGGGACGAGAAGAGACTTATCGTCCCCGCGCCGGTTGTGACTGAGACGAGTATCATGATCAACCGCCGACTCGGGGCTGTTCACGAGACGCGTTTTCTTGCAACTGTCGCCACGGGTTGTTTTCAGATAGTTGACCTTGAAGTTGTCGACTACCGACGAACCGCTGAACTGCTAGAGATATACAATGATCTGAGGCTGGGATTTGTTGATGCTGCCATCGTTGCTGTCGCAGAGCGTCATGGTGTGACACGCATCGCTACGCTCAACCACCGCGATTTCACAGTGGTACGTCCAGCGCACGCGGCTAGCTTCATTTTGTTGCCGTGACATTTGACTTCTGATCTCGCCGTTTGCGATTGAATGGTGGATATGGCTCGCGGTAAGCGCAGACGGCTTGAAAAGATATGGCACGACAACAGAGTTCAAGAAAACATTCACCCTGCACTACTCTGATATCGTCATCGCATCCCAGAACGCACCGAGAACCTCACACAACACTTTCAGAGTGCAGCCCCGCTGGATCGCCGAACGCACGTGGGCACAGCCGGTCAACCACAGACGCCTGTGAATCGACTACGAACGAGACCCAACCGTCACAACAGGATTCACATGGGCAACCCACGCACGCACACTCCCACACCGACTCACACAAACACCCCAACAACCCACCACCAGCACAAAATAACGCGACAGCTTCTAAGATGGCTCGGGTTTGGAAGTTGTTGATATCAGTGAAGAGGTTTTGGGGCCGTCAACCCAACATCCTACAAATTCGCGCAGAACCCGAAAATGGGTCAGCGGCCAAAGAAGCACACCGTGCTGATGAGTTGGCTGTGATAACCGCAGACGTTGTATCCGGGTTGAGGGGGGGTAGTGGGGTGATCCCGATGGTTCACTTGATGTGTCTGTAGAACGATGTGAGATGATCGTTCATTCGGCTGCGCTACTTGTGCATTGTTTTCTATCAGGCGGGGTAAGACGTGCATAAAGCGTTCTGGAACACGAAGGAGGCAATCCGTTACGGTAGGATGCTGTGATCACCACAGCGATGCCATTGTATGTGCCGACGTCCTGGGATTACTGTATCACCCCATGAGAACGTTGCCGCCCGTCAGATGCCCATGACATCTCATACGCACCCCGTATGCCTCTCACTCGCTTCACGTTGAGACTGGGTCGGAACCAGTCCCGTTCACCTGCCTCAATATCCTGCAAATCAGCAACGAACTGGGCTAACACCTTGAGAAGATAGGATTTCTGTGTTGGAGTCAGACGCTTGTAATCACGTCGGAAGGCACTGGACTCATCATGTGTTGGCACACTTATGCAAGAAGTCTAAGTGTTAACCTGATCATCCGATTGCGATGCAAGACAAGCAAGAAAATCTTCAGTGCTAGCATGGAAATGGCTTTTGTCTTCAGATGAAGCAGATACAAGGGCCGACTGATGATGAAGTTGAACAGGCAGTGCTCAAACAGCCGATGTATGGTCGTGTGGGTGTTGACAGGATCCGGATGATTCTCGTTGCTTTGGAATGTGGATGCGCCTATGGTTATCGCTTTGAGGAGTTTCTCGAACGGCGATACAAGATGAGTCTCGTCGAGCACGATGAGGACGTCCGAACCGAGGAGTCCAGGCTGGTAGGGTCGCATCTTGGGTGTGGTGCCGTAGCCCTCGAACAGGAGCCGTGAGCCGATCATGTCCACGGTGTCTACGATTATGGCGGGCAGGGTTGGGTCTTTGAGCCACTCCCTGTTGTCTATGTGCTGGCCGCGAAGGGTGGAGGGAGGTCTTGCCTAGGCCCGTCGGAATGTCAAGATGGCCCGGTATCTCCCCCTGCGAGAAGCACCGCAACAACTTTAGCTGCCATGGGAAGGGTGTGTCACTGTCAGGTAGGCCGAGCACCTCACTCAGCCATCGCTCAGCCATACCTGACACCTACTCGGGTTGCGGTGGTTTCGAAGCGTGTATCTCGGTGGTTTCGAAGCGTGTGATGTTGCGTGTGTCGGGATCGAATTCCACGCCTATCAGGTAGACCGTCCGAGCGTGATGCCGGTATTTGTCGGGATAGCCGCGCTGTCGCATCCGATCAGGGATCGGACCAGGCGATGATCTGCCCGCTATTTTGAACTCGAAGAGGTATACGCGGTCGTTGTGGTGTACGGTCATGTCGACACGGCCGTGGTTGGTGCTGTCCTCCACGACTATGTCGAGGTCGGATGCCGCGAAGTGAGAGTAGAATACCGCCGCGTAGAAGCCTTCGAAACGGTCGATGTCATTGCGTGTGTACCACTGATGGGGTATACTGGCATAGAACGCGTGGAACAAACCGTGCAGGCCTTCTATGTCGTTGGTGTCTAGTAGTCCGATCAGTCTTGTGGTGTTGGTTTGCGCAGCGACGGGATCGTGTACCAACTCTGCGAGTAGTGTGTCGTTGAGACTCATACGGACTTCGAGGTTGGGATAGTCCAGTTCGTAGAGTATCCGTCCCCCTGAGATGATCTCGGCTGTGATGGTGAGATATCCGGTTTGGAACAACAACGCCTCTGTACCGATACGTCCCACATCGAACACCGACAGCAGCCTCTCACTGGCCGTCATCCGTGTCAACTGAGGTGTGGACACCCCCCGTTCGATCAGCAAATCCACCAGGAACGTCGGTGTGCCCGTTTCGAACCAGTAAGGCCCGAACCTGCGATTGCGGAACAGCAACAACACGTCGAAGGGGTTGTACACACGTTCGGGTCCGCACCAGTTGTAACCGTTGTACCATCTTCGTATACGCTCGCGGTCCAATACTTCGAGCTCCGCGGCGAACACCGTATCGAGATCACCGTCGGTGTAACCACAGATCGTCGAATAGTCGGGATCCAACGTGATGTCGATAAGGTTGTTGAGTCCCGAGAACAGGCTCACTTTGGAGAATTTGCTGACACCGGTCAAGAACACGAACCGCACGTGGGCGTCCGCGTCTTTTATCGCCGCGTACAAACCACGCAAGAAATCCCTGTTCGCTTTCGCCGTCTCGGGTGTGTCCAACACGTCCAGAATCGGTTTGTCGTACTCGTCGACCAACACCACCACACGTCGGCCCGTACTGTGGTGTAGTTGTTCGAGCAGGTGAGCGAAGCGTTCGGGTGCCGTTGAATATTCGGAGACCACACCGGTGTTGCGTTGCACCCTGTCGAGTTGGGCGAGCACATTCAGTCGCAGACCGTCACGGTCTCCGTAAATCCCGCCACCGAAACTCAACCGTAACACAGGACGGCACACAGACCAGTCCCAGCTGTCGTGGATGACGAGCCCCTCGAACAGTTTGCGGTTGCCTTCGAAGGCTTCTTTCAACGTGTCCACGAACAGGCTCTTGCCGAAACGTCTCGGCCGAGACAGGAAAAAGCATTTACCACCATCTGCGAGCCGTTCGATGAAAGGCGTCTTATCCACATAATAGCAGCCGGACTCTCTTATCTCACGAAAAGTCTGCACCCCGATCGGAAGCCTACGACCACCCCCACGACCCTGTCCCCTATCGCCCTGCTGTTGCACGACACCCATCCTACACCCGAACCCCGACCACCACACACCACAGCGAACACCCCACAACCACTGCTGATTACAAATAACATGATTCGTTGAACGTTTAGAGGCTGTGCTTTGATAACCGCGGACGTTGTATCTGGGTTGAGGGGGTGGAGGGGTGGAGGGCTGCAACAGGCGAGGGGTGGGATTGATTCAGAGACGGCTGCAACCTCTGTTCGAATTACCCTGGCTTTGTGGCTGCAACCGGTGAGGGATGGGATTGATTCAGAGACGTAGGTAGTGTGCGGATGACAAAAGTGTCGTCTTCAGCGAGGGGTGGGATGGAGTTACTTGCAGCTTCACCCCACAGTGGGAGATGTTAACAGATTCCCGCGTTCTAGCAGAGTTTCTGGTTGTTATCCGAAGTCAGGAAAAAACGAGTTATGGCCAACGCTAGATTTTTGAGTATCGTTTCAGCTCTTCTAGTGCTTCCAACCAGGTTTCCAAATGTCCGACTGTTCTTGTGCCGATACGGTGCACAAGCCTACTGTTTGATAGTAGATGTTTCAGAGTTACGGTTTGAGTTAAATTCTGGAGGATATGGGGTGTGGTTGGGTATAGTGCTAGCAACTCTGGGGATTTTCAGTGCACTTGTTGGAACAGTGGCTTTGAATAGGCCGATCAAGAGCACCTTTGAGCCTACCGCGAGGATAATAGTTGAGCTTCTATGCCAACACGCATAGAAAAAGGGAAGTTATAACGTTACGTTGACAAAATCAGCTGGCTAGAAAAGTCTAAAACAACATAATCTGTGGTTTTCACGCGTTGTTCAAACATTCTTAAGTAGAAGATTAGCGACTATCCTAAAACCCCATAATTGACAAGCAGGCCTATAATGGTAATCGTTAGGATCACGCCAATTAGAAAAGCGACAAAGGCGATAAGACAACCGCAGCCGAAAACCTTCTCAAAGATGTCATCATCTCATCATTCAGATCAGAAAACAAAGCCGCTAAATGACGCATTACATGGCTAAGTACGCTGTGTATCCGGCCGCTCATTCTTTATCCTTTCTGTTTGTTGATGTTACCCACAATAGAAATGGCTGATTTTGTAGAAGCCATACATAAAATACTTATTACAGTAAACAGGCAATTATAATAAATAACATATAATTATAATAAATAACAACAAGCGTGGTTGTGTGCAGCGTTCCTACTGATAGGCTCATTTTGCTATAATTGATAGTGAGTGCTGAAAGGTTTTAGATGACTGAACCTACAGGCATCGGTGTTTTGGAAACCATGCAACAAGATATCAAAGATGTGATTGAAAGGTTGGATGACATGGAACAAAAGCAACAACAGCAAAAGCAGCCACAACAACAACAAGCAGCCACTACTTTCAACATAAACAATGTTGATGTAGATGCTTTAATCAATAAAGCAGCACAAACAGCAGCACGTGAAGCGGCGCGTGAAGCAATCAAAGAATACCGCGACAGGTAAACACTAACCCACCAAATCCGCGTAAGTCAGCCGCTTACCGGTCATGTTCCTAGCCACAACACCTAACTGGTCTGTCGTGTCAAGTGGTCGTAGGTTGTGCTTACCCGCGAACTCGGCTACGTAGCGGTGATAGGTGCTTGTGGCTCATATTATGATACACGCTATAGTAACCACGCTTGAGCATAGCCCAGAAGCTTTCTATTCCATTCGTGTGCGCTAAGCCCCCTAACGTATTCACCTACGCTGTGATTGACGCTTACACGTCTACGCTTGGATCCGTAAGCGTTGTTACCATCGGTTACCAGGATGCCGTCATCTGTTGTAGTAGTGTCTAGAAACGCATTCAAAGATTGGCTGGTTGTGTTTATCACGCGGTCGGCTTTTATCTGATTGGTACTACGCTTCTTGACTCCAACTACTAACTACTGCGGCCTTACCACCCCAACTGAGTTTCTTGTGTTCATGCCTGTTACGATCCTTACCGCCAATATATGTTTCATCGGGCATTATAACGTTACGTTGACAAATGGAGGGGGGGCTAGAAAAGCCTTGTGTTATTTATAACATCCGACAAAATGACAGATGTGTTCAGAAAACAGCTGATTATCGTGTGTTTTTGAGTTGTTCGGCAAATGCTTTAGCAGCTTTGTCAACAGCTTTGTCAACAGCTTTATCAATGGCTTGTTCTATCACAGCGTTGATATTGATGTTCACGTCTGTTTTGCTTTGGTTTTGAGCTGCTTGTTGTTGCTGCATTTGTTGGTTGCCTTGTTCCATTTCATTCACCTTCTTTTGCAACTCGCTTATTTGTTTGCCTGTCTCCTGTAGATAAGTATTGATTGTTTTCCCCAACACCGTAACTAAAGCTGACAGATTTCCTTCTAGCCCGTTCTCGACAAGCCAGTTATTTAGTTGTTGTACTGCTCTATTATTCATTCTACCAAGATTTTCTATTACGGATGAACCAGTTTCGCTTTCACACCCCAAGAAGGACATAACCGTATTGGTTCTGGTGATGAAGTGTAACAAAGCTTTCAATTAAAACCACTGAAAACACGTTATCCTACACAAAACCTGCTGAAACTATAGCACTTACCAAAGCCCTTTCAACTAAAACCACCGAAAACGCGTTCTCTTTTTAGGCGTAGTAGTGCACACTAGATATTAACACGCCAAGTAAAGCAGAATGTGAGGTAGTAGCATGCTTATTGACAGCTCTACTTTAACACAGTCAACTGAACAAGAAGATTTATATGATGATATAGAAGTGGACGTACTCACAAAAGACGATGTTAAAATCTTTATAAGAAACGCTTTGGATCAAGCTGGTCATACTTGGCCAGAATTACAAAAACAAGCTGAACAGGGCTGTTTCACCCAGAAACAGCTCGGCGTGCTTGGTTTGTCGTTTCATCATTTGTCTGACCAACGTGAAGACTTAAAACAGCAAGTTCGTAAGTTTGCTTGTCTCATTTACTCAATGGAACTATCACTCACGGCATCCGCTTGTGTGTTTCAATGGATACAGCAGACAATGCTGTCGTAGTAAAGCTGCCGCGCATTGTTATCCTGAAAGTAGTGGTTAAAACTTTGACTGATAAAGGTTGGAATGTGTCAAAAACTAGAACACATTGACAGTCAAGCCATCAGCTTGCAACCTAACTGCCGACAACAATACGCGCTAACCGATCTGTCACACTTGTACACTAGAGTTGTAGGATAAACACAACGTCGTAGTATACAAGCGACAGCGTTTCCACTAGCCAATGTCGACACCAACAGGCGCACAATTGAAGTCGCATGGCCGCACGATTAATCGGTACGCACAGTTGACACATGGGAGATTTAAGATGTTTAAGCGAGTTGGACAGCAAGAATCCACACGGCAAAAATCCATTGAGAATGTTTGGCGATCTACCGAGACCGTGGAATGCAATGTTAAACAAAGCCTGCGTAGCATTTTTTGGTTTAGACGGCTTCGGGTGATGTCTGCTATGCCGGTCGTTCCAGTTGTGCTGCTTTTTTTAACTCTATCGCTGGCAGCCTGTTCTGAAACGGAAGACCCAGACGGCACAGAGGATACTGATCAGCCAGCGTCGACAGGCGAGGATACAGACGACACAGAAGCTGATGTTGGTCAGGACGACACAGAAGTAGATGCTGGTCAGGACGACACGGAATCTGATGATACAGGCCAGGAACCTGGTGAGGCGGGTGATACTGTTGACGAAGATGTCACCTCTGAAACGGATGATACAGTCGACACTGAGAGTATTGATCAGCCAGTGTTGAAAGATAAGGAACCAGACGACACGGAAGCACCTGCTGGTCAGGACGACACGGAATTTGATGATACTGTCGAAGAACCCGGTGAGGCGGTTGACACTGTTGACGAAGATGACTCGGCTCAACAGCCTACAGATCAAGCTGGTGATGGCGATACAGCGGCAGACTTGCTGAGTGATGATGTGCCAAGCATTGAAATGATCGAGCTCTCTTCAGGGGAAAGCGTGAGCCTGCGGTCTTTGGTGGATGGTGAGCGGCCGGTGCTCTTGTGGTTTTGGGCTCCTCATTGTCCGATCTGTCGGGGTGAAGCCCCTGATATTGAAGAACTAGCCCAGGAAAACTCTCACAGGTTGAAAGTTGTGGGTGTCGGCGCGTTCGACGATCTTGATTACGCTCATCGTTTTGTTGCGGACACCGGTACTACTTTCACCATGTTGTGGAGTGAATCAGCTGAAGCTTGGCGTCATTATGGAGTGCGGGTGAATTCACACTTTTGGATTCTAGACGCTAATGGCAACAGGGTAGGTACTAGTTCACAGGCTTATAATCGGGCAGTGGTAGAAGGCCTGCTAGAAGATATCACCTAAAATATGAAGGAGTCGCGTAAACTCTCGTTTACCTGATTCCAGATGTAATCAAAAAACGAATCACATGCTTTTATGCGTGTATTTACATGAAATGCACATAACGGAGGTTTCTAATGCGATATTTGACGTCACTATTGACTGCGATCCTTGTGAGCCTTGCGCTCGTAATGGCAGCCTGTAACGGTGATTCCGATACTGACGATACCAATGATCAAACAGACCAAGAACCCAGCGAGACGGTTGACACTATTGACCAAGATGACTCAACTCAACAGCCTACAGATCAAACTGGTGATGGCGATACGACAGTAGACCTGCTGAGTGATGATGTGCCAAGCATTGAAATGGTTGAACTCTCTTCAGGGGAAAGCGTGAGCCTGCGGTCTTTGGTGGATGGTGAGCGGCCGG
>JAPPJC010000027.1:55895-65943 GCA_028820455.1 Acidimicrobiaceae bacterium
AAGAACTAGCCCAGGAAAACTCTCACAGGTTGAAAGTTGTGGGTGTCGGCGCGTTTGACGATCTTGATTACGCTCATCGTTTTGTTGCGGACACTGGTACCACTTTCACCATGTTGTGGAGTGAATCAGCTGAAGTCTGGAATCATTATGGAGTGCGGGTGAATTCACACTTTTGGCTTTTAGAAGCTAATGGCAACAGGATAGGTACTAGTTCACAGGCTTATAATCGGGCGTCGGTAGAAGGCCTGTTAGAAGATATCACCTAAATGAGGGTTTAGTGGTTCTACTTAGAAGTGGTTTGTCATGATTTTATGGTTTGACACGCTAAAAGAGGAGATGCGGTCGTGATGAGCGGGTGAGCCACTACCGACTAAAAGGATAGTGGCCCCGGGCGGTGGGACTCGCATTTAGCTAGAATACGCTCGCGCTGCGGCGGGTGTGGTGTTCAATGATTCTACTATTGTGTCGACCCACACGTCGTGTGGTCGGGGTGGGTTATCCTTCAAAAGCCCATACGTTGCTTTATCGACGAAATTAATGCCCGGCTCTTCTTCGTTCAGCGCAGCAACCGCTAGGGCTGTGGCGTCTGATGTGGGGCTAGAGCATGGATCTTGAATAATACCCGAAGGACAGGGGTTCTGGTGACTGAAGTTGTGGAACCCGCCTGACAGTGTATCCGCGTAGACGCTATAAGCCGCTGCTGCGGCCGTTCTCAGCGTAGCTTGAGGCGAGCGATCAAGAGGTCCGCGCACTTGTACGCTGTTTAAGGTGATAATCGTTGCTAGTATTACTACTACCATTACTGCTACAATAACGCCTATGATTGTTTTGACCTGCGTGGAGTCGTGATCGTTCGTGTTCTTATGACTAGTGTTCATGCTTGTGGTTTCTTTCCGCATAAGTAGGGCAGTAGACAAGCAGAGCTACTGCCATACGTTGCGAGCGATTTCTTCGGGGGTTTTGTTGCCTTAGTATGTCGACGGGTGTGGGGTCAGGGTGGGTCACAAAATTTACCCCTAGATGGGTTTACTCGTGTTCGTATTTCTTTTTCAGCCAATCTAATGCCTTACGCTGATCATCCTCCCGCGCACGGCGTATTTGAGATAATAGCCATACCCAACTAGGTGGTTCCGCAGTTAGGTTCTTAGCCCCTTCATTGCATCTTGAGCACAACGCACGAAGATTAGACAGATTCGTCTCTCCAGCATGGCTTTGGGCTGTGATATGACCAATATGAAGCCTGATTGCACGCCCGTGGGTGTCCTTATCACCAGCAGCCATTCCGCACATTTGGCATGTGTGACCGTTGCGTATCAGCACCATAGCACGCAATCGGCTAACGCTATGGCGAGTGCGTGCCCTACATGATCAGTGTAAGCAGGAGGTATGGCCTCGTTCAATTCGGCTTTGGTCATCCAATCGATGCCCATAGCATCTCGTGCCGCTGCTACCGAACAATTACCCCCACCGTTCACGGATACGAAATCAGCCCATTCATCGGTTTTGCCGTAATGGCGTTTACGTTTGTCGTGTGTGTGGACAAGTGGGTGTTTCCCGTGTGGCGGAGGTGTGATCAGGAAATTCGTTTCAAACAGTCGATGCCGTAACACACGGAGACCTTCAAACATTGTCCCACACAACACTACGTAGTCGATCAACGGCGAGCCGCAGACGTTCTCTATCACATATGGACGCCCCGAAGCTCTTAATGCCATACGCACGGGCTCAATGAGCATCGGATATGTCCGGGTTTTGTTCAGTGCTTTTAAGTCGCTGTACCCTTGACACGGTGGCGATGCGTGTATAGCGTCGAACGACGCTAGGAATTCGGGGGGTAGCTTGGCCCAGTCCGACTGGATGAACTTATAGGGATAGCGCGGTTGATGCTTGATGTCGACACCCGTGACAGTGAAACCGGCTCGATGGTACCCCACAGCAGCACCACCCGCACCACAAAACAAATCCAACAGTCGGTATGACATCTAGCCTACTAGCATATTGTAGATTAGTCTGCACTCGGACCATGTTGCGTCAAACGATGGACATTTGATCCATAGTGTTCCGCGTGCGCATGTTACGTTATGTCGCTCAGCGAACATACTCACGTACCGCTGTAAATGCTTACGCGAGATGTGGTGCAGCATGATCCAAGCAGTCTTCTGACTTACCCCGATATCGCGGTGAAGCTTCATAGTTCGGCTAGTTCTAGTAGGGTGATCCCCTTGCGATATGATTTACCTGGGCTGCTCATATTGTATACTACCAGGAGAGTGTGACACACAGTATCAACCCAAAGTTATAATCCCCTTCGTTTACCTGATTTCACTTTAAG
Organism: Acidimicrobiaceae bacterium; assembly: GCA_028820455.1. Lineage (GTDB taxonomy): Bacteria > Actinomycetota > Acidimicrobiia > Acidimicrobiales > Aldehydirespiratoraceae > JAAXHB01. Next base: position 58,228 of record JAPPJC010000027.1, read on the forward strand.
TTCCGCAGACGGGTGTCTCGTAGGCGGGCATCTCAGTAGTGTTGCGAGTGGTCGCGTAAACTCTTGTTTACCTGATTTCACTTTAAGTTAACAGTAATCGGGTGTTCAAGTCGCCTGCTTGTGTATAGCTTGTCAATATGCCCTTTAAACCGGACTTTGCAAATACCTGAAAACCGGTTTTCGGCCAAGCTCTTTAGATGTAATCAAAACACAAATCACATGCTTCTATACGTGTATCTACATGAAATGCACATAACGGAGGTTTTCTAGTGCGATATTCAACTCGTCGACTATCACCATTGACTGCGATCCTTGTGAGCCTTGTGCTCTTAATGGCGGCCTGTAACGGTGATTCCGATACTGACGATACTGATGATGATAATGGAGGTTCTGCTCAAAGTACGGATGACACGGTTGGAGTAGGCGAAGTTTTCATCTCGGGTTCTTCGACTGTGGAACCGATTTCGAGTTTAGTGGCTGACATGCTTTCGGATGTGAATTCTGATATCGAGGTTACTGTGGACGGGCCGGGTACTGGCGATGGTTTCAAGCTGTTCTGCGAAGGCGAAGCCGACATATCCGATGCTTCACGCCAGATTAAAGCCTCGGAAAAAGAAGCATGTCTTGAAAACGGTATCAACAACATCATTGAACTCAAAGTCGGCATAGACGGCATAGCCGTGATGACCGGTAGCGATAACACGGCAGTGGATTGTCTTACTTTCGAACATCTTTTCGATCTGATCGGGCCTAACGGGCAGGGCACGAAGACTTGGGTCGAAGCCTCATCGGATCTTCCCGACGAAACTCTCACTATTTTCGGACCTGGTGAGGAATCGGGCACCTTCGACTCTTTCGTTGAGATAGTGTTGGAAGGTCTCGCTGAAGAAGCTGGCGTTGAAACTACAACCCGCACCGACTACAACCCCTCTGAAAACGACAACGTCATCCTCCGGGGAATCCAATCCAGCACCACCAGCTTGGGTTGGCTAGGATTTGCATTTGCCGTGAACGCACAAGACGTGAAACTCTTGTCCATCGACGGTGGAGAAGGCTGTATAGCTCCCACGCCGGAGACGATAGCCTCAAACGAATACCCGATCAGTCGTGACCTGTGGATTTACGTGAACGCCGACAAAGCAGCCGCAAATCCCGCTGTGGCGGCTTATGTCGACTTCTACACAACAGAAGGCCTGGCAGAAGCCACCAGCGAAGTGGGTTACGTGGAACTCACACCCGAAGATCAAGCTCAAACTCAGTCTCGCTGGCAGAACCGCACAACCATCGGTTAGCCATACTTGCTGACCATGGGAGTGAGACACACTGACACAATAGGCTTACCAGCGAGCAGGCTGGCCTGCCGGTTGCAACTGAACATTGAACAACCGATCAACAGCTGATCCGATGAGACTGACGCACCCATGACCGACGCGAGCACTGGTCTACAGGCTATAACTGCTTCTCACCTGCAGATATCACCGCTACGCCGGTTGCGTGAGATGGTGGTCCGCCACACCCTCCTGGTTGCGGTGCTCGTGTCGGTTATGGTGAGTGCTCTCATCCTGTGGAGCCTACTATCGGAAGCATGGGATTTCATTGTTCATGTGGTGTGGTCCGACACTTGGGGTCAACTAGGCTGGTTCCCACGTCGGGGTATCTACGACATCCCCACGATACTCATACCGACCTTCATCGTCACATTGATCGCCATGATAGTGGCAGGCCCCCTTGGTCTTGGTGCTGCCATATACCTGTCGGAATACGCTGGCAGCAGAGTACGGTCCTGGATAAAACCCATACTGGAGATATTGGCTGGCATACCGTCCGTTGTGCTGGGTTTTTTCGCTCTCACCTGGATCGCCCCTAATCTGGTGGCACGGATAGGCAAAAATGTTTTCCTGATTATCGGGCTGGCGATATTAGCGGCTTATGTGGTGGTAGCAGCACGGATTGCGACTACACAGCTGAAAAAGCTCAAAAGCCGCGCCACTGACAGAGAATTCACTGTCGACACCGGCATGGAGAATACCACCTGGATCACCTTGACGGCTTCCCTTGTCGTGCTGACAGCCGTGTTGGCGATGGGTGTCGTGTGGTTCATAGACGTGTGGGTTGATTTCATTCCAGCGTCCGCTGGTTCATTAGCGGCAGCTGGCATCGGGGTGGGTATCCTCACGATACCTCTCGTGGCTTCCGTGTCGGAAGACGCCATGGCAGCAGTGCCCAACTCTTTGCGTGAAGCATCCGCCGGCCTGGGTGCCGAAAAAATGACCACCGCCACGAATGTGATAGTACCCGCCGCTCTTTCCGGCATCGTTGCGGCTTTTATCGTGGCTACTTCACGTGCCATCGGTGAAACCATGGTGGTGTTCCTCGCGGGAGGTGCCGCCGACGCTTCCGAATTCACGATCTCGCCTTTCGATGGCGGACTCACCATGACCGCCGCCATGGCATCGTTGGCCTCTGGAACCGACAACGTGGTAGGAGAAGGCCTGACCTTTCAAAGCTTGTATTTCGTTGGACTCGTGTTGTTCCTGATAACTTTGGGATTGAACCTCGTGGCAGCTCGATTCGTCGCACGTCTGCGAGAAGCCTACTGATGAGAAGCCATGATATCACGCATTCTTGACAGCAAAACAAAAAACACCATAAGCCGTGCAGTGGAGAAGCGTTCCCTAGCCCAGGATCGCCGCAGTGCCTACAAAAGCACGTTCTTTCGTGTGATTCTGCAGGCGGCGTTGTTGCTGACCATGCTGATCCTGCTGGTTCTGCTGGTGTCGGTCTTCCTGAATGGAACGGATCATATTCTGTCACGTCTCGGCGATTTCTTGAATGGCACTATGCGTTCACGTTCAGTCGATGAAAAACTTGGCGTACATCAGGCGTTGTACGGGTCTCTCTGGATAGTGATCATTGTTGCGGTATGCGCATTTCCTCTGGGTATAGGAGCAGCCATATATCTTGAAGAGTACGCACCCGAAAACCGTTTCACAGCTTTCATCGAAGTCAATATCAACAATCTGGCTGGTGTTCCATCGGTGGTTTATGGTTTGTTAGGCCTCGCCTTGTTGGTGAACGGTCAAATATTCGGGTTGGATCGGATTACTGGTGGACGCTCCACATTGTCAGCGGGTTTGACTCTCGCCGTTCTTGTGCTGCCCATAGTGGTGATAACTGCCAGCGAAGCCATAAAGGCTGTGCCCAATTCTTTGCGTGAAGCAGCTTATGGTGTGGGTGCCACCAAATGGGAAGTGATACGCACGCAGGTTTTGCCGTACGCGGCTCCCGGTGTGCTCACAGGCACGCTTCTATCGGTGTCTCGAGCGGTGGGAGAAACAGCACCCCTGATTCTGGTGGGAGCGGTGAGTGGTCGTCTTGGCCCTAATCCCGGATTGTTTGAGATGAGTGCCCTTACCGACAAATTCACAGCACTGCCTTTGGTCATCACAAGTTGGACGCAGCAGTCGGGACGTGACGTCGGGTTCACTGCCGCTGCTGCTGCTGCTATAGTTGTACTGCTAGTCGTGGTTTTAGTGGTGAATTCCGTGGCCATCGGGCTACGCAATCGTTTTGAAAAGAAGAGAGGCTGACATCTCATGGCTGACTCCACGGAGCTGATAATTGAACGTGAACGTGGTTCTACTATCGTTTCCGATATTTCGTCTTCGCATGATGAAGCTGCTTTTGAGGTTGCTGAAGATGTGCTGCTGAGAGCTGAGAAGGTGAACGTTTACTACGGAGATTTCCGTGCAGTGAAAGACGTATCCCTCGATGTTCGACAGCATGAGATACTAGCCCTGATCGGCCCGTCCGGATGTGGCAAATCCACAGTGTTGAGATGTTATAACCGCATGAACGACCTCATCAAAGATGCGAGGGTTACCGGCACCATATCCTACCGTGGAGTCAACTTGTACGACGAAGAGGTAGACCCGGTGGAGGTACGTCGGCGGATAGGTATGGTGTTTCAAAAACCCAACCCATTTCCGAAATCGATATTCGACAACGTAGCTTACGGGCCTAGAGTTGCAGGTCAAAAGAAGGGCCTGTCGGAGATTGTTGAAATCTCCCTTCGCAAAGCCGCGCTGTGGGATGAGGTGAAAGACCGTCTCAACAGTTCGGCTTTAGGGCTTTCCGGTGGCCAGCAGCAACGTTTGTGCATAGCACGGGCCGTAGCCATAGACCCGGACGTGCTGCTGATGGATGAGCCGTGCTCAGCACTCGACCCGATAGCCACTGCACGCATCGAAGAACTCATGCAGACCATCAAGAAGGACTACACGATCCTGATCGTCACTCATAACATGCAGCAGGCAGCTAGAATCAGCGATACCACAGCATTCTTCACCAGTGACGTTGAAACCCGTAACGACACTAGAACCGGAATACTGGTTGAAGTAGGACCAACGGAAAACATATTCTCAAACCCTTCCGATGAACGCACAGAAAACTATGTGACAGGCCGTTTCGGATGATACTTTTCAGGCTTGTATAGCAGAGGTGGTTGTCGTGACCAAGGCACACACGCAAAGAACTTTTCATGTGGAGATCGACCATATCAGCGATCTGGTTGTGAAGTTGGCTTCGCATGCCACCGAGGCTGTGTTAAGGGCTACGCAAGCGTTGCTTGACGGTGATCTGAATGAAGCACAGAAAGTCATAGACGGCGACGATGCACTGGACAGCATAACTGTCACCATCGAGGAGAAGTGTCAGCGACTGCTTATTCTGCAACAGCCCATGGCCATCGACCTTCGCACGATACTGTCGGCTCTATGGATAACCAGCGAACTGGAACGAACCGGTGATCTTGCAACCAACATCTGCAAGGGCACTCGCAGAATATTCGGTGCTCAACTAACCCCCAAATTGCGTGGCCTGATCACCGAGATGAGTGAAGAAGCAGTGCGCCTCACTCGGCTGGGCGTGGATTCCTTCGCCGAGAAAGATTCCGGACTGGCGGCAGCACTTCACGACATCGACGATCGTTTGGACGGTCTTCATAGATCGTTTGTGAAAGAAATCATCGAAGCGGGAGTTGACTCCACCTTGAAAACACAAGCAGCAGTGCAGCTGGCATTGATAGCCCGATACTATGAACGCATCGGCGATCACGCTGTGAATATCGGAGAACGTGTCTTCTACATGGTGGGTGGATGGGCACCCGAAAACATGGGGGCAGCCCGCGAGCGTGAACGTCGACGCTTGGAATCGATGTCCTATGATCTGGACAACCTGTCAGATAACCGCGATGGTCCCGATGAGAGCCGTTCTGGTTGAATATTCCAACTATAAGCGGAGCAGCATCTGAGTTCATCGATACCTATCATCGTTGGCGGGCTGCTGGTTTTCGTGTTAGGCGCAGTAGTATCGATTGCCGTCTACAAGATGCGCATAAGACGCTGGATTGTTGAACATCAGCCCGCATCTCGTGAAGAAGGCAGTGCTTCTGTCAGTGCTGGTCGTCAATACGAACAAGATATGCAACGCCTGAACTCAGGCCCTAAGAGTGCTACCACATCTGCTGGTTATAGCTGTCGGCAATCTTTGACGTCTGCCCGGGGATCACCGTTCCGTTATGCGTTACACCAAGCTTGGGCACGAACACGAGAAGCTGAACGTGAGAGCACACGACTGCGGAGAATATTCACATACCTCGCCGCTAGTCTCGATGCACTGGAAACCGGCATAGTGGTAAGTGATGACAGAGGCCGTGAAATAACCCGCAACCTAGCAGCTGAAAGTTTTGTGGCGGCCCGTCATGGTGATGCACTTGTGGCTGACGCTATCACTGACTTACAGGATAAGGCTCTGAATGGTCAAGCTGACACCTCCACCGTTGAATTGCTCGGCAATCCACACCGAACCTATGAGGTGAAAGCCAGTCCCATCAAGAAGAACGGAAAGACTCTGGGGTCGGTGGTGTTGGTACGCGATATCACTGAAGAACAGCGCATCAACGATATGCGACGTGATTTCGTGGCCAACGTCGGCCACGAACTCAAAACGCCTGTAGGGGCACTGATTTTGCTGGCCGAATCGTTGTCGGCTGATCTTGAGCCGGAAATTCTCAAGTCGCTTATTCGGCGTATTCAGGTTGAGTCTGAGCGTGCCGCGGAGACCATCGACGGCTTGTTGGATTTGGCTTATGTTGAAACGAACGAACATCCCCTGGATGAAGTAGTCGACGTGGGCGATGTTGTCGATGAAAGCATGAATCGCGTCGTTGAAGCCGCCGATAAGCGGGGTGTGTCGCTCGTGTCGCTTACTGTGGAACCAGCTGCCAACGCTGGGAAGGGTGACGATGGAATGGTTGACGCCGGGAAGTTTGGCAGTGAAAAGGGTGGCACTGAAACAGCTTCTGAAAGTATAGTCGACGATTACCGCACAAAGCCCGAGATGCTGGTATTGGGATCGCGTGTACTACTCGTTTCCGCTGTTTTGAACTTGATTGACAATGCCGTGAAATTCACTAGTCCGGGTGGGCGGGTGGAGGTGCAAGCCAGGCGTTGTCAAAATCAGGTGAGGATACTTGTGCGGGATAATGGTGTGGGTATGGCAGCAGCCGAACAGGCTCGCATTTTCGAACGGTTTTACTGTGTTGACCGTTCGCGTGTTCGTGATGACAATAGTGGGGTCGGGCTTGGTCTTTCAATAGTCCGGCATATTGTGCGGCACCACGGTGGAGATGTGACAGTCGAATCTCAGGAGGGGAGGGGATCAGACTTTGAGATATCTCTACCGGCTCACAGAAGCCAGTGAGTCGGTGAAGGTTATTCGTGCGGCGTGTCTCGCTGTCTTCCGAACATCGAGAAGGGTAATACCACCGCCTACTCGGAGTGAAGGTTATTCGTGCGGCGTGTCTCGCTGTCTTTCCAGCCATCCCAGCAGTATTGCTATTACTCTTGGATCATGGCGTAGATGATGTTTGGCACCTTTGATTATATGTAGCTCCGGTTCAGGGTGGGCTGAAGCGATAGCACGTGCGTCCATTACGGGCACGAGTTCATCATCGTTGCCGTGTATCACCAGCAGGTCTTTGTCACTCAGCTTTTGAGCTGATCTTATTGTGTTGTACTCGCGCAACTGCGCCGTCCAACGGTTCAACGAAGCAGGGAAATCTTCATCACGTATCACACCGACTTTGCGTCCCCATACCACTATTTTGCGTGGATTGCGAGCCCAATACGAGAAATCTGCCGGTGCTGCAACACTTGCCACACCTCGAATTCTGCCGTCTGCGGCAGCTACTCTTATCCCTAAAGCTCCACCCGTGCCGAACCCGATGATCCAAATGTTCTCACAGTCGGTGGAGTCTGCTAGAAAATCGACAGCACCCACGAGGTCACGCCGCCATCCGTTTAAAGAGAAGTTCCCTTCGCAGCCTTGCATACCGCGGGCTGCGAACACCAGCACACTAAACCCTGTTTCAGTTGCTATATGCTCAGCTAAGGCAGCCATGGTAGCAGTGGAGCTGCTCCCACTCACGAGAGTGGGAAACTCATGGGCTACCACCACCCCGGGATGTTTTCCAGCGGGTTCAGCACTCGGTGAAGCTATGTGTGCTTTTAGAGTGTTGTCGTCAACTATGAACTGGCCTTTCATCCTTCTGACACCTAGCCTACGGGGGGGGCCGGGGCGGGCGCGGGCGGGGGGTGGGGGGCTGGAGCTTATAAGCAGAGGGGGGCGCAGGAGACAGCCGGAATGGGGGTGTGG
>JAPPJC010000027.1:65953-67473 GCA_028820455.1 Acidimicrobiaceae bacterium
TTTATATGTTTTTCGATAAACATGTACTGGGCTTTTAAAGATTTTTCAGCCCTCGTTTCCGCTCCCCCCCCCCCCCGAATATCACCGTCAACTATGAACTGGCCTCTCATCCTTCTGACACCTTTGGTTTGGTTTCGGCCGACTCGTGATATCGCAGTTGACTCAGTGCTAGTATTTAACGTGCGTTTTAGTGTGCGCCGCTTTCTGGATGGCTTGGATCGGGTTTGCTGGGGTCTATGTCGTAACGTTTTATAGCCGCTGCTACTTCTTCGGGCTTGGTTTTTCCTTCTGCTACCAGTGCCGACAACAAAGTAACCACAATATGCGGTGCGTTCACCTCGAAGAAGCTGCGTAGTTTTTCACGGGTATCGGAACGACCGAAACCGTCGGTTCCCAGCACTTGTAGAGGCCGAGGCGAAAATCGGGCAATCTGGTCGGGCACAAGTGACATGTAGTCTGTCACAGCCACGATCGGGCCTTGCGAGTCTACGAGTTTGCGGGTGACCAAGGGTATCACGGGTTTACTTTCGGGGTACAGTCGATTATTCCGTTCAACTTCAAGCCCTTCACGTCTCAGCCGTTGGTATGAAGTCGCACTCCACAGTTCTGTGGCTATAGCGTGATTGTCGTAGAGTAGCTGTTGGGCTTCTCGGGCTGCACCTTGAGACGCACCTGAGAATAGGATTGTCGCACGTTCGAGGTTTTTCTTTTTGGTGTCGGGCCCGTCGTCCCATTTGTATATTCCGCAGGTTATGTCTTCGTCGGTAACAAAATCGGGACGAGCTGGCTGTTCGTAGTTTTCGTTGTAAATGGTTATATAGTAGAAGATGTCTTCACTGTCAGCTGCCACAGGAGGATACATGCGGCGCAGCCCGTCAGCGATGATGGTTCCCAGCTCATAAGCGAAAGCCGGATCATAACTTTCACATGAGGGGACTGTGGAGGCCAGCACATGGCTGTGACCGTCTTGGTGTTGAAGTCCTTCGCCTGGTAGGGTTGTGCGTCCGGCGGTGGCACCCATGAGAAATCCTCGTGCCCGAGCATCAGCTGCAGCCCAAGCCAGATCACCTACCCGTTGAAAGCCGAACATAGAATAGAAAGTGTAGAACGGCACCATCGGTACTCCAAGATTCGCATGTGAAGTGCCGGCTGCTATCCAGCTAGCCATAGAACCGGACTCGGTGATCCCTTCCTCGAGCATCTGCCCGTCCGAGGATTCGCTGTAAGACAGCAGCAGATCGTGATCTACAGGCTCGTAAAGCTGGCCTCGTGGGGCGTATATACGGAACTCACGGAACAGTGAGTCCATTCCAAACGTCCGGGCTTCGTCGGGGACTATCGGCACTACTCTGTCGCCAAAGATTTTGTCACGCATCAGTTCACGCAGCAACACCGTGAAAGCCATAGTCGTTGACACTTTTCGGTTTCCGGAGCCTTTTTGCAAATCCAGGAACGGTCGGTCGGATGGCAATTCTATGGGCAGGTGATCTCGTACCACACGGCGAGGGATGGACCCGTTC
>JAPPJC010000027.1:67483-69317 GCA_028820455.1 Acidimicrobiaceae bacterium
CGGCCCGGGCAGGCCCCCGTCATCACACGCCCCCGGCACGTCATGGACCTGTTCCACTCCCTGTGACGGGAAGGTTTGTAGTAGGGGGGGATGCCGTCTGTGAGGTCGGCTTCGTCGATCTCATCAGTCATGCTCAGCCGTTCTCGTAGTTCGAGAAGCTGCCGTTTTGTCATTTGTTTTATCTGGTGGGTGGCGTTGCGACCTTCAAATCCTTCACCCAGAGTCCAGCCTTTGATGGTTTTCGCGAGTATCACCGTGGGTTGCCCTTTTGTTTCAGCGGCTGCTTTGAAAGCGGCGTAGATCTTTTGATAGTCGTGTCCACCTCGAGGCAAGACACGAAGGTCGTGGTTCGAAAGATGTTCTACCAGTTTCAGCAGCTGAGGGTTGGGCCCGAAAAAGTTCTCGCGGATGTATTCACCGGACTCCACAGCGTAACGTTGATATTCACCGTCTACGGTGTCCATCATCTTGTTGAGCAGAGCCCCGTTTGTGTCACGCAGCAGCAACTCATCCCAGGGGGTGCCCCAGACAACTTTGATGACCTTCCATCCTGCGCCTCTGAAGATACCTTCGAGTTCTTGGATGATTTTGCTGTTGCCGCGTACTGGGCCGTCAAGACGCTGCAAGTTGCAGTTGACAACCCATTTGAGATTGTCGAGATCGTGACGTCCAGCCAAAGATATGCCACCCAAAGTTTCAGGTTCGTCGCATTCGCCGTCACCTAGAAAACACCATACGGTGCTTTCTGAAGTGTTCGCGATACCACGGTTTTGCAGGTAGCGGTTGAAGCGGGCATGGTAGATTGAGTTGATCGGCCCCAGTCCCATCGAAACAGTAGGGTATTCCCAGAATTCGGGCATCAGTCGTGGATGGGGATAGCTGGACAATCCTTTACCGTCGACTTCCATGCGGAAGTTGTCCAATTGTTCTTCAGTGAGACGTCCCTCGAGGTAAGCACGAGCATAAATACCTGGCACAGCGTGCCCCTGAAAGTAGATATGATCTCCTGGCTGTCCATCGGATTTGCCTTTGAAGAAGTGGTTGAAACCCACTTCGTAAAGCGAAGCGGATGACGCGAAAGTTGAAAGGTGTCCACCGATGCCGTCGGCGATCTTGTTGGCACGAATTACCATCGCGGCTGCGTTCCAACGGATGAAAGCCCGAATACGACGTTCGATGTCTTCGTCGCCTGGGAAGAACGGTTGAGATTCTGCGGGAATAGTGTTTATGTAAGGAGTGGAAGTGGTGGGTGGAAGGCCAACGCTTTGCTTGGTTGCTCTTTCCAGCAGTTGCGCGATTATGAAGCGAGCACGTACTTCCCCCCCGTGAGCTAGAACAGCATCGAAGGAGTCAATCCACTCCTGGGTTTCAGCGGGATCGATATCGGGTAGTTGACGTAGAAAATTATCCATTCATTAAGCATAGTACTTAGTAAGCGTCTACTATGCGTACAAGATAACGCAATAACAGCCGAAATGTTTTAGCGGGCTTTGTTTTTCCAAGATGGCGCGCTCCGCTACCTCACTGGTCGAGTCTCGGACTCGGGCTTGGTGGCGTTCATAATGATCACAGATATCTTGCGGTAGCTGGCGCGGATGTCTGCTCTGGTATTGGTAACGTAGGAGCCTTCTCGGATGACTTCGACTCCTGTGCGACGAAGCCGGTGTTTCGGATTCTCCAGCAAAATATCTCGGCAGGAATTCTCACATTTGGGTTTGATCGGACGACCGTTGCCATCTTCGTTCCAGAACTGTCGCCACAGGTCGCTGCTGCCACTCAAGTGGCTCTTCGCGATCTAGGGTGGAGTGGGGGTGCTGGTGGTGGTGTGAAATGA
>JAPPJC010000023.1 GCA_028820455.1 Acidimicrobiaceae bacterium
TTTGGATTCCCAACGCACCAAACTATCCCCCCGGGACTTCAACGCTTCCCCCCCCGTGCGGCGAGTGTCTGTTTCGGGCGACCAACCCCCCCCCCCCCCCCCCCCGATCAGTTCAGACCGTTCGAAAAGCCGGAAGCTACCCGCTCTGGCTTCCCCTATACCGGACTCCACAATCCCCGCCAAAGAAGTGTTCTTAGCCCTGGCAACACTATCAGCATCACCAGCAGATCCAGGGTTGTAGCCGTGCTGAGAGAACCACGAAAGCGCAAACCGCGTGTCAGCATCAAGATCGGCTTCCTTACCGTCAAGTGCCTCACCGAGTACTTTGTTGATGATCGACAACGCTGTCGACACCGGCATCGGCGATCCGTTGGCTTCCAATACCTTCACATATCTGGAGAACATTCTGATACCCGGCCCTATCACCGATTGCGCCATGTCCACTGGAGCGATATCACTGGATTGTAGTAGACGCACAGCCTCGGGTAGCTCATTACGCAGTGCCGCTATGAACTCACCACGAGTGGCAAGTGTGGCGGATTCCGGTCGTGGACGGCACGCGAGCACGATTGAGGATGCAAGTGCATTGGAGCTTACAGACACCATACGTCCCGGCTTTTCAGTGCGCATCGGCCATGTTGAGGTCACCTGCAAGCCCGCGTCAATCACTGCTTGTAAAAACGTGTCCCAGCCAGTGGTGCGGACCTCTCCATCTTCGATTTCGGTCGCTTTGTAGGCATAATAGATCGTTGCAGGGGCAGTCGGAGGCTGGCTTTGTGCTACTTCGGCCATAAACTGTGCCATTCCAGACTCGAAATGCTCCTGCGCTTTGAGCTTCGAACCAGCGCGATAACGGTTAGCGATCAGCTCATCGGATTTGGGCGTCAAAAGCGTCGCACATTCATCAGGCCACACGTCTGCAAGATTCCTGCGCAGCCACACGTAGAAGAAATCCGAAAGATCTGCATAAGAAATGTTGTCGTAGTAAGGTGGGTCCGTAGAAATAATTGCACTCGTGGAGTCACGAACATAAACTCTTGCATCTTGCTGAACAACTTTTCCAACAGATGATGCTGGGATATGGGTGAAGGCTCTTTTGACACCGACAACCATTGCCATCCAATTTCTCACAGAGTTTGAAAAAGGATTACACTCAGCGAAATCCCATGTCATTGGAATTGCTTGACGCGAGAATGTACTTCGCAGATTATCAGCCGAACTAATCCAGGTGCAAATTGAGGACCACGAGTTAGCACACCTATCGATAACGAATGCCAAATATGTTACCACGGCATCCGCATAAGCAACCGCACCTCGGCCGCCATCACGTAACCGTACTCCATTATCAGGCATACCAGCAGCCAACGCATCCACCTGCACCCGCTCTCCTACCTCTGAGAGAAGATCCGAAAACGTCGTCAATGCTGTCAGTTGTCGTATAGTGAACAACTCTTCTAGTCTGGGCATGCCGTAAGCCGGAGTTTTGAAATCGCGATGTTTCGTTGGCATTTCACCGAGGGAACCATCAAGAGCTATTTCTGGTATGTGAACTACCGGTTGCTGTCCCGTGTTACAATAAATGCGACCCCGACGACCTTCTGCTACGACTGCCAAAAGTGTCCTTCCCAATCTGCCAGCCATACCCTCTGCCCGAACATACTTAAGCGGCATAGCCGAACCAGTAACAACACAAACACCGCCTCTCCTTCCAACAGTCTGTTCATAGGATGGATCACCACCCTCACGGATCTCATAGCTGATCGTTTGCGTTTCGCGGTTGATGATTGGTTCAATCCAGACTTTGGGTTTTCGGGGTTTCTTTGATAGTACCCATGATCTCACAAGTGGCACATGGCCACTCCAGGCAGGATCAGGTGACTCAACAGTACGAGCCCAGATCCACGCGATCGGTGTGAGATTCTCGCCGTTGGGACTAACAGCATCAGGGTACAGATGCCCGATACGGTGCTTGGCTTCGTCGTGCATCCACCGACCATATGCTTCCACATCCGCTGCGAGTCCTTGTGCTGTCTCCCAGGTAGTGAGACTCCTATCAATGCTGGAATGTACTGGAGGCATTCCAGCAAAACGTGGAGGAATCTCAATCATTGCTTTGTTGATCAACACAGCCACTGGATTTAAATCCCCAGCAAGCACCTTCAAACCAAGGCGCTGCGCTTCGAGCGGGATTGCTCCACCCCCAGCGAAAGGATCCAGAATAGGAGGAGGCCCATCAGGGAAGCAACGTTCAATCTCAGCTCGGGCTTCGGCCAACACACCAGTATCGCTGGTGTTCTCCCACTCCACCAATTTCTCCAAAATTCGAAACAGGCGATCTCGTTCAGCTTCCTGCTCTGCAGCACTCAGCGACTTGTCACTAGAAGGATCGTCCACCAACGATGCCCAAACCACCGCCCGAGTCGCTGCCAACGGCCGACGAGCCCACCACAAGTGCAACGTAGAAGGATGTCCACGACTAATTGCTTTTTCTCGCGCCGCTGCAACGTTGATCGCTGCCAGCGGCAACGCCACCTCAATCAACTTCGGCTTGTAATCGGAACCACTCATAGCAAGCTACTGTACCAGGATCACCGACAAGCAAGACACACTTACGCACTGTAGATGCGATTAGCAAGAATCCGGTCAAGTAATCAAAGATTCGTCTACACCACCGTCACAAGCTGGTTGCTGCGACAGTCGTGCGGCAGCTGGTGGTTCAGCAATCAGAGACTCGCCCGACACTGCCTCAAGGTACAGTATTTGTGATTCCTGACTATGCTACTTACCCTAAGCTGGTGCCCTCCCATAGGTATCCACATCGTCTGCTAACCCTCCAAACTTTCTCGCATCGTCTAACAGGCTCTCTGACTGAGTCCCTGATGAATCTGCCGAGCAAATCTACTACGAATCGCGTTACTCCTCGTGCACACGCCCTTGCATAATCAATGCCACCAAATGGCATCTCCGTGGATCCGAGCTAAATGCTCGTACTCGCATCAGCGTTACAATCCTATCTAAAGTTGCTACCATACGAAGTGTGAAATTACATCTATGTCATCTGTGTCGGCACTTAAGTGCAACTATAAGACGAGAAGGTGTTACATGGCTGACACAAAATGCGTATTTTGCTCATTTTTACCCATTTCACTATCGTTGAATCCCATTTCAGAGCGTTATAGTTCGTGTGAATTTGTGCGAAAATGCCAAAAACACTAGTCTCTTCGGAGGACTTCGTGCATCAGAGAGAGTCGTCTTTCTCTACTATTTGTTGTTGGGGTTATCTGATATGAAACCCAGCGTGACTTGAAGCACATACGTCGTTATGATTTCTGGACTCGCTCACTGGAAACGTTCAAATCAAGGCAACATAATACCAAATTGTACATTATTTTAAACTTTAACGATCAGATATGTCAATATGTCCTGTTTGGAGGGTTTTAAATGTCTAATACTAATGTTGATGGATTCGCTGAGATGCTCGATTCCGGCGAGCGGGTCCTTCTCGGAGATCTGGATTGTTCAGAGGGTGACGCGATACCCAAACGCACGAAAGTGGAACCATACTTAGCTGCTTTGCTACAAGTGGAGCACCTCAATCTCTTAGTTGGGGCAGGCTTATCTATGGGTCTAGTCCAGAAGGCTGATAATGGTAACATTTTTGATATGTCAAAGCCATTGCAAATCAATGACAATGAACTTAAAAAATCCATAAAAAAAGCCGCGCGAAGATCAGCTCAACATACAGCACGTGGAAAACCGAACCTTGAGGATTACTTACGAATCGCAATCTCAGCGGCGGAGGGTCTAAACCACATAAACGAAGACGCTGCTAACATACTTCAGAAAGCTATTGACGATGCGTTAGAGAAAATCTACTCTGACATTTTGCGTACCGAATATATCATTCATGACAATGCTATGAGCACTACAACGGATGGTCACTCTACGCGCAGCTTACTCACATCCTTTTTGGCATCCTTTGCAGGTCGCAATCCAACACGCGATCGACTTCACATTTTCACCACCAACTATGATCGTATTCTAGAATGGGGTGCAGAGTTGTTGGGTCTCAGGATCATAGATAGATTCGTCGGATCCCTCAATCCTGTCTTTCGATCTTCTCAAGCACAGATTGATTATTTCTATTCCCCGTTGGGTTCAGTCCGTGATCCTAGGCATCTAGATGGAGTGTTCAGACTAACCAAACTGCACGGCTCTGTGGACTGGATATTCCAAAATAGTAATAAACACGTAATACGATATCCACTGCCCTTTGCTGCATATGAACACTCTTCTCCCCCTGATGCACTTGAATCCGCGGGACATAACAGCCTGATTATCTATCCGAATGCAGCAAAGGATTTAGAAACGACATATTTTCCGTTTGCAGATCTATTTCGAGACTTTTCAGCTGCTCTATGCAGGCCTCATAGTGCTCTAGTTACATACGGCTATAGTTTTGGAGATTCACATATAAATCGGATCATTGAAGATATGCTCACAATTCCTAGCACTCATCTGCTTATAATCAGCTATGACGACAAAATGAGTCGTATTGCACAATTTGTTAATAGTCATCACCGTTCAGGGCAGATTAGCCTTATGTTGGGGCATAATATGGCGGATCTAGAATCTCTAGTTGACAAGTGGCTTCCACGTCCATCGTCAGAATTTCTCTTGAAGCAAGCTGTCAAAATCTCACAAGACCGTGGCATTGCTTTCAATACCTCAGAATCCGATCGTCATGAAGAGTTATTATGACTAATGGCCTGAATTCTCAGCACACTGTAGAGGAGCGTGATTCGGCTACGGTAGGCATTGTTGAGCGAGTTTCCTCAAACAAGATTGAAGTAGCAATCTTCCCAGAAGCACCACACGGAACAGGACTACGACAAGGATCTCTACAGCACTTTCCAAGAATCCACCAATACATCGTGTTGCCTTCCGAAAATGGTGCTTTATTAGCTATGGTCACTTGGGTGGAAGTTGCTCCCGATAGCACACCGCCTAGTCGTTTCATGCAAGATCATGTCGATCTCCCGAGCCCGATCCGACGTTTAGGCTCTATACCGTTGGGAATTCTCACATATAGTGAACGCCCGGAGGGAAGCAAAAGCATTGTACGCCTTGAGCGCGGTACCTCAATATTCCCCACCGTTGGTGACCCGGTACGTCTACCTACACCAGATGAAATGCACTCTGTCCTGCCGTTCTCTACTCCAGATGAATTGGCAATAATGATTGGCTGTGTACCTCTTGCAGCCAACGCTGATCTGTATCTGAGCCCAAATCGACTATTTTCTCGCCACCTTGCGATCCTCGGAAACACGGGCAGTGGAAAATCTTGCTCTGTGGCACACCTACTCAGAGCGAGTGCGCTATCGACACCAACACAGATCAAGGGATTCAACTCAATAATTCTTGACATGAACGGAGAGTACCTTACTGCCTTTGATGACGCTCCAAATGGTGTCGCAATTCGTAAATTTGCCGCCATACCCGATGACGAACGAGAAACTAAGCAGTTCAGAGTGCCTTACTGGTTATGGAACTACCAAGAATGGATTTCCTTCGCAGAAGCAAGTCCAAAGGTTCAAGCTCCACAGTTGCGCCAAGCACTCCAAATGTTACGGACAAATAACATATCAGGTACACCTCCTGGTGTCGTTCAACTTATCGCTGGGCGTAGCATAGTGAACCAATTCATGATAGAAACAGTAAAACCTACTGCTGTTCCCGGATATCTCTCCAAGCTTGAAAATGTACTCAAAGCTTGTGAGCAGCTTTCAGCAAATCATAGCACTGATCAACAGGTGTTCAATGAACTAGTTTCTGAACTAAAAAGCGTTCTTGACAAGAGACGAGATCCATACAAGTCTAATTGGAATTATGGAACTGATGGCCCCGATATAACCGAAGCCCAGAAACTTCTTCAGCTCTTTGATGCTGCTATTGAAAAAGCTGGGTTGTCTGACGTGCTTCAAGACGACTTAGCACTAGATGACAGACCTATACAATTTGATGCTAAAAATATTCTCGACTTACTTCCTCTAATTGCTGCTGCACGAGATGTTGATACATCTGCCTGGGTTGTGCCAATGATTGAACGGTTGCGTATTGCAATGTCTGATGAGAGGCTGAAGTCAATTTGTGCTTTGAATAATGAAGAAACTCTAGAAAGCTGGCTCGAGTGTTACGCTCCTACACCACCAAAGAGTCAGATCACAATTGTCGACCTGAGTCTCGTGCCAAGTCATATTCTCCATATCCTTGTATCTGTATTTGTTCGTTTGCTACTAGAGTCTATGGAAAGGCAACATAGATTGTCATCTCATACGGTCATTCCTAGAATACTTGTTGCAGAAGAAGCACACGCTCTTATGAGCAGACGGTCTGGGGGCATTAATGATGATCTAACAATTCCTCAAAAAGTACTTTGTCGTCAAGCTTTTGAACGTATAGCGCGTGAGGGCCGAAAGTTTGGACTTTCTCTTGTGGTAGCTTCACAACGTCCAAGTGAACTTTCAGCAACAGTACTCTCTCAAGCCAACACTTTTCTAATTCATCGTATTGTTAATGACCACGACCAACAACTTATAAGCAAGTTGGTTCCCGATAATCTTGGAACACTCATGAATGACATACCATCCCTGCCGACTCAAACAGCGATTCTACTTGGATGGGGGATAGAACTTCCATTATTAATACGAATACCAGATTTAGCAGAAGCTGAGCGGCCAGACTCCTCAGATATCAATTTCGTTCCAACCTGGGAAGGCCATAATTCTTCGGTTCTATCATGGAACAATGTCGTGAGCGACTGGATACGCCCCAAGGCTGATTCGTAAGACGTTGAGGTTGCTACTGTGACAGCTCATGAAAACCCTGAATAACGTTAGTTACCAATCAATGCGGCATTAGCCAGTGTAGGTGTGTGGTACTATCTGATTACATTCACTGGATCAACTGCTCGCTCTCCTAAGGTTTGCTATCCGCGCTATCTAAGTTTTATGTCACTCCTCGCGAGATATTACCATTATGAGTGTTTTAAGGGCTCTCCGCGTTTTATGTCGTCTTCTAGTAGTGGCCAGTTAGGTTTCCCTGCGTATAGTAGAGCTCTGATGCGGTAGATGCTCTATCTTTTGAATGGGCTTCTTCGCCTTTTTTGATGATTGCTACCAGTTCACAGGGTAAGACGGCCAGAATTTGAGACATTAGCCTATTCCAAGCCGTAGCTGTTCCTCTGCAATTGTCAGCGCGAAAGGCTAGCATTCGTTCTGGTTCGTCTTCGTGTACAGCCCACCCTGGAGCCCCTACTGGCAGAAGCAAATCCATGGCTTTCCCCCATTCGCCGGTGTCAAGTGCAGCGTCTACCAGTGGTAGCCTTTTAGCAGTGGCGTTTTCCGCGTTCTCGTGCTGATTGCCATCGTAAGTGTCGAGAGAGTCGACTCGGTTCGACCAAACCATAGACCAGAAAGCCGCTGTGTGGTAAGCTAAGAACAAGTCGGCGGGGTCAGAGTCTGGAGAAGGTGTCCATTCGCGGGGATCACCACCAGCTAGTTCACCAGGTGCCCGCCACTGCATTTCGCTTGCATCACAACGTGCAGCGCAATGGATGCAGAAGGTGGTATAAGGGTCATAGGACCAATCTCTGAATGCAGCACGGCTGATTTGATTATTGTGGAAATACTCACCACACACATCACAGCGCGGAGCATCCCAATCGTTAGCCCGGTTCGCTCCTTTCAGTGCTTCAAAGAATGTTAGGCAGTCCCAGAGCACAGCCAAGCGGTACCATCATGCTTTCTTTGTCTGGCATCGGGGTAGCAGAATTGCCCTTTGCTGATTTCGTCGTCAATACTGCGTTTTTTGGGTGGAGACGGCAAGCTGAGCAGACGGTAAAAAGCGAAATCCAATTTGTTTTGTTCAGCGAGAGCACGAGGTGTTGGCCTATGTGTGTCTACAACCTCCACGACTCCCACTACTCGTCCATCGGTTCCAGTCGCCACGACGTCAGCCCGCGATCCTGCTGCGTATCGGGATTCTGTGGTGATGGTCAAGTTACGTGGGAATTTGTATTCCAGTTCGCAGCCATCGCAAATGAACGAAGGATTGCTCGACCAGTCAGCCGCGATGCGGTCTCTCTCCCGGTCGTGTCTTGACTGACTCATATTCGACTCTTAGAATCACTTGCGGTTGGTGTATGAAGGCACGATTTCGCCAGTTAGGTGTGGAGTAACCCTTGTCTCCTACCGCGTTCTGCACCACTGCTGTCATCTGGTTGGCTGTGTCCATCAATTGGGTATTGTGTTAGCTGTAGCCAGACGTTGCGTGTGCACCTGCATTCCAGAACTTGCCTTCGCTTTTGTCTGATGCTTTATTTGGCCAGCCTGGGTCGCGGTTTATATGGGATGTCTAGAACCGAGCATATCGACTGTTCAATGTTTGGTTGGCTGCGATGGGTGTTCATATACGACTGTGTACGAAGCGACAATACACGTTTGACAAAATTATCTTTTTTATACTCTTTGCACAGCTTCGCCAGTTTCTTTTTCTTGTCGTTGGTTAGCGTCTCTCCGCTATCCAACTGATAAAAGTATCCGAGGATTTTGTAGGCAGGGGTGTCATTCTTCGTTACAACCGCATCAACAGCCCCGTGAATGCTAGGTACATTCACAGCGTGCACTGCCTGTTCAATATTGCCTATCGTCCACACAAACGACAAAAACCTCAACTCTTCTTGAATTTGGCCAAGATCCGCTTCTGGCCATTTCGTATGGATATACGACGCAAGGCTTCGTATTTCTTCCTCATTCTTCAACAGGGTGTTTATGAGTCTGAAGGAACTATCGGCTATTGTCTCTACAATTTCCTCAATTCGGTTCTTATGGAGATTTCCGTATTGGTTGCGAAGCACCTGCCCCAAAATCTTGTTGTTCTTCAAGACGCGCAATATATTGATTTCATTTGGTTCGACTCTTTCACCTCGTTTAGTTCCTTCGCCTTGCTGTCCTTCGGATTCGTCGTCGTACCATCTCTCCAGTTCATCCTTCCTTTGTCGGTTCTTTGTCCGTTCTATCTCAACCGAGTCACTTGAGAGCACGCTTTCTGGCAGCTCCGACACAAGACTAGAGAACCTGGAAGTCTCATTTCTACATAGGGTCGCGATTGCTACGTCATCCAGTTCTACCATCGTCCTGAGCAGGATATCTTCTATGATCTTGTCGTCCGTAGCGTGATGGATGGTGAACAGGAGCGTCAGATAATTTCCTTCGTCATAACTGTGATCGCATAATTCAGGAAGATACTCCTTAGCTAGTTCCGAATCGGCGGCAAACAGTTTACCGAGGAAAAAGTAGTACATGTACGCTGCCTTGAATCCACCGTCATCGGTGATGATGCCGTACTCTTTGTGTGTCAAACGATTGATGAGCGACGTTTCAATAAAGTATTCGGAGCGATACTTACTTTGGAATGCTGAGAAGTCGACACGTTTGCTGGTATCTTCTTTTTCTGCGAGGAAGGTAACCAAGGCTAGTTGTTCTGCAAAGTTGAAGGACGAATTGACCGCGTCATCTGCTTCTGAGATACCGGCACGACGAATGCTAGCTAAGATAAAGACGTAATAGCAGTGACTGTAGGACGTAATGGGCAACGATTGGGGCATCAATGCGTCGTAGGTTTGAAGGATAGCAAGAACGAAGAAAGGATACCGTGGAACTATCTTGTTCGAAATGATGACAGAATTGACACGATCCTCGATTTGGTCTACAAATCCATCAGTAAGTTCGTCTGCTCTGTCTAAGGCCTTAGACCCCTTTCTGATCAGCTGTTCTTGTTGCGTATATGTTAACGGCTTTAAGCTGACTGTTTGGAAATCAGCCAACCTGAAGTCATCAATCAAAAATGAGTGGAATATGTCAGATGACACGAATAGGTAGATGCGGGAGAAAATCTCAGAACATTCTTCTATGAAATCCAGAAGCTTAGGTGCCTCGGTCATATTGTCAACGATCAGGGTCTTGTCTTCCTGCTGTTGCCAAAGGTCGTAATCACCGTTGAACTGGTCTTTGTAGAGTACCCGCAAAAATTTATCACTTAGGCGACCAGTTACTGTGCTTAGGTCGGCGTATAGAACTGGCTGATCATCGTCTATGAGAGACTGGACGATGTGTTTGGCGAGCGCGGTTTTACCGGACTTGTCTTGGCCGTGGATCACTGAGTGGCCTTGATCAAGGAGGTCACTCACAGAGGATATGACATTATCGCGAATGCGACCAGCTGCGGTGGTGGTGTACTCTTGTGTGACCAAGCGGGGGAACACAAATATATCGTTAAGAGATACGGGTTTAGACAATGGCAAATCAGTGCTGTTGAGGCCTGCAAGGAATGTTGGTTTTGCAGTGTGAGTGGTGCGCAGAGACTCAATAACAGACTTGATTCCTTCGTAGACTTCCCGCCAGGCGGAATCACTGTTTGGGTAGGTTGTGATTGCTTTGCCATCTACGGGTAATGCCTTGACGTCATCGTCAGAGAGAAAGTCTTGCCAAGGGCAGTCGCGAAGGATGATCGGCACACGGCATACAAGACGCCCACTGTTTGCTAATTGTCTGGCGAAACGCCATTCTTTGAGGCATTCTTCAGAAGCTAAGAAATCGGGACTGAAGAGGAAGGCAATGATGTCGGATTCGGATAGTTCGACGCGGATAGCTCCAGAGATGCTCTGGCCTGGCATAATCTGCGTGTCGGACCAACCTTGGAGCAAGGCTTGGTGTCTCAAAGTGGCGAGCATCGTTTCCATGCGTTCTTTGTGTTGAATGTCCTTGTGGGAATACGAATAGAAGAGTCGAACGCGAAGGCTGGACGGGTTGTTGGGCACGGGTCCTCCTTAATA
>JAPPJC010000031.1:0-6831 GCA_028820455.1 Acidimicrobiaceae bacterium
CACAAACACCCCAACAACCCACCACCAGCACAAAACAACGCGACAGCTTCTAAGACCTCATCAAACTGCGAAACCTCCAAAAAACCCGAAGAAGGGAAAAGAGTCCCCGCAAAAACGAGCGCAGAACAGCAAAGGTAAAGATAAGAGAGAGCATATATGATTCTTTCGCTTACGACATAAGCCTTACTCTTATAACGTCTAGACAGCTCGAAAGCAAGAACAGGATTCCCGACACGATCCAGCATCATAGACCGCACTGAGGAAACGGGTAGTACTGATAG
This sequence comes from Acidimicrobiaceae bacterium, assembly GCA_028820455.1. GTDB lineage: Bacteria > Actinomycetota > Acidimicrobiia > Acidimicrobiales > Aldehydirespiratoraceae > JAAXHB01. The sequence goes on from JAPPJC010000031.1 coordinate 282, forward strand.
TAGAACCAGAGCAAGAACCGGACTCTTAACACGATTCAGCATAAAATCCCTTCTAGCAGACACCCACCAACTGTCTTTAAGACTCTATCAGACTCTCAGCAAAACTCGAAAAACTTAACACCGACTATACTACCTACCTGTCAGTGGGTTCTGATGTTGATTGGTTGATTGTAGTTTAGCCTCCACCATTGAGAATAGAGACTAGTTTTCGGGCGTCTATGTGAACGAGCCCACCGACTCTGTCACACACACAACACCTGGCAGAGGAGGGTTGCCGAGTAGCACGATCACCATGTTTCAGGTGTTGCAGACCGACTTTGTGAAGGATTTTTGTGCTGTGGAAGCTGCTAACCCGACTTCCGGTCCGATCTACGCGGCACCTCAGCGGCACTGTCTACCCAGCTTGATCGTTTCGGATTCTTCAACCGCTGGAGTGGTCAGAGTGAATGGTGTGGAACTTGTAGGTTTTGGATCTTGTGACCGGGGGTCGGCCTGCCCACCAGTCGGGTCGACAATTGTGAGTATCAGTTGAACGGGTTGGCGAACACACATAAGCATGCTACCATTTTATAGTATTTCAACTATTGACAGTATATTCATTTATATGATATGCTAGTATATGATACTAGTATATGGTTGTGCGGTTGGATTGTTATTCGTGTTTGGCGTATGTCACCGGGAAAGGGTATAATGATGAATATGGCTTCTGGAACGGTCACTCTACTGACGGGGATTGCCATGTATGTCGGTGTTGTCGTGTCGTTGGCAGGTGTTGTCACAGCCTTGGCGCGTTTCTTTTTCAAACGTCTCGACCAACGCCTCGACAGGATCGACATTCGCAACACCCAAGCCGAAGAAAGATACGGAGCTCGGTTAGTCCGAGCCGAAGAAAGATACGAAGCCCGGCTAATCCGAGCGGAAGAAAGATACGAAGCCCGGCTGGCTGAGTTCCGTCTTTCCATCGCTGAACGCGATAAGAGATACGATGCCAAATTCACGGCAATGATATCTGAGAACAACCGGCAGGCTGAGGAAGGCCGCCGACGAATGGCTGAGCTGTGCGAATTGCTCGCCGGAAACGGGGAACGCCTATCCCATGTAGAAGGATATCTCCGCATCGGAACACGCTCACAAGCAGAGCATAAACCAAACCCTGCCACCTCTGAGACTCTGACACCTGAAGAACCGCAATTCGCAGACAGATAGAACCCACGGCAAGAGGTGCTGGCCTTCGATTGCAGAAGCATCAGCGGCATTCTCTTATGCTTAAGAGACACTCCAGTGCTTCATTGACCCAAAGTAGGAGATGAGTGTCGACTAGCAGCTTCATCATCAAAGCGGTTCAACGATAGCTTCAAGGACTTCTTTGATATGATGATCGCGAGATGCCAGGATTCTGACACGAAGGAAGAAACAACGAATGACAAACCCCGAACGGAACAAGCATGCTGAAGTGCCACCAGCGTGGCTGATCAGGGCTGGTAGACACGGCGAGCGCGAGGACACCAACATTGAAGAGAGCGTAGCCAGCGTGGGCTGGGATCAGCTACCCGACCTGACCGAGATCTCGAACCGTGATGAGATCGCAGCGATCATCAACGATGCTCTGCCTGGAGCGAGCAAGAATCAAATTGCCAACTACACAACTCAGGTCTGAGCGATGCGGGCGAAAGTGCGTGTCGGCGACTTGGTGGTACTGCCACGCAAGAAGATCTCCCAGCTTGCGCTTGGGATAGTGACGAGAGGATACTGGTATCGGAACATCCCGGATTCCGATACCAGGCCACCCCATGTCGTCTCGGTGGACTGGAAGCGAACTGATGTGCCACGCACAGCTGTCAAGCAGGATCTTCTAAATTCACTCGGAGCGTCTCTAACCCTCTGCTCGATAAAGCGCAACGACGCTAGGAGGCGTCTCCATCATCTTCTCCTCACAGGCCAGGATCCCGGTGTTCGGTCGGACCAACCACCGAAACGACGGACGGTGCAGTCCATTCGACGGAAACCGTCACCCGTCGAACAGGTAACTTCGTCGATGAGCCAGACAATATAGACGATGGCGGGACAGACCTCACGGACTCCGACGGGTTGGATTTCGATCTGGAGAGGCTCGGCAGGGATCAGATCCAAGCCCACATCGCTGAACACTTCGCCGGTCATGAGTTGGGTCATCTCGTAGCCGAAGTTCTCAAAGCCGAGGGATTCTTCACTGAGGAATCGCCGGCCGGACCCGACGGCGGCATTGACGTGTTCGCCGGTCGTGGTCCGCTCGGATTGGACAGTCCACGCCTGATAGTGCAAGTCAAGTCAAGTCCAACTCCCCTCAACGTGAAGATCGTCCGGGAGCTCAATGGCGTGTTGAGTGCTCAGAACGCCGATCAAGGGCTGTTAGTGGCCTGGGGTGGACTCAACAGGAGCGCACGCCGTGAGTTGCGTGACCAGTTCTTCCGCGTCCGAGTGTGGGACGCCGACGGCCTGATCGACGCAGTGTTCCGCAACCACGACAAACTCAGCGAGGAGATAAGAGCCGATCTCCCGTTGAAACGAATCTGGTCGCTGGCGAAAGACTGAGGCTGGAAGCCCTACGCCGTGTTTACCCGCGGCGTGGTGTTGAAACGAAAGTCAAGAGCATGGCATTGGCTGAGACGCCACAACGAACGGGTGTATTCTTTCGTGGATGCTGCAAGCTTTGAAGTCATGCGCTCCCGGCGTCTTCGCGAGGCACTGGCCTTCGATAAAGGCTTCACAGCTGCTGGTTTCATTGAACTTCGCCCTCGAGCATGACGCAGATTCGCTACGCTGTGGCTACTATGGACAGCATGATGGAGTGCTACTCAAGCATGATGCAACACGTGCAGCCGAGTTCGTTGGAACCGAAAGGGTGATATCCAACGATTTCGCTTGTGTGTGGTGTGGAGAAGATGACTGTGAGTGATGTAGACTGTGCACAGCTATGTGCTGTGAGGCCGTGTCTGTCGTGTCCATGTTGTTTGTGACCTGTTTGTTGGTATGAACATCGGGGTCATTGGGGCGACTGGCTATGTCGGGGGACGGCTCGTACCAGCTCTGCTTGCTCGTGGGCATAATGTACGCTGTTTGGCACGGACGCCGAGTAGGCTCGACCGTGTGTGGTGGCGAACTGACGTCAAGGTGGCACAGGCTGACGTTCTCGTCCCGACGTCACTGGAATCGGCTTTCAGTGGTCTTGACGTCGTGTACTACTTGGTGCATGCTATGGGTCACGCATACGACTTCGAGCGAACCGACCGCGTCGGTGCAGATAACACGAAGCTCGCAGCGGAGTACGCCGGAGTTGGACGCATCGTGTATCTGGGAGGACTCGGAGACGACGATTCGGCGGTGCTGTCGAGGCATCTCGCCAGCCGCCACAAGGTGGGTCGTATCCTTGCCTCGGGGCCTATACCGGTGACAGAGCTGCGAGCTGCGGTGATAATCGGTTCGGGTAGTGCATCCTTCGAGATGCTGCGTCATCTTGTGGAGGTGCTACCGATGATGATCTGCCCCCGATGGGTGACTCGCACCCGATGCCAACCGATCGCCATCACCGACGTGCTACATCACCTCGTGGCTGTGCTGGATGAACCCGAAGCACCCGGCGGGATCGTGGAGATAGGCGGGCCTGAAGTGCTCACTTATAGGGAGATGATGCAACGTTACGCAGCTGTGGCCGGACTGCCGCGCAGGCTTATAATACCCGTTCCCGTGCTGACACCGCGCCTGTCCTCGCACTGGGTGAACCTGGTCACACCCCTGCCCATCGGCTTGGCGCGGCCTCTTGTGGACAGCCTGATAAACGATGTAGTGGTCACACCCGCGCCCGCCGACACGAATGAGTCGAGTAGCACGAGTGACACGAATGGGTCGACCATACCCACCGCTTCGGGTACCACTGTCACCGAGACGTCTCGCACTCATCGGCCTATTTCATTCGATGACGCCGTCAGTAGTGCGCTCTCGCATGTGCGTGATCTCAACGTGTCGACGAGTTGGACGGACAGTGCTTCGCCGGTGGACACCGCAGCGTCACCGATGCCTCAGGATCCGGCCTGGGCGGGAGGTACCATCTTGGCAGACACGAGAGAAGCACTCGCCCACGCGTCATCCGAGGCCGTTTTCACAACCGTCGCTGGGATCGGCGGCGAACGAGGCTGGTACTTCGCCGACAGTCTGTGGGCAGCCCGAGGTTGGATCGACGAGCTGCTCGGAGGTGTGGGAATGCGCCGGGGACGTCGACATCCCGACCAGCTGCGGGTAGGCGACGCTCTGGACTTCTTCCGGGTAGAAGTATACGAACCACCGAAAGTGCTACGACTGCGAGCAGAGATGAAACTACCGGGTAAGGCGTGGCTCGAATGGCGGATCACAAGCAACAACGATGGAACCACGACCCTCCGACAACTCGCGAGGTTCCATCCCCACGGTATCGCCGGACGCCTCTACTGGTGGTCTCTTCTACTACCCCACACCGTGCTGTGGAACCAACTCATCAAACGATTGGCCCGAATCGCAGAACAAAACGAACCAACCGCCACAGAACCATAACATCGGTCCGCTACTTCCTAGATGATAACCGTAGACGTTGGATCCGGGTGGGTTTGAACCGTGATCATGACCGCATGGACGCGTGGAAACACCTAGCCGCTCGGCTTTCGCTGCCCGTCTTTGGCAGTGTTTCGAGGAGTAGATGTTGTATAATATTATTTTTCATGTTAATATATGTGTGACTGATGAGTTTTGCAGCTAGAGGTTTTCGGTGGCGAGTTCTTGTCTGTGATGTTGTTGGAGCATCATCGTTTTGATGTTGCATGGTTTGGATAGGAGATTGTATGAGCCCATCTGATTCTGCGTCTTCGTCTGTTCCTGCTTCTGTATCTGTTCCTGGTTCTGCGTCTTCGTCCGGTTCTGCGTCTATAATTGGTTCTGTGCCTGCATCTCAAGGTTCTTCCACACAAATGACCGACACACCCGATTCGCAGTCTTCAGAGTTTCCTCCACAGCGAACTGTGGTAGCTGAGGAGCCTCAGCGTGCTACTACAAGCACAAAACGTGAAACACTCACTTCTGCCATGCTGCCCACTTTGATCGGTGGCATATTCACAGCCTTGGTGCTGTTCACATTGACTACCACGAATTCCAGGATCGACCGACTCGAAGACAAGATGGACACCAAGATCAACGAACTCGACACAAAGATCAGCGCACTCGAAGACAAGATGGACACCAAGATCAACGAACTCGACACAAAGATCAGCGCACTCGACGCAAAGATCAGTGAGGTTCAGGGTACTTTGAACACTCTCATAGCCGTTCTGGAGGTTCAGAGTAGAATCCCCGGTGATCTGATCGAGCAGCCGTCAACTTCGGAGTCTTAGATCGGTTATCCTCGGACTTTTTAAGTCGATTCCTGGGCTGTTTCATGTTTGCGGAGCCCGATCTGGTTCTGAATTCTGTTCCATAGGCGTCACGCGCTGTCCGACTCCTCAAAGGGGGTTACTAACACCTTCACTGTGCTCAAGAGGTTGCGGATCTCTTCTATCATGACGCATGAATTCTTCAAGACGAGCCAAACGCTCAACTACATCCGTCAACATGATGGTGAACCTATCGAAGGTCTGCCTCAACTCACTGTGCTGCTTCTCATTGAGCCTGCGGTTATCATCTATCGTACACTTCAACTCACTGTGCTGCTTCTCATTGAGCCTGCGGTTATCATCTATCGTACACTTCAACTCACTGTGCTGCTTCTCAACGAAACGCCTGTGCTCGCCGAACTCTGCGCTCAACTTATCGGTGGCTCGTTCAACCCGACGGGTGCACTCTGTATTGGACTCCTTGATCAGCCGAGCACATTCTGAACGTGTCTCTCTGATATCGCGGTGCTGATACCAGATCGACCCCACGAATAGGGTCATCATACTTCCGAACAATCCAAGAAACAGAGCAGCAGTGCTTACGTCCATAACATGAATATACCCACTCTCACACTCCTTCACAACCTGAAATATCATGAAACATACTATTAATGCAGACACTCGGGATGTGGTTCAGTCGGCAAGGACGGATTGAAGATACTCTGATAACCTTAGGAGCCTACTGAGTAAATCCCGAATCAGGAGTTCTGCGATCACAGAACTCCATTTCAAAGACTTGCGGATCGAGTGGAATCAGGATTGATCAGCAGACTCCCAGGTAAGATTGATCTCACCTGATGAAATACAACAAGCCCACCAAAAAGATGTGCTTGATCTGGTGCGGAAGATTCCGTGAATCCGCTATTCAAAATGATCGAGAGCGCACTGAATTTCATAGAGATTATTAGATGTTTTCATGTTTTTATGTTATAAATTGGATTATGTGTGCATTGTGCTCTGTTTGTGTATGAGCTGCACAACGATGAACGACGTGTCAGCTAGTTCAATCAGCACCTCAAAAGAGTCCGTTTCCAGGTCAAGGGGAAGATCAAGGGCAAGCCTTTCAGCTAGTTCAATCAGCACCTCAAAAGAGTCCGTTTCCAGGTCAAGGGGAAGAT
>JAPPJC010000031.1:6931-10461 GCA_028820455.1 Acidimicrobiaceae bacterium
CAAGGGCAAGCCTTATAGATCAACAATATATGCGAGTATGACTGCAAAGGTGCGGCCGAATTCACCGGCAACACACAATAATCTTGCCATATCATACATGTGGTGACCGTTTTTCAAGGATAGGCTGGTTTGTGTGACACTACTGGAAAGATCGATCGATCAGGAGACTTTACGTAGTGCTGTAAAGCGTGCTCCTGTGACTTTGCTGACCGGTCCCCGCCAGGCAGGGAAATCAACATTGGCCCGTCAAACGATCCACTCGCCCCGGGATGCTTTCTTCGACCTCGAAGATTATCGCGACCTTGCTCTTTTAGCGGAACCTGCTCTGGTTCTACGTGATACGGGTGAGACCATCATCATCGATGAGGCCCAACGAGCACCGGGGTTGTTCCCCATGCTGCGTGTTTTAGTTGATGAAAACCGTCGACCGGGGCGCTTTCTAATACTGGGGAGTGCCTCACCTGAACTGGTGGGGCTCAGTGCGGAATCATTGGCCGGTCGGGTGACGTTTGTGGAGCTGAGCGGTTTCCGTCTCACGGATGTAGGCGCTGACCGTATCAACGAACTGTGGTTGCGTGGTGGTCTGCCCGAATCTTTTCTCGCTTCCGATGATAATACGTCGAACCTTTGGCGTGACGACTACATCTCCACATTCCTGGAACGGGATCTCGCCGGGCTGGGGTTCCGCTACCCGGCAACAACGATGCGGCGATTCTGGACGATGCTAGCGCATTGTCACGCTCAGCGGTGGAACGGCGCTGAGATAGCCCGGTCGATCGGTGTGTCGGCTACCACTGTGCGACGCTACGTAGACGCGCTGAGCGACGCTCTCGTTGTCAGGCAACTCCCGCCATGGCATGCTGATATCTCCAAACGCCAGGTCAGATCGCCTCGGCTTTACGTGCGGGACTCAGGGTTACTTCACCGACTTTTAGGGATAAACACAATGCACGACCTCCAAAGGCACCCCAAGTTCGGGGCCAGCTGGGAAGGAATGATCATTGAACAGTTACTGGCCAGGTACGGTCGCGCCTCGCCGTCTTATTGGTCAACCCATGGAGGTGCAGAACTCGACCTTCGGCTAGAGCTGAACGGCCGAGTTCTGGGGTTCGAGATCAAAAGAACCGATAGGCCCACCACAACCAAATCCATGCACGTTGCGATCACGGACCTGGAACTCGACCACCTGCTAGTGGTGCATGCTGGTACCCGCCGGTTTAGGCTTGACAAGCGGATCACCGCTGTCGGTGCTACAGAATTACTCACATCCGACACCGTTATTCCCAAACTCGGAGAAACGGCGGCATGACAATTCTAGGGTTCAGTGACGAGCGACATGAATAGAACGAACTGAGCAGCTTCCCCGAATCGCCGATGGCAGACTGTGAAGTATGCAGTCATCAAGTGAACGAATTGGCAACCCGGTCGGTGTGCGACTTTCTCAGTTGCTTGGCCCACCCGAATACTCTGATCTCGAACTGGCTACACGAATCCGGTACGCATGGCACGGCCTCTCAGTCGCATGCCGTCATCACGCCTACGAGTTGTCGGCTATCGCTGCTGAACTCGCAGGTGTCATCACCAGGATGGTAATGACCAAAACTGTAACGACGTCATTGGATGACGCCGCAACCTACACGGTCGCCAGCACCGCCGATGGGTTGGGTCTCATGGTCGTCGGGGTTCTCGTGGATGACTATTGTCGATCCGTCGTCGTCAAGCAATTCCGGCATGCTGCCACCCGCTACTGTCACTAACGTCGTGAAGAACTCTGCACGAGCGGTGCCGTCGGATGCGACGTAGAGGTTGGGGAGGTCGCCGTTGTCTTGATTGTCGGCGGCTCGTTCCAGGTTCAGCAGGCCGTGGACCCCCTCGTCCGGATTGATGTGTCCGCCTGCGGCAGTGAAATCAGGTGTGCAGGCACCCACAGCGTGCAGATGAATACCATGAGCACCCGGCGACAACCCTGACACTTCAACTGTGAGAAGCACGCCCGTTGTACCTTGCTCGAACTGCACGGTGCCGATCTCCGATCCATCGGGCGCGATCACCACAGCAGTAGCCTGGACACCCTCGCCGCCGTCGGCAGAATAGGCGACAGACTCGTCTTCACCGTCACCGCCGCAGGACACAGCCGCTAAAGTCATAATGCAGCCAACCATGACTGCGTGTGTGATGGATTTCATAGCACCTCTTCCATTCCGTTCACGTTTCACCTAAGATTAGCCACGGCAAGGCGTGGATAACAACATTGAATTGATATGCACCTCTCGTGTCACCAGCGGCAAAGCGCGGACACCAAGTCCGAGATAGTTCAATATGGCCGCTAATTCGTTTGATGACACTTCAGGTGGGATGTCATCGTGTTCCTTGGCAGGCGTCTGCCAGTTGTGTGTTTCGCATGGGTTCACACCACAAGGCTGCGGTAGCAGCCACCGTTGTCGGTGAGTACCCGCTCGATGGTCACACCACGTTTCGCGATCCAGACGTGGGCTCGTTTGCGGGGACTCTGCTGGGGTGCGGCCTGTTTCACCTGTGAGGATCCTGCGAGTACGCGATCCAGCTGTGACCTGTTGACAGCACTGTGAACGTAAACGTATCTGATACGCTGGCGGAGGCCTGTGTTACTGCGTCCGTGGATTCTCCACCAACTTTATGACAGAATTAAGTTTTAAACACAAAAAGGAATTAGCCCAAAAGTTAGAGGACAGCAAAACCTTCTACCAACTAATATGCGAAGAACTAGAATCACAGAAGGGGTATGATGAAATCAGCATATGAACGAATGTCAGACAGTCTGATCCCAGACGAAATACAGGAACTAGAAGCAGCCAAACGAGCACTACAGCAGGCCAAAGAACGACTGGCCGAGACAGCAGACAACCACACGCACCTAGTAGGTGAGCGCAACCACGGCATACTAATGGCGCACAACGCAGGTGTAACCACCACAGAGATAGCCGAGCTAACAAGCCTGACCAGGTAGACAATCCATCGCATCCGCAAGGCAGGCCACCTATGGACCCGACTGGAGACCCCATATCGACCGCGGCCACAGGAGCAGCCGAGGAATGGCGGCATGCGTTCGACGAGCTGGCAGCAGCCAAACGCAGGCAAGAGCAGGCCTTAGACATACTAGCAGAAACCGAAGAAGCACTAGAGCAGGCAGAAGCCAGAGAAGCAGAATGTCGGCAGGTTCTACGCAAAACCAGAAAACAGCAAGACAGAGCACAACGACAATACAGAGCATACAAAGCACAGCAACAACGACACGCAAACGCAAGGCAATCATAATCGCTGTCATCATCCTTGCGCTGATGAGACCACAAATGTTAGGCCTGATAGTATTGGCGGCAGTACTCTATCACATCAGACCCAGACTACACTGGAGACCTAAGCCTAAACCCAGACGGAAACCAAGAGATCCCTGGTTAGGCTCACGCTCAAGAGATCCCTGGTTAGGCTCAGGCTCAAGAGGCTCACGCTCAAGAGATCCCTGGTTAGGCTCAGGCTCAAGAGGCTCACGCTCA
>JAPPJC010000082.1 GCA_028820455.1 Acidimicrobiaceae bacterium
ACCCGGCTGCTGACCCTGACCACCCGGCTGCTGACCCTGACCACCCGGCTGCTGACCCTGACCACCCGGCTGACTTCTAAGGCCCTTTAAACGGCTCGAAGAGTCTGCTAGCGCATTTGCTGAGTTGCTTCGAGTAGTCTGATCTGCTACTGAAGCTTCGCCGGCTTTCTGGGCTGACGCTGCTTCTGTTAAAGCCTTCTTTGCCTGTTCTAGATCACCTGATGCCAAAGCTTCACTAGCCATTTTAAGAGCATCAGCAGCAGCAGAATTGCCTGCTGTCTGGGTATCAGCCAATGCTTCAAGCCGTTCAGCTAGAGCTTCCTGATCTTGCGTTTCTAAATCGTCAGCTAGTTGCTCTAGCTGACTCGCTGCATCGGCTTGGCCATCAACAAGCGGACGATTTTTGAGTGATTGATTTAAACCTTGAACTGCTGACTTCTCAGATAAGTACTGGTCTGTGATGCTTGCCTCAATTTCACTGCGGGTTTGGTCTAATGCAGCTAAACCTTCGTCTAGATCGGTGGTTTCTTCAAGCTTTGACACTAAGTCTTCAAGCTGAGAAACCAGTTCAGCTTGATCTGGCGATAAAGGATCTTCTTCTTCAATAATACTTGCGATGTGTTCACGTAGTTTCTCTGTTTCTTCTTCTAGTGCTTCAAGCTCAATTTGGCTGATACTGACTTTACCAGCAGCCGGAGTAACAAAAAATGCAATATACAGAGCAAGCAGCGACACTAATACCGCAATTACCAGCGGGGGATATTGAATCTTCAAAGGAACCGCTGCCTGCACTTCACTCCGGCGGACTACAGTATCAGCTCGAGCTCGTACCTTTTCCCCAAACACACCGGGCAGGTCTTTGAATTGTAACGATGTTGCGAGAGCATCATTGGTGGCCAACTGGCGGTCAACTGACCGAGCTGCAGCCTCCAAACCCACTGCTCGAGTAGCGTATCCAACAATCAGAGCAACAACAGTGCCTACCCCCACAAGCAGGGCCACGAATTCAAGCTGCTCCCACAACATTAAACGAGATAGGAGTACCAATAAAAGCGCAGTAACCGCAGCAACAGGCAACCAACGCTCCGCGGCAGCAAACATCCAAGCTGCTTTGATGCGCCAACTTACAGAAGCGAGAAACTCAGCCACAGCAGTTGACATTTTGACCACCGATACTTTCTTACTGGATTACGACACCGGACACCATCAAAACCCAAACCCCACCACTTGCAACAACTACTGCTTGCAGTATAGCCAGTCAAGAACCTCTTTATACAACATCGCGTCAGTTTAACACCAAATATGCAACACTGCTTCTGGCAGGAAACGCAATTTCCAATACGTTCAACTAATAGACGAGCCGCTACACATGCTGAAACAGGCACAGAGAAAGGCGCAACAGCAAAAGTGGTGAGTGTCATCAAAAAAACAACAAGCCACTTTCGCTTAGCTACTACTTTCTAGCCGGTAAACGCAACCTCCTAGACGCCCACCAGCTACTACTTTCTAGCCGGTAAACGCAACCTCCTAGACGCCCACCAAACAGATACTCCTGTTATACATAAAGCCAACAGGGCTATTGCACCAAAATCAAACACTCTTGCCATCACTCTGCAACCACCACTCCTGCTATATGCATCAATATTTCCAATATTCTAATAGTAGTAGATGGGGTCGCGCAGGAACAATACCAGCAATAAGCAAAATATGCCGTAGATCAGACTGACTGCTGCTGCGGAACTCTTCGCAAATGTCGAGATCAGCACAGAGACAGACGCAACAGCAAAAGCGACAGCCACCACCATAACCAACCAAAACACAACATCAAAGAAAAGCACAACATCAAAAAAGGGGAAACCACTATCCTTCAGATAAGCCGTAAATGCGAAGACCAGAGCAGGAAACAAAATAGGAACAACCGAAGCAACGACCTTACCCCACACAATGTCAAACGGCCGAAGCAAACTCAACTGAATAGGCACCAAAGTTCGACTCCGACGCTCACCTGCAATAGAAGTAGCCCCAAAAGGAGGCACCACCACAAAAACCATGACGATTATCGGCATCGTAAAGTAATCGGTGGTGTGATGAAAAGAAGAATATGGGCCAACAAAATAAAAAAATCCGCTAGCAAAACAGCACGAGACATATACGCCCATTACGCTTACAACAAATAATCTACTCCTACACCACCTAGACAACTCTAAAACAAGAGCAGGATTATCAACACGAACCAACCGAGCCAACAACAAACGCCGCACATCGCAGAACAAAAACCCGAAAAACCTGTCAAACACTCATCAAATCTCCATCAGACTCCCAGCGAAACCCTCAAAACAAGATACCGGCAATCTGCCTTTGCATGGCGGTGGTGAAGATGATAATTCTGCCTAGTTTATCTCATCTAGATCTAGTCTCATTTTGAAATTCTTACTCCCCAGCTCAGAACGTTGCGATTCGTGCGAAAATGTCAAAAACCAGCCACCTAGGACCCCTTACCCTTGCTGTCCACGTCACTGCAGCCAACAGTTCGGCAATCTTCAACCAATCTTGTACGGATCTGCTATTCGGTGCTGCGGAACAGTTCTATGCGATTGTCGAGGTTGAAGAACAATGATATGTACCGCTGGATATCATCAGCGGTGATCTCATCCAGCATCATGATCCGCTGTTCAGGTGTGCCGACGAGTGCGTCGTCGAGGTGTCGTCGTAGCAACAGCGGTCCGATGATCTCTCCGTTGCTGTCGAGCTGGTAGTTATCGTGTGCTATCGATTTGGCTTGAGCCAGATCGGTGGCGGTGGGTCCGTCGGCGATCAGTTCGGCAACGATTTCGACAATTACCGAGTTGATCTGTTCGAGGCTCTCCGAAGGGCCGGTCGCGCTGAAGGAGTTGTCCCAGATATCGACTTCTACGAGCGGCGTCATGCGCACGAAAGCGGAGTAAGTCTCACCGAGATCTTCTCTAACATTACCTTGAAGCAGGTCGTCTAGTAGGGTCGCCACAAGGTCGCTGATTACCATGGTCTCAACAGTGACAGGCACTGAGGCACTGAATTGTATTTCAAGACCGGAAGCTCCGGCATCTTCGTCCACGGGGACGGTGATACGCTGCACTCCCAGCGGGAAACCCGGATTGTGGTTCACATACATATCGGCTTCTCCGGCGGGCAGAGTACCAATGTATCGGGCTGCCAGATCAGCGACCGTATCCCGGTCGATGTCACCTACGATCACCACCACGAGATCGTCGACATCTCCTAGGCGTTCCTCGTAAAGCTCAAGCAGCCCGTCTGCTGTGATAGCGTCGATTTCCTCTTGGGAGAGGATGAAACGATACCAAGGACTGTTCTGGTAGTACGCATCATACAGCGTGAACGCTGCAGTCCAGAGAGGATTGTTATCGGCATTGGCTTTGCGGGTTTGCAGTGCTTGGATCTGCTCAGCGGCGGCGATCTCGGTCACTCGTGGCTCAGTGACATACAAGTGCATCAACGCGAACAGGTCGTCAAGGTCGTCGGGGCTGGCAGACCCCAAGAAGCCCTCGGTCAACTCGGTGAGATACGGACCCACCGAGACCGTGGTGTCGGCGAGGTACTCTTCGAGCTGCGACGCCGAATAGTCGCCCACGCCGCTGTTGGCGACAGCACCAGTGATGGAGCGACGCATCCCAGCGGTACCCACAGGTAGCAACGACCAGCCACCGAGACTCTGCGCGGTGACGCTCACTTGGTTGGCAGCAAGATCCGAAGGGACGAACACTACGCTTGCTCCATTCTCGAACCTCCATTCGTATGCGCCTTCGAATAAGCCAGCCTCGTGCTCGCTGATGGGGGTGGCCGGATCGGGAACGGGCATAAGTATTTCGATGGGTTTTTCGGCTTCGGGGCCCGCGACCGGAACCGCAGCGTCGATCGCGGCCTGGAGTTCGGCAACGTCGGGCACGTTGGCCGGAAGGTCTCCGAGTGACACCAACAGCGGCGGGGCATTGTGGAGCAACCAGCGCAAATGTGCGGTCATTTCTTCGGGTGTGAACGTGTTCAGCAGCGCGCCTAGCCGAGCTACGCGGTCTTCCACCGATTCTATGCCTTCTCCGCGTACGAAGTTCAAGACGTACCTCACAGCGTAGCCGACACTCCGTGTGGTGGCCTCCCGATCCAGCTCGGCCTCCAACGCACTGCGCGCTGCGGTGATCACTTGATCCAGTTCATCCTGGGTGAACCCGTAGTGTGCTGCACCTTCGAGGACGGATAGGTAATCGGTGGTTGCCTGCTGGAGATTTTTGCCTTGGATGTTGGTACCGTACAAGCGCAGTCCTCGCGCCTGCTGCCACAGCGACATGTTCGGCTCATCGGCCTGGGCCATCAGACCAGCCCTGTGTGCGTTGGCCAAACGGACATTCAGCAGCGAGGCCAGGACACCTTCCATGTAGCGGAGCCTGCTACTACCGACCGTGTTGGACGCCCACGCCGGTAACTGCCAATCGATGGACATCGAGATATAACCATAATCGGGGTGCGTGGCGACATCGATAACCGGCTCTTCGACGAAGTCTGCCGTGAACGTGGCACGCTCCGGCTGTGCAGGCATCGGCTCGGCGGGGTTGGTTATGTCACCGAAGAACCGTTCCACCTTCTGAAGCATCTCCTCCACCGGAAGGTCGCCGACCACGACCACGGCCATGTTGTCCGGTCGGTACCACGTCTCGTAGAATTGGCGTAGCTGCTCGGCGGTGATAGACGAATTGGATTCCTCGTTGCCACCGATCTCCATGTCTTCGTAGACGGTGCCGCTATAGTATATCCTGTCGAGGAAGTTACCGATCCGACCGTTGGCGGACTCGTTGCGCAGCCTGTACTCGTCGAGCACGACACCCCTCTCGGCTTCGACTTCTTCAGGCAGGATCGTGGCAGCGGACGCCCACTCCGATAGCACCGTGAATGCGAGATCGAGTGCTTCGGGGTCGTCGAGACGGAAGTCGAGCTCGTAGACTGTCTCGTCGGGTGAGGTGTAAGCGTTGAGATCAGGACCGAAGTCAACGCCGATATCGCGCAAAGTCTGTTTCAGTTCCTCCTTGGTGAAACTCTCAGTGCCGTTGAAAAGCATGTGCTCAAGAAAGTGAGCGATGCCCTCCTGGCCTGGTGGGTCCAGCACTGCGCCCGCATTGACGGCCAAGCGCATGACCACCTCCTCGGCTGGTGAGTCGTTCGAACGCAGGTAGTAGGTGAGGCCGTTGTCGAGCACACCGATTCGCACGTCAGGATCGATGCCGAGCGGTGTCGGGTCGGGTTCAGCCGGTTCGTAGTCATTGAAACCACCCAGATCGGCACGGTCGGACGGTGGCTCCGGCTCCACTTTGGCTTCATCGTCGGGGTCTGTTACGTCATCTGTAGCCTCCGGCTCATCTTCGGCGGTTGGCGTGGTTTGCTGTGTCTCGTCTTCACCTGGCACGGTTTCGGGTGCCTCCGACGAGCAAGCCGCCGCGACCAGAACCATTGCCACGGCAGCCCCCAGCAGCCAAAGCCACTTCCGACACTTGATCTTAGCGTATCGGTAGGACACAAAACGAACCGTCTTGCAACGGCAAGCAACAACCTGGGAACAACATACGGAATATAAAGTCATGGCCAAATTGTATAGCGAACTTATTTGTGTCGCGCATCATCTCACGAAGTATTTTCGTCTTGCGAAGCATTTTTGATATTTCTGATGAGGCAGAGCGAAAATCCACAGCACACTCAAATGGGTCACTCATCCAAATGGGCCACTCATCCTGCATCCATCATCGGAGGATACACCACCGAGGTCGCGGGGTAGCTGTTGAGGGTTCAGGGAGCTACGGGTGTTGTGCTACTCAAGTACTCACAAAAGCGGGAGTGGGGATGGTGGAAGTAGCCCCGCACCCATACAGGCCAGCAACAGCCGGGTAGTGCGTCACCGGTTGAACCGGGGTGGGAACCACCGAATCAACAAAGCCAACCACACAGCAGCACTCAAACAAATCTCACACCCCGCCACCGAAGACAGAACCTACCAGAAAGACTATCGCCAGGAGGCGGCCGACATTGAAGGGATTGTCACCTGTCTGAAAAAGACGACCGGCCAGCGGTTGCTTGATGTTGCCTGCGACACGGGTGGCTGTTCAGTGCATCGGGTGAATAGATCCGCTGTGACCGGCCTGGATGAATCCGAGTCACAATTGGGACTTGCACGCCAGAAACTTCTGACTATGGAATTCGTGCATACATGGCGTTCCAGCTAACTTCAAAACCAACTAACTGTGGTCTGTGCTTCTTGTGCGCGGGTGTTACCAGTGCCAGAGTGTGCCGTCCTCTAGCCGGTTGATTGGTAGGGACATCGGTTTGTACGGGTGGATGGCGGCGAGTGTTTCGTCGATGTCGACGCCGTGGCCTGGTACGTCGCCTGGGTGGAGGTATCCGTCTTTGAAGGTGTAGGCGTGGGGGAACACCGCATCGGTTTCGGGGATGTGACGCATGTATTCTTGGATACCGAAGTTCGGGACCCAGAGGTCGAAATGCAGTGCTGCTCCCATGCACACAGGTGAGTTGTCCGTCGCTCCGTGGCATCCTGTGCGTATCTGGTATAGTCCTGCGAGATCAGCGATTCGTCGTAGGTGTGTGATGCCTCCTGCGTGGGTGACCGATGCGCGGATATAGTCGATGAGCTGCTCGGAGATGAGGTCTTTGCAATCCCAGATGGTGTTGAAGATTTCACCCACGGCCAGTGGGGTTGTGGTGTGCTGGCGGATCAACCGGAACGCTTCCTGGTTTTCGGCTGGTGTGGCGTCCTCCAACCAGAACATCCGGTACGTTTCCAGGGATTTACCGAGACGTGCCGTTTCGATCGGTGTCAGCCGGTGGTGGACATCATGCAGCAGGTGGTGTTCCCAGCCGTACTGTTCACGGATCGCTTCGAACAGTTTGGGAATATGGTCGAGATAGCGTGTCGTCGACCACACGTTCTCCGTGGGGATCGCGGCGTCGGCTGGTTCGTAGTAGAGCTTGTCGCCGGACACGCCGTAGGTCGAATCCATGTCGGGTACACCTGTTTGCGCCCTGATGGCTTTGTACCCGAGTTCGATGTAGCGACCGACTTCGGCGAGGGTGTCCTCGATAGTTTCACCGTTGGCGTGGCCGTAGACCATCACAGCGTCACGTGAACGCCCGCCGAGAAGTTCGTAGAGGGGAAGATCCGCGAGTTTCGCTTTGATGTCCCACAATGCCGTGTCGATAGCGGAGATGGCACTCATTGTAACAGGTCCACGCCGCCAGTAGGCACCACGGTACAGGTAGTGCCAGATCTCTTCGCTGCGTCGAGGATCCCGCCCGAGCAACGCGGGTCGGACATGCTCGTCCAAGTAGGCGACCACCGCCATCTCACGGCCGTTCAGCGTCGCGTCGCCGATGCCGGTCGTGCCATCTGAACAAGTGATCTTCGCTGTGACGAAATTACGTCCCGGACACGTCACGATCGTGGATATCTCTTCGATTTGCATCAACATCGGCTTCTTTCTAGTTTTTGAGATTTCTTCTGTGGTTCTTCCGTGGTTGGCGGTTCCTTTTACGATGGCCCGTTGCATGAAAGTATAGGAGCGTCAGCGTGCTCTCACAGCAACACCTGGTTTTGACAGTTGGGCTACACTCCTGTCGTATGAAAGTGTAGGAGTGTCGGCTGTGAGTAGGGGAGGGGGATATCGCCGTGGTGGTGTTTCGGGTTAGCGGTGCTGTTCATGGGACGGTCTTCTGCGTAGAAGTATGGAACTTCTGTCACTGGGCTTGTGTAAGTGGGTTTGTCGTGTGTATAGCATTGCACTCATGATCGTTGAAGCATCCTCTGTTGAAGCATCCTCTGTTGAAGCATCCTCCTCGGCGGGTCCGGATTCTAATGCCACAGCGGTGGGTTCTTCCGCTGCGACGGTTCGTCCCACGGTGTCGGGTCTCATCGGTGGTAAGGCGGTGATTGCGGTCGTTGAGATCCACGATGCCGGTACTGCGCTGGGCCTCTCAGCAGTGCTCACCGATGAGGGAATCGACGCACTCGAGATCACCTTGCGAACCCCGGTCGCACTCCAAGCGATCGAATTAGCCGCCGGTCGTGCAGCCTTACCAGTCGGTGCTGGGACGATCGTTCGCCCTTGCGATGCGGATCGTGCTGTGGCCTGCGGTGCACAGTTCCTTGCGTCTCCGGGGTACGACCCGACACTGGTTGATCACGCTGACGGACTTCAAGTCCCGCTGCTACCCGGTGTTATCACCCCTTCCGAGATTCAAACTGCTTTGCGTGACCGGTTCACAGAGGTGAAACTCTTCCCTGCAGGACAGTTCGGCGGTATCAAACTGGTGGACGCTGTCGCACCACTGTTTCCCGACGTCTCATTCGTTCCCACCGGCGGAGTCAACCTTGATAACGTAGGCGACTATCTACGTCATCCAAGCGTCACCGCGGTCGGTGGGAGTTTTATAGCCCCTGCCGATCTGATCAACCATCGAGCCTGGAACGAGATCGCCAGACGAGCTCGATCAGTCCGCAACCTCCAGGCACAGATCACTGGCTGATGCCACCGACAGCTATAGTCATCGGCGAAGCGATGATCGAGTTGTGGTCATCGGCGGATGAGCCGGGTAGGGCCTATGGACAGGACGAATCTCGCAGGTCGGGTGAACCCCATGGGTCAAACCGATTCCAGGAGTCTGATGGATTCCAGTTGGGTGGGTTCCATGGGACGTTCGCAGGTGACACACTGAACTGCGCAGCGGCGATAGCTGCGGTCGATACTGATATCTCGGTGCGTTACCTCACCGGCGTGGGTGAGGGCGAACGGTCGTCTCAGCTCATCGACTTCTGCGCTTCAATGCGTGTTGATGCCAGCGGATCGATGAGGGTGCCCAACCGCCAACTCGGCGTGTACTGGATCGAAACCGGCGACACCGAGCAGAGGTTCCGATACCAGCGCGACAAGTCAGCTGCACGAGCCGCGCTCTCCCGGGGTATGTCCATCCCACCGGTCGGTCCGGGTGACGCTGTCATCCTATCGGGCATAACACTGGCTGTAGCCACAACAGGGTGCGAACAGCTGATCGGACAACTCGCCCAAGCGCGAGCTTCAGGCGCATTGACCGGTTTCGACTTGAACTATCGAACAGCACTATGGGCTGATGTTCACACTGCACGAGTGACATTGGAAGCGATGCTGGAGAAAGCAGACATCGTCAAAGCGTCAGTCGATGACACCCGAAACGTGTGGAACGAAGACGCGGTCTCGTTCTGCCGGCGTGCTACCCGCAGCGGTGCCTCTGAAGTCATAGTCACAAACGGACATAGCGAGCTATTAGCCGTTACCGGAGATGAACATCGGTGGTATCAACCCTCAACCGTGGATGTGGTCGACACCTCCGGAGCCGGTGACGGATTCTTCGGAACCTACCTCGCACACCGACTCTCAGATGTCGACCCCTTCGAAGCCATCCACCACTCGCTCGAAGTCGCAGCCCACGTCGTGCGTTCTAACGGAGCACTCGGTTATCTGACCGACACGATGCAATGAGCGCGGATGGTGGCTGCGTCGGTGTCCAACAGTATGACTGGAGATACTTGTCTGCCAGTGCGTCGTAGCGCGGGTCGTCACGCTGTGCCGATTGGAACTTACCTCACCACCGCGAGACGAAAGACGGGGTGTGTTCTCCTAACCTATTCCTCTGAGAGACTACTCGATAAGCGATGACAGAGACACTTTACAGTTAACGTCGTTTAACGTCGTTGCGGATAAGCAGTTTTCGCGGTATCGACCATTTGGAGATCAGTCGTTTGGGCCGAGTGACGCTTTTGACAGGCCGTAACGGTACCTGCAAGACAACTTGTCTTGGACGCGGTACGGATTTTTGCTGACCGTGGTAACTTGTCATCGCTTGACGATGTCCTGACAAGAAGTGAAGAGATCGTGAGACGTCTAGACAGAGGAGAATGACTTTGCGGAGTCTCTGAGCTTCGAAGCGTTGTTTCATAGCAGAGACCCGGTTGTCGGAGCGACATTTTCGATCGGACCCGACAATGAAGACCAACCCCGGCTTCGTGTAGAAATATCATCTATCGAGGACCTACCCCGATACAATAAGAACACGAAGTAAAAGACTAAACGTGTACTTCGTTGAAGATATCAGCGTATCTGCTGGGCAGGGTATTGAGGTGAAGTAGCTGCTACGTGATACGACCGAATCCTGTTTGTGAACGGGTGTTGTTAACCGAAGAACGCGAGCAGCAGATCTTTAGCCTCTTTAAAGTCACTAGACGCGTGTTTGTCTTGTGTTCCAGTGAGCAGGCATTCAGCCGGATTGCTT
>JAPPJC010000001.1:0-59347 GCA_028820455.1 Acidimicrobiaceae bacterium
GATCAACACTAGGCATTACTATTGGATGTACTTGGCCGACAATTTATAGCCAAAATATCTATATCTACTTATAGTCCTATAACCGAGATCTAGAAATCTATAACAGAAATACCTTGACAAACAAGTGGCTGCCACGACAGAACATAAGCAAACCCCGAATAACAGAAGGAGCTTCACTGAGTTATTCACAGCATCAGGCAGGAGCTTCACTGAGTTATTCACAGCATCAGGCAGGCCGGGTGTAACTCTAACCACCTCCTCTTCTTATACCGTTCACCCACCATACTGAAGGCAGAAATTAGAGGGCAGCCTATTCTGCACAGACCACGCCACCGCAATAGTTGCACTATAAACTAATGACTGAAGAAACAAACCATTCTGCACATCGTTCTGTGTGGGCTTAAGCCACTTGTTGACCACCTATAAACTAATGACTGAAGAAACAAACCATTCTGTGGCTGTCCACTGACGACTGCTGACCTGCAACTACCCAACCGAGAGTTGATTTTATGCTGGGCTCTGCAAGTTACACAAGGTCCTTTGAACAAGGCTCTACAAGTCTATAGGGTTTAGCCCCTGTTGGTTCTCTGATTATCTGCCAGTTGTTCTCATGAATCTTATGATGACACTGATAACACACAAGAACAAGACTCTCAATATCCGTCTTACCTCCTTGCGCCCAAGGCACAATGTGATGAGCCTGACACATAGACGGATCAGCACCACAACCAACACACTCCCTGTCACGCAACCTAAGAGCCTTAAGCTGAGCAGCATTAACAGTACGCTTCGACCTTCCGCACCACAAAGGCCTGCCTGGGCCATCAAACAACAACCCCGTCACACGCGCATCACACATAAGCCGATCAAACACTGACGGCGGAATAGGCCCAGCACCCATAACCTCAATAAGCCCACCCGGGCTACCACCCCCACCACTGCTTTCACCAGCATTGCTACTGGTACCACTACCTAAGGTGCCGCTACCGGCTTTATCTCTCTTGAAAGTGGAAATATCAGCAAAAACCAGAACCTCAGCAGTCGGACGTGACCCAATACCACTGCTAATCCCACAATTACAACCACCCCCACTAGAAGCAACACTCCCATTAAAACCGGTACCCCCACCACCTATCCCATTACCCTCACCTGCAACGACCTCAGTGTCACTGCTATCACGCATGATTCTCTTACTTTTATGAGGTTTGCTAGAAAGAGGGCCAAAGGTTGTGATAAGTTGCTCTAAAGCATCCGCGCTGCACTGCTCAAAACTACGCTGACTCCCACCTAATCCAGCAACATTAATACCACCACCCCCACCAGCGGCACCATTTACAGAACCACTATCACCCACTACGCCCACACCACTATCACCACTCACATCTCCACCTACACCCAAGCCATCACCCCACACAACACTATTACCAACACTCCGCCTATTAGTAGTGTTGACTGCCTGTTTTTTGTCGCCACGGTAAAACAACAGAGCAACCTCATTAAGACGACTACGAATCCTAGCACCAGTTACAGGATCGAATTCCCCTTTAAGATGAGTCATACCATCATCACCATCCCAAACACGCACTGAACGCCTAGCACGTTTGCGGGCAAAATCAGCTTCACCGCGATCCCGCTGACGCTGTGCAGCCCAACGCCGCACCCGCCTAGCAAACCGATCTTCAGGCATCACCTCAGCCTCTGCAAGCAGCACAGAGTCTTCCTGCACTGCTTCAGGGTTAACATCTCGGCTAGCCTTAGCTAGAGCATCAGCATTACCAAAAGAAATCTTCCCCTCATCCACAGCATCACTAACCTTAGGCAGCTTACGTAGCTCACCTGCTGTTTGGACCTTCCTGCTAGCCTCACGCTTAGAAACACCAATACTATTACGCAACACCCCAACCCCATCATCTCCATGGCCCTCTACCCTAGAAACAACAGCCGCAGCAGCCGTCTGAAAAGCAACAAGCCTAGAACTTACAGACTTCGACAAAGTCAGAGCATCACGCACCTCCCCAATAGAAACCCGCCCAGACCTAACACAAATCAACATCTCCGCCAGGCTCTTATCCACTTGCTCGGTGATACTTATTAGCATAATATTAACTATGCCTGCAGGGTGTGACATAAAACCTACGCAAATATGTTCAAAACATAATAATTTCCAGAAATAGAGTAAAAACTCAAACCTTTGAATATGACAATGCCGCTGCGACGAGGATAAACCACGGGGAAGTGTATAAGCATATTTGCCATTGTCGAGCGTTTATATTCCAACATCGACACCGTGGCTGCTATAAGAGCACTGCCCTCATCATCTCCATCGTCCTGCGTCTTTTCGGCTATGCGCAGTTCTTAGAGACGACACTCAGCCGACCTAGACCTCATCATCTCCGTCGTCCTGCGTCTTTTCGGCTATAGTTCGAGCAGCACTGTGTACGGCTTTTTCAACAGCGGGATATACTGTCTGAACCGCTTTGCGGCCTGCCTCAAGTCCTGCTCCTATTGCAGCTCCTACCATAAATATGCCTAGCATTATTATTTTTCCTCCTTGTCTTTGTTGATGATGTAAGCAGTTTCGCATAGCCATTCGACTAAGATGCCGTAGACGAATTCTGCTTCTTCCGTTTCACAGCAAAGTGACCAGTACTTTAGCAATAAGCACTAATAAATGACAATAGCAAACACGATAACACGTTCAACAACCGTTGTACAGCACCACCCTAAGCAGTAACACTAAACAAATGCGCACTCAGATTCGAGTAGCTCGAATAGCACAGACATACAGCATTATCCTAAGCAGTAACACTAAACAAATGCGCACGCTCAACACACGGACGCGGTAAGCCCGAGAGGTAATTGGAGACCTCGGAGTAGTAACACTGAAGACACGACAGCCAGCTAAAACAATACTCCAAACAACAACTCAAACAGCAACATCTTACTGGCGACAATAACGTGCAGGCCGCCCGCTGCTGAACGGCAGCTCAGAGGCCTCGTCCAAACAGCAACATCTTACTGGCGACAATAACGTGCAGGCCGCCCGCTGCTGAACGGCAGCTCAGAGGCCTCGTCCAAATAGTAACACCTTACTGGCAACAATAACGTCAGACTGCTAGCATGAAATTATGAGACAAAACCATAACACCGAAACATCTAAACTAAACACCGAACCACTCGAACCAACTACGGAGACTCTTCCCAATCCGTCTCCTGAAGTATTCGATGCGCTCACTTTACGCAGCGTACGCAACATCCTTTGCAGCTTTCTCAATGCTCTGAAGGCTCATAGTGCCAGGATCAACAACCTGAATGTCTACCCTGTGCCTGACGGTGACACCGGTACCAATATGACTTTAACCTTGCAGTCGGTAGTAGACGAATTAGCAGACAGCAAGGAAACCAGCAAAGATACCAGCACGGGATCAGCGAACCAGAAGCATTTCGGGACAGGATCATACAAGGAAAACGATATCAGCGAAGACGATATCAATAAGGAAGACTTCGCAGAGTTGACCAAAGCTGTTTCTTACGCTGCTTTGATGGGTGCTCGTGGTAATTCTGGGGTAATAATGGCTCAAGTTTTACGTGGTATCATCAAAGAACTACAAGAAGCCAACTCGGCTGATAAGCCACTCAACTCAAGAGTGCTGGCAGGAGCTTTTTCTACAGCTACGAAACAAGCATATGGTGCCGTTGGCAATCCAGTGGAGGGTACAATCTTGACTGTGCTGCGTGAAGCTTCCGAAGCCGCTCAAGCCGCAGCTGACAACAACTCTAACCTGCTAAAAATGTTTCAAGCAGCCCACACCCGTGGCTACAAAACATTAGCTCGCACCCCGGAAATGCTGCAGGTATTAGCCGACGCAGGGGTCATCGATGCTGGTGGAGCTGGACTAATGCTACTCTTTGATGCTGTCTTGGCCGAGTTGGGAAGCCATAAAATACCTACCCCCGATACCATGCCAGGCTCTATGTCAGGTACTACCACTACACCAGGCTCTATGTCAGACACTGCATCAGACATGAACACCGACGCCGCACACCCGCAAACCACCCAAGCACAAACAACCCCATCCCGCGCACAACAAACATCAGGCCACCACCACGACCATGAGTCCTCCACGCAAGAGTCTTCTATAGCTGACTTGCGCTATGAAGTTATGTTCCTACTCGACGCTGATGATTCTGCCATTGAAGGCTTCAAAAACGAATGGTCGACAATCGGGGATTCCATAGCGATAATCGGCGGAGACGGAATATGGAACTGTCACATCCACACTGACGCAATTGGAGCTTCTATCGAAGCCGCTATAGCGGTGGGACGTCCACATAGAATACAAGTTACCGATCTGCTGGAACAGGTAGCTGAACAACACGATGAGCACACACATCAGGAACCGGCTACACCTAAACCCATAAAGCAGAAGTCAGGCCAAACTGAGCAACAAAAGACACAAGCCAACGAACAATCAAAAGAGCATAGCAGCAGCACACCACTCATACCTATGGGCATTACCGAGCCTCATAAATGCTCGGTTGTGGCTGTAGGTGTCGGCAAGGGTATTGAGGCAATGCTTATGTCAATGGGTGTTAGCCGTGTGGTGTCTGGGGGAGCGTCTATGAATCCTTCAACAGCTGAGCTACTCGCCGCCGTAGATTCCTTATCTACGGGTGAAGTGGTGATCCTCCCCAACAATTCCAACATAATCGCAGTAGCCGAACAGCTTGATGCTGTTACTGAACGAAATGTGAGTGTCGTGCCTACCACTAACGTCTTGGAAGGGATCGCCTCACTGATGGCTTTCAGCTCAGACAACACAAGCAGTGTCAACAGTCATTCCATGAGCTCAACCTCTGCTGATACTACAACCGGCGAGGTCACCCGAGCCGTGCGGGATTCTGTTAGCACGATTGGCGCAATCAAGACAGGTGATTGGATCGGTGTTGGCCCTAACGGCGTTGTGGTGATCACTCAAGACGAAACTCAAGCCGTAATTGAACTTTTTTCCGCTTTACTCAATGAACAACAGCATGAACTACTGACAATCCTTACCGGAACCGATGCAAACGAAGCCTCCATAGCCGCCGTGGAAGCTCATATAGCCAATCAACATCCCGACCTAGAAGTTGAAATCCACGATGGTGGACAACCCCTGTATCCCTACTACATCGGCTTAGTATGAGCCCCCTTTTGTCTAGTCTGGTATGTAACCCACTGTCTAGTCTTGTCTAGTCGGCTGAGTATATTCCCTCTCCCAATCGGCTCTAATTGCAAGCCCCCTGAATCGGCCTAATATAATCTCCCTACTAACCTCCTCTTCTGCATCAGCCCAATATCAGGTTGAACATCTGCGTCGTCCACCGTCCACAACACCCCACACCAGCTCACAACACACCAGCTTCCTTTCAAACAACTATGCCAGCAGGCGATCCTCCTTTAACGCTTCAAGACCTCCATAATCTGAGTGCTGGGCGTTTGCGCAATTCTGCTCCCAGCGCATTTCCCGGTCTTGCCAAGGCAGGAATACACACTGTGCTTGACCTGCTACAGCATTATCCACGCCGTTACCTCGACCGCACTCAACGCCTTGATATAGACCAATTATCGATGGGCCAACTATCGCTTGACACCAGCACCAGCCCCACCAACACCAACAGGAACAAAAACACCAGTAATAGGACATCTGAACACAAACAAGAAACTGTCAAAGAGGTCTACGTTGTCGGCGAAGTGGTTAATTTGCAACGAAGACGAACCCGCCGTAAGCGATTTTCAGTGGTCAGTATGTGGCTGCGTGAAACCATCGGCATTATCGAACTTGTTTTTTTCAATCAAAGCTGGATAGCCAAGCAGTACAAAACCGGTGATACGGTTGTGGCTTTCGGCAAGATAAGTCGCTTCCGCGACAGATATCAGATGAAAAGCCCCACCATCGACAGGTGGGGTGACATGGCCGGACGAATAATGCCCGTGTACCCTGGGTTAACCAACACAGGTCTTCGCTCTTTCGAGTTTGCGCGGTTCGTAGATAACGCGCTTAACCGTTGTACAGCCCGAGGAATTGCAGATCCAGTGCCGACTAAGGTTTTGAAGAGACTGGGACTGCTCAGCCGTCAACGGGCGTTAAACGGCATCCACAGACCAGAAACTCACAAGGACTACAGACAAGCTCGCCGCCGCCTCGTATTCGATGAACTTTTGAGAATGCAAGTTGAGCTGGTACGTCGGCAGCGACGTTTGCGTGCCACCACTAGCGGAGTTTCCCATGTTATAAACGGAGAACTCACCAGAGGTTTCTACAGCAACCTACCATTCGAACTCACAGATACCCAGAAGCAAGTCATAGAAGAGATTTCCGACGATCTAGCCCAGCCGTGGCCTATGCACCGCCTATTGCAAGGCGATGTTGGTTCGGGTAAAACGGTAGTAGCCCTTCATGCTTTGCTCACCGCAGTTCAGGGTGGCTTTCAAGGCGTTCTAATGGCCCCCACTGAAATTTTAGCCGAACAGCATATGGCGACTATACGAAGCCTAGTAGACGGACTTGAAATACCAGATCAGACGAGACTCAGCGGTAAAAGACCTTTGCGGGTTGACCTGCTGACCAGTCAAACGTCTAAAACTTTGCGGCGTGATATTATAGCCAGTCTGACCACTGGTGCTGTCGATATTGTTGTGGGAACACATGCCCTCATCTCTGAAAATGTTGAATACAAAGCTTTGGCAGTAGCTGTTGTGGACGAGCAGCATCGATTCGGTGTGGAGCAACGCTCACAGCTACGCGACAAAAGTTCAAACTCAGCGATTGTCAAAACAGTCGCAGCAACATCCGAAACAAAAACAGCACCCCCCGGAACGATCCCAGCAGCAACCACCGCAACAGCATCTACGTTGGCTTTTGGAACAATTCCCGACATGCTTGTGATGACTGCAACACCAATACCACGCACAGCTGCCATGACCGTCTACGGAGACCTGGAAGTGTCTATTTTGGATGAGCTGCCTGCAGGTCGTCAGGCCATCACCACACTTCGGGCACCGACGCCTGAACACGAAAATCAAGTGTGGCAAGAAGTGCGCAGAGCAGTGGCAAAGGGACGCCAAGCGTACGTGGTTTGCCCACTCATTGAAGATTCTACCGCTTTAGCAGTACGCTCAGCCACCGAACTTTACGATTACCTCACCGAACCTGACAGCCCGTTGCACGATCTGAGGATAGGACTTCTTCACGGTCGTGTAGCACCAGCTGAAAAGCAACAGACGATGGAATTGTTTTATTGCGGCCAGTTTGACTTGCTTGTAACTACCACTGTTATTGAAGTGGGGGTAGACGTACCCAACGCCACGGTTATGGTAGTGGTAGACGCCCATCGTTTTGGCATCGCCCAGCTTCATCAACTACGAGGCCGGGTCGGACGGGGAAGCCACGCTTCTGTTTGTTATCTACTGGGTTCCTCAACAAGTGAAGAGGGGGAAGCCCGGCTTAATGCGGTAGCAGAAACCACCGACGGTTTCAAACTTGCTGAGGTAGACCTGGACCTACGTGGTGAGGGTACGATCATGGGTGCCCAACAGAAAGGTCGCAGCGACTTGCGTTTAGCTTCGTTGAGACATCACAAGCACTGGATAAAAAAAGCCCGTGAGATTGCGACTGACCTTGTCAGCCCGAATGGAACACTCGAAAAATATCAGATGATCGCCGATGAGGTTGAATTCATATTTGAAAACAATCCTGCAGCAGATTTCCTGTTAAAAAGCTGACCAACAAATCAACAACAAAAAACTAAGAAGTAGCGGCTGACATGATAATGCGAGTAGTTGCCGGCACACACCGAGGTGGCATTCGACTTGCCTTCACCCGACTTGGTAGCTGACATGATAATGCGAGTAGTTGCCGGCACAGCAAAAGGACGAAGACTTGCAGTCCCAACAGGCAACGTTACCCGTCCTACTCCTGGTAGAGTGCGTGAAGCAATATTCAACTCTTTATATTCACAGGGGTTGATAGAAAATTCTCGTGTACTTGATCTATACGCTGGTACTGGCGCATTAGGTATTGAAGCTTTAAGCCGTGGAGCAGCTGAGGCAGTCTTCCTAGAACAAGACGCACGTGCAGTGACTTCCCTGAGAAAAAACTTGACTTCTACAGGTCTGGCTGAGCGAGCGACTATCATAGTTGCTGATGTTGAAAAAAACCTCACCAGACTTCACACTGAACAAGCAGCGTCTTCAGGTTCTGGAAAAACTCATCAGAACTGCCAAACCCACGAAGATTCTCATGTCAATGTTGACACAACCCTTACCAGACTTGACATATCCGACTTTTGCAAGCGTCACGTATCGGAACGTTTTTTTGAGCGTTCTTTTGATCTTGCTGTGGTTGACCCGCCTTATTCATTCGAACGCTGGGAGTGGCTGTTGAAACGGATACCCGCCAAACTAGTGGTTGCTCAATCAAATCGTCGAATTGATATAGGACAAGAGTGGGAGATCAGAGGATGTAGAAGCTATGGGCGCACCGTGGTAACATTTGGTTTTTGGGCAGGAGCTTTGATAGAAAAGGACACTTTGGAAGTGAATGGATTAAGGCAGTGACCCGTGTTTTGTATCCTACGTCTAGGATTAGCAGCGTGGCTTTTAGCACGAGGAATGGATTAGCGCAGTGACCCGTGTTTTGTATCCTGGTTCGTTCGATCCTATCCACTATGGACATTTGGAAATTATTGAAACGGTGTCACAAATATTCGGGCAGGTTGTTGTAGCTGCTATGTTTAACCCACAAAAGAATGAAGTCTTATTCAGTCTTGATGAACGTAAACGAATAATAGTCGAAGCCTGTGCTCATATCCCGAATGTTTCTGTAGCGGTTTCTGAGGGCCTAGTAGTTGATTTGGCTAAAAAACTCGAGGCGGACTTTATCGTGAAAGGCTTGCGAGCCGTTTCGGATTTTGAGAGAGAACTGCAGATGGCACAAATGAATTTTGCTCTCTCAGGAATCCATACAACTTTCATTCCCTCTGCTAGTCGACATTCGTTTTTAGCTTCAAAGCTAATACGTGAAGTAACTCGATTAGGAGGAGACGTATCACCAATGGTACCCGAAGCTGTTATGCGACATTTGCCCAAAACCTCTTGATTCAACTCAAATACCCAGACGCAACCACAACAACCAATGCTCTTCAACCAATACCCTCTATACCTAATAGCCTGAATAGCGATCATCTACTGAGTGAGAGACTGGAGTGGAAGCATACAGGACTGCCATTGAACCCTAATAGCCTGAATAGCGATCATCTACTGAACGAAACATCGAATGAGCGAAACATCCGACAATGCAGAACGAAGACACGGAAACCAGCAGCACCACAACTAACCACCAACGAGAGCCGTTACCTCCATCTGCTGTCGATGCTCTAGACGAACCGACCCCTCCTTTGCTTCCTACTCCATCTACACCTCATGGTCAGGTACCTTCAACCCCAACCGCTGCACGTGCACGTAGTGGTGCTGTTGAGGCACTACTTCGTCAGGCCATGAGCATACTGGAACAAGCACGGCCTATGCCGCTTTCCACGTCTGTGATCATTAATCGTGATGAACTGAATAGCGTGTTGACTCAAGCGTTTGAACTGCTGCCTGAGGAACTACAAGCTGCCAGATGGCTACTCAAAGAGCGCGATGACATGCGGGCAAGAATGCGGCGTGAAGGTGAAGACATTATAGCCGCTGCACGGGCTCGTGCTGAACAGATGGTGCAGCGTAGCGAAGTAAAAAAGGAAGCCGATCGTCAAGCACGACGCGCTATTGACACAGCCGAGGGTCAAGCACTGCGCATGAAGCTTGAAACAGAGGACTGGTGCGATCAACGTCTAGCAGGACTTGAGTCGCTGCTGCAGAAGTCGCTCAACGCCGTGCTAGCAGGACGTCAGCGACTTCAAGATACAAGACTACCCAACCCTGAAAACGAGACATCCGAAGATAAACCTGAAAAAAAGATATACGACTACGATCATGACGCTGATTAATCATGTTGAAGTCGGTTATTGACACGAACAACATAACCGAACACTGACAAACATAGCCAAACAACGCAACCAAGTTAAAACAGTGTTATTTGAGTTTTGGTTGGATCTAGCTCAATGCAAGTCGACTGCAGGAGTTGGCTCAACAAATATCGGCTAAAGGCAAATGGCAACTATAAGGTTGGCTGAACACATAGTTTGGCTGAATGAACGGTGAACAAATAGCTGAAACCATCGCTGTCAAACAGGCTTAAATCAGCGAGCTCGCTAAACGAGCTTAAACAACAAATGGATAATAGCTCTGAATCTGCTCAACTAATTTTGGACTGTGCCCAGCTAGATGCTGGTTCAACCGACACGATTGTCGTGTGCCAACAGTTGGTGTTGGACAACGCGACTGTTGCTACAACCCACATACTGAACGGCTTGGTGACAGTAGACCTCACAGTAAATGCCACCACGGCTAAAAAACTCGTGGCCATAGGCAACGTGCACGGTACTTGGATAGCTGAATGTCGTCGCTGTCTTGACAAAATGGAAGGTCAACTTGAAGTACCAATAAGGGAAGTGTTTGAAGACACTCCCATTGAAGGTGAAACATGGCCTATTTCAATGTCACGGATCAATTTGGGGCCACCTGTACGTGAAGCTGTACTCTTGTCACTTCCTCTAACACCTCTATGCTCAACAACCTGCGCTGGCCCTGTACCCAACCGTTTCCCAACCGGCCCTGCGACATCCAATGAACCCGCGTCCAATAAACACGACTTAAAAGCTGTTCAATCTACCGACAAACAACCCAAAAACCCTACATGGGATGCTCTAAACCAGATACGCTTTGAATGAACACAGCAGCCCTGAGAGCTCATATGCTTTTATAGTCGACTCGCCTTCAAACCAGATACGCTTTGAATGAACACAGCAGCCCTATTGTGGCATTCGCAATATGTATCAACTAATTTTTGTGACAGTACCAACGTAAGCTAAGCAAATAATACAAGACAAGTAGCAAAATAGGGCTAGATCAGCAATACAGAGAGATTCGACAAGAGATCAGCAACAGCAGTACAGAGTTAATTCAGTAGCATGGTGATAGTGCTAGGTAGTAATGCTGGTAGTGCCAGTCCAGGTAGATGCTTAAGCAGCAGATAGCCTTGGGTACACTTACAAGTTCGACTTATTCGTTTGATTTTGGTTTGTTCATTTAATGGTGAGTAACAGTTATGCCAGTTCCTAAGAAAAAAACATCTAAAGCTCGTACTCGCAGCAGGCGGTCAGCTTCGTGGTACATCAAACAAAGCGGGCGCAGTATTTGCAGCCAATGCGGGGTTGTCAAAAGGCCTCATCATGCGTGCAAAGAGTGTGGTTGGTACCATAGTCGGCAAGCTATAGAGGTTGCAGAGTAGAACTCCCAGCAAAAGATTTTAGACGTAAACAGCAAACGCTAGAAGATGAAGACATGAAGCCAGTGGCGGTTGACGCTATGGGGGGCGATTACGGCCCTGAACAGGTCGTGGCAGGTGGCTTGAAAGCTGTAAGAGAATTCGGTATTCCTGTAATGGTTGCAGGCCCTCCTGATGAATTGCAGAAAATTGAAGGAATACACGACGTAGAGATTATCGAGGCGCATCAGGTTATCCCTATGGACGCGGAACCCGGTATCAGCGTACGCAGAATGCGAGACTCTTCTATCTCCAGAGCTGCTGAAGCTGTGCGTAACGGCCGAGCTTCAGCCATGGTCTCCCCAGGAAATACAGGTGCTGTGATGGGTACTGCGATACTTCGGCTAGGCCGCATTCCTGGTATCCCTCGTCCAGCTGTCGCCACACGCGTACCCACCTACGGTGGCCTTCCCACCACCATGTTGGACTGCGGAGCCAATGCGGAGTGCAAGCCTGAATGGTTAGTGCATTTTGCCCGTATGGGCGTAATTTATGCACGAGATCGTTTTAACATCGAATGCCCTCGGGTGGGTTTATTGTCAATAGGCGAAGAAGAAGGCAAAGGCAATCCTTTTGTAAAAGAGGCCTACGAACTGTTGAACGATCAAAGATGGACCCATGATGTACATGCTGAATGGGTAGGCAACGTTGAAGGCAACAATATAATGTCAACAGACGTGGATGTAGTTGTCACCGACGGCTTCACGGGAAATATTACGCTTAAAGTACTTGAAGGTACCTTTCGAGAACTGATTCGTCGCTTCGCAAAAGCTATCGATGACGCAAAAACCGGCAAAGCTACGGACAGCGCGGTTGACGGTGTTGTCGATGGCTTAACGCAAGAATTGCATCCCGATAATGTAGGTGGAGCACTTTTACTCGGTGTCAAAGGAGTGTGCGTGATTTCGCATGGTTCTAGCAGTTCAGAAGCCATTATGAATGCAATAGTCTTCGCACATGAGATGGCTACTGCTGGAATGATAGGACACCTTTCTGGTATTGGCCGCACCTCAAAGTGAGATCACCACACCTAAACACGCAAATCCCCGTCTAGTACTGCTAGATTTAAGGGTTTACATTAACATCCAATATTTATGCCCGGAGGTTTGCCTATGACAGCAGAGACCCATGCAAAACAGGGCCCGGTCGAGCGCGATGAGGTGCGAACGTTGGTTTGTGATCATCTTGCCGACATTCTTGAAATCGAGCCCTCCGACATCAGTGAAGGTGACTCCTTTGCTGATGATTTAGATGCCGATTCTCTTGCTCTGATCGAACTTGTTGAAATAATTGAAGAAGAAATGAGAGAACGTTTCGACGATTTCCGTATAGAAGACGAAGCTCTTCAAGATTTGCGAACTGTGCGCGACGCGATTGACTATGTTATGTCACAATTGAATTGAAACATGGTATCAAATTCAGTTCAAGTATGCTATCGACAAGCGCGGCGACAAACACAGACATTGCTGCATTGAAACATGATACCCCCACCCGCAAACACTGCTGAGTTAGAACAGCAGATCGGCTACAACAATAAAGCAAAAAACGTTCACACACCCCCACCTGCAAACACTGCTGAGTTAGAACAGCAGATCGGCTACCAGTTCACCGATCGATCTTTATGCGACACAGCACTCACCCATACTTCTTGGTGTGCTGAGAACGACATGGGGCCTTCTAATCAACGTCTTGAATTTTTAGGTGATGCTGTTTTAGGGCTGGTAGCAGCTCATTGGTTATACAGCGAGTACAGTGACCTATCCGAAGGCCAGATGTCTAAAGCTCGCGCTGAGATGGTAAGCAAAAACTCGTTAGCCGCAGCTGCACGGACATGTGACTTGGGTCTATATTTGCTACTCGGTCAAGGTGAGGACAATTCTGGGGGCCGTCATAACCCGTCGCTGTTAGCTGATGGCTTAGAATCGGTTATAGGCGCAATATACCTTGACGGAGGATTAACCGCAGCTGAAACCACAATACGTAAAATACTCGGGAAATCGTTCAATAATATCGCTCAAGCCCCAGGTTTAACCGATTTCAAAAGTCGACTCCAAGAAATAGCCGCTCATGCTGGAATCGCTCCACCTCACTACGACATAGCCAACAGTGGCCCCGAACACGACAAACGTTTTTATGCGTTGGTAACAGTTGGCGAAACGTTTGGGAAAGGAGAAGGAAGCACCAAAAAAAGTGCGTCGCAACGCGCTGCCGAACAAGCATGCGCAATACTTGCCAGCCAACTTACACAAGAAAAGAAACAAGAAAGAAATAGGCAGGAAAAGAAATAGATACAACTAGCGAAAAAATAATCGCAGTCAACAAACAAGCAGTGCTGACTGTATGAGTATCACAAACAAAAACGTGAGTACAATCGCCAAGCCGACAATCAGATATGGCCAATATAGCCGAAGTTTGATTTGCCTTGATTATGCTACGTTTGCCTTGATTAGGTTGAGGTAGACTTTGCTAAGATATATCAAGGAGAAACATACCAATTCGTTAGTGTCTTTCTAGCATCTTTACCACCTGGTTTTTTGTATTCTGCTTTTATTTCTAACACCACATTCACATTTCAAAAAACATGGCCACCACAGCGTGAAGGTTGAAACGGCTTGCTCACAACTAAGACATCCCTGAAAACTGATGCAGCTGGTCCTGCTGAATCCGATTCCACAGAGCAGATGACAGCCAAACAGAGGAAGTTGCTCGCAAGGATTGAACGCGCGCGTTCAGATCGTAACACCGCGAGTGCTGACAGGCCGGATGAAATGTTTGATTACGAACTGCCTGAAGTGGAACTTGTGCGCAAAAGCTTGGAAAGGGAGATCACGGGTCTAACTATTGAAAACTGTGAAGCAGCAAGTCTGAAATGCTTAAGAAGCTATTTCTTCCGTAAATACTTCACCAACCGTCTAGCAGGGGCAAAGATCAACAAAGTGGAACGCATCGGCCTTTACATAGCTATCAAGCTTGAATCCGAGCAGTTTGATACCAGCCATGTGTTGATCCTGTCACTCGGTGCTTCAGGCTCACCCAGATGGATGCCAGCAGACAGCAAAGAAAAACTGAAAAATACTGAAGTGGTGATAAAATTCTCCAACGGTAACAAGCTTCTGTTTGTCGACCCGGTCGGCACCGGTCAGCTATTTCTTGTGCCAGAAGATGATATCGCCACACACATACCTGAAGTTGCCAACTATGGCAGCGACCCCCTTAGCCCAGTAGCGTGGACAGAGATCGGGCAACGACTACTACAACAAGAGCGTGAACTCAAAACCCTGCTCAAAGATGACACTTTCATGGTGGGGATAGACACTATCTACGTTGATGAAATTCTTTTTGAAGCCGGTTTACGCTATGACCGAGTTGCCAACACCTTAAGCAGTCAAGAAATACGACGATTGCACCGGTCTCTAGGAAGTACTTTACACAACGCCATGAAATACGGGGGAACATCATTGCCTGAGCGGCCTTTCACAAATCCTCTCGGAAATACCGGGGGATATTCAAACCACATCCAAGTGTGGGGACGACACGATCAACTAAGCGTTCGATCGCGTGATCCGATAAAAAGAGTGCAATATCAAGGTTCCTGGACCTACTATTGCGATACCCAGATTTGACCTATCGACTGGGAGAATCAACAAAACGAGCATAAGGACATGGACAAAGATATAGACGGCTCTGATGCTTACGACTGGCAGCCAGATATGCAAGACGAGCCTACGGAAGAAAGCGAATCAGCGGATGAGAACACCGCTTCAGCTTCAGCACCGCCACCGGTGTTGCGTCCAAACACACACTCAGATCCCGCAGATAAAAAGACCAGTCAATCACGTTTACTTGCTACAATACTACTTGCTCTGGTAACCGCGGTTTTCATAAACCTGGGCGTCAGAAAGTTAACCTCTGACAACCTGAACTCTAAAGGTGGTGGCTCTGAAGAAGCAGCTGAAGAGTCGTGGGTGAAAATAGGTGAGATTGATGACGAAGATGATGCCGACATTGAAGGCAACACGCCGTCTACAAGTAATTCTGCAGAAGAATATGTACCCGGCTTACCATCCACAAATGACAATTCACAAGAACCCGCAGTTTATGTAGCTGAGTTTGTTGCTCCTTCAGTCGTGCGGGTCAGTACTGCCACTGGTCAAGGATCAGGAATAGTATGGGACGCTTCTGAGGGTTACATAATCACCAACCACCATGTGGTCAGAGACCCCATAATAGGAGATGTCGATACGGTGACTGTAACTTTCTCCAACGGCACCAGACTAGAAGGAGAAGTTGTTGGGGTCTCCCCCAACCAAGATGTAGCTGTCATACTCGTGGACCCAGAAGAGGTTCAATTGAAGCCTGCTGTATTTGCGCCCATGCAATCAATCAAAATCGGACAACTGGCAGTGGCTATTGGGAGCCCATTCGGCCTCACAGGTACAGTAACCTCTGGCATTGTCAGTGGTATTCGAATAAACCTTTACGGCGGCTCAGACCCTGAAGCACCCGTTCCAGTAGAGATGATACAAACTGACGCTCCCATAAATCCGGGCAACTCGGGAGGAGCTTTAGCCGACCGCCAAGGCCGAGTGATCGGCATGAACACAAGCATTCAGACAGCAGGAGAAATGGGCAACGTAGGAGTTGGTTTCGCGGTGCCCAGTGACACTATTGAGTTAATTGCAAATCGCATAGTCAAAGGAGAGTCACTTGATATAGGTTTCCTGGGGATTTCCAGCGAAACCAACGTATCGACCGAGGATGGGGTGCTCATCACAAGCGTAGTTGAAGACTCACCAGCGGATCAAGCTGGTATCCAAGTAGGCGACGTGATTATTGGCCTTGAAGGTGAAACAGTGGAAACCATAGCCGAACTCTCCGCAGATATAAAGCTGCATCCACCGGGAGATGTGGTAGAACTAGAAATCCGACGCGACAAAACTGTCTTCAGAACTAGTGTAGTGCTCAGCTCTTACACATCATCTTAACTGCAATAAGCTTCAGACAAGCATTGCAACTCCAATACCGTGGATTCTAAAAGTCTGGTGGGACCAGCATATGTGACAATAAGCTTCAGACAAGCATTGCAACTCCAACGCCCGCGTAATTTCATCCGTATAATTTTTTAGGTATGAGCACAAATAGCAAACACAAGTAGAACCTATGACTGTCCTGCAAATAATACTGCTCGTGTCCGCAGTGTCACTGCTGCTTATAGCAACGGTAACGGTGTCGCGGGTACGCAATCGCTCTAGTGATAGTAGACAGCAGTATAAAAAGCCGGCAAAATCGACTGTTCAACCTGAAAAACCGCTTCACCCAGCAACAACAGGAACAACAGGCAACAACCTTGAACCCGATGAACCCGCCGAAACCGAACCTGAGCAACCCGAAGAACATGGCAAAGCTGAAAATCTAAAAGAAGCTGATGGAGAAATAGCGGCGGATCCGAAAAAATCCGCTAGGCCAGAAGAACCCGAACTTGAAGAATCTGAAGAACCAGACAGACCAGCCGAAGCTGAGGCTGATACCGCACACGAAGAAACCGAAACCGAGGCTGTAGAAGAAGCTCGGCCGTCATTACGGGATCGTCTTAAAAAAGCCCGTAATGCACTAACCAGCTCACTAGCACAAACTTTGAAGCGTTCTACGATCTCAGAAGAAACATGGGATGAGCTTACTGAAACGCTTATTCGAGCTGATGTCGGACTGAAAATCACCGATGAACTCATAGAGAAGACTAAAGACAAAACCCGCAGTAGCAAACTCAAAACACCAGCTGAAGTTGTGGTCGCATTGCAGGAAGAAATACGTGAAAGCTTGCGGATGGATAACCGAGATTTACTCAAATCATCCAACCCGGATAAGCCATCGATATGGCTGTTTTTAGGAGTCAACGGTGCTGGCAAAACCACCACGATTGGAAAACTAGCCATGCAGGAAAGCCGTTCGGGTACTCGTATCATGCTGGCTGCGGGCGACACTTTTAGAGCTGCTGCTGCGGAACAGCTCGCCATTTGGGCTGAACGTACAGGAGCAGACATCGTTAAAGGAGCAGCCGGAGCCGACCCTGCTTCAGTGGTTTATGACTCAGTAGCCTCAGCCGCAGCGAAAGGATTCGACCTGGTTATGGTAGACACCGCAGGCCGCTTACACACCAATCACAATCTAATAGACGAACTGCGGAAGATACGACGTGTGGCTGATAAGGGTGCCGCAAAAGTCACCGAAGTCTTACTTGTGCTTGACGCCACCATGGGTCAGAACGGGCTTGCACAAGCACGGCAGTTCACAGAAGCGGTCGACGTAACCGGTGTAGTCCTCACAAAACTTGACGGATCAGCAAAAGGCGGGATAGTAGTGGCCGTGCAAACCGAGTTGAATATCCCAGTGAAACTAGTGGGTGTTGGGGAAGGGTTAGGAGATCTGATGCCTTTCGATGAAACCGAATTCACTGATGCCCTCTTCAATTGAACAATCTGCTGCTAATCGCTGAAATGCTGCTAATTGGTTACTGATGTACTGCTAATCGCTGAAGTGCTGCTAATATTGTCAAATCATGTTTGAGGTTCTTAGAAATCGCTTTGAGGCTGTTTTTTCAAAATTAAAAGGACGCGGCAAACTGACTGCGTCTGAAGTAGATGCAGCATTGCGTGATATACGCATCGCATTGATAGAAGCTGATGTCAATGTTGACGTTGTCAAAAGTCTGACTGAACGCATCCGGCAGCGCACTGTCGGCACAGAACTGTCAAAAGCTTTGAACCCTGGTCAACAAGTAGTAAAGATCGTACTGCAGGAGCTCACAACCAGTCTAGGTGGTGAGCCTCTCAACATCACTTACGCTTCTAAGCCACCCACAGTAATACTACTAGCCGGCTTACAAGGTACAGGAAAAACTACTAACTCTGTCAAGCTTGCGCAATGGTGTCAAAAGCAGGGTCGTAAGCCACTGCTAGTTGGTGCAGACTTGCAGCGTCCAGCAGCTGTTGAGCAACTCCGTACCCTTGGAAGCCAAATACAGGTCCCTGTTTTCAGCAAGCCAACTGATCCTGTGGAAGTAGCAGAAGAAGCTCTTGCGGAAGCTGCTCAGTCGGGCTGTGACGTGGTGATAGTCGACACAGCCGGCCGCCTAGCCATTGACAACGAAATGATGGTACAGGTCGGCGAAATATCTGCAACCACTAAGCCGCATTTCACTTTCTTAGTGGTTGATGCGATGACCGGCCAGGATGCTGTCACCAGTGCTAAAGCCTTCCATGAAACCCTAGCTCTTGATGGAGTCATTCTCACCAAACTGGACGGAGACGCTAGAGGTGGTGCAGCCCTTTCAGTTAAAGAAGTGGTTGGGAAACCCATAGCTTTTGCTTCCACAGGTGAGAAGCTTGACGATTTTGAGCAGTTCCATCCAGACCGCTTGGCTAGTCGCATTCTCGGGATGGGCGACATCGAAACTTTAATCGACAAAGCCGAAAACGTTTTCGAGGCCGAGGAAGCATCTAAAGCAACAGCCCGTTTGATTGAAGGGTCGTTCACTTTTGACGACTTTCTCGACACCATGCAAAAAGTATTACAAATGGGCAACCTAGGTAGCCTGCTGAACATGATGCCAGGGATAGGTAAACAGTTACGCAACGCAGATATTGATGAACAGCGAATCGGTCGTATCAAAGGGATGATACATTCAATGACCCCGCAGGAACGCTCCACCCCTGAAATCATTGACGCCTCCCGACGGCAGAGGATAGCAGCAGGTTCGGGATGCCAGCCTAACGAAGTAAAAACCCTGATAGGGCAATTCAAGCAAATGCGTACAATGATGAAAACCATGATAGGAGGAGGGCCGGCTGGACGTTTTAAAAAACGTGGCAGTCGTATCAGCAGAAAAACAAGCAAAAACACCGCATACCAAAGAAGGGGCCGTGGTCGTAAACTCAAAGGTCGAAAACAAGGCGGAAAAAATCGCCGCGGCGGCCGTGTTACTCCTAAAGGAACCCGGCCCGCCCAAAGTATTCCAACCGGCAGTCCTCTAGGTTTGCCCGGGTGGGATTAACAATCCGGGTGGAAACACCAACCCAAGTGAGAACAATTAACGCAATGTGTGAAAGGAACTAAAATGGCAGTAAAGCTTCGCTTAGTGCGAATGGGTAAAAAGAAGCAACCCAGCTATCGGGTAGTAGCAGCTGACTCGCGAGCCCCGCGCAACGGGCGTTTCATCGAAGTAATCGGCTTCTACCAACCTCGTCAGGAGCCATCGGTTGTGAAAATCGACAATCAAAGGGCTTTGCATTGGCTTCAGCATGGTGCTCAACCCACCGATAGAGTCAAAAAATTACTTTCAATCAGCGGAGCTTGGGAAAGTTTCCGCCCAGCAGAAGCAGCCCCCGAGAGTACAACCCCCGACAATGCAACCCCTATCGCAACAGAAACAAACCCCGCCACTACTGGTACTACCAGTACAAACAACCAAGAAAACAACGACACTGAAAACAACAACCAAGAAAACAACGACGGAAGCGTGAACTCATGAGCAACAACGACTTAGCACCAACAGCTTATGCAATGTGCCATTACATAGTTTCTTCCATAGTCGACAACAAAGAAGCAACGAACGTCACCGCTTCTGCCATTAATGACAATTTTGTTCGTTTGGATGTGCAGGTTGCTGATGGTCAACTAGGGCGGGTAATAGGCAAACGAGGTCGAGTAGCTCATGCTATCCGTACTTTAGTCCAAGCTGCCGGATCACGCGACGGCAAAGACATAGCCGTAGAGTTTGTTGACTGAGATACTCCCTCGCCACTTTGAACAACCTCTGTTCCGCCGCTTAAAAGCCCTTGCTCCTAAACACCCCCACCCACTCAAACAGCGATCAACAGCACTGTCAGTACGCGACTAATCAAATTAGAACTTGTCAGTTGACACTAGAGCTCGCTTGAAGTCAGACCTTGTTAGTTGAGATCGGCCGCATAACACGCCCCCACGGCCTGCACGGCGAGGTGATGGCAATATTGGTGTCAAACCGGCTAGAACGACTGGCGTCGGGGTCAATATTGACAACCGATTTGGGTGATCTTACAGTAGTTTCGTCTCGACCTCATGGCCAGCGTCATATTGTTGCGTTTGACGGCATAGCCACTCGCAACCAAGCTGAAAAATATCGAAGTCTCACTCTGCGAGCAGAGCCACTTCAAGACTTAAACGAGCTATGGGTTCACGAATTGATCGGCTCAGAAGTGGTTGACCAATTCGGTATTAGTAGAAGCACGGTAGGCCAAGTGATCGCAAATCCAGCCAGTGATCTATTGGAATTGACCAACGGGGCCTTGGTGCCGGTATGTTTTATCACTGATTTCATCCCTCACACTCAAGTAACCGTAACAGTGCCAGAGGGACTATTCGAGCCAAGCTGAACTTTAGACTACCTGTACGCCAACCGCTACCAGCATCCCTCAAATGAATAGTAAGACGACAACCTTCAAGTTGTGCTAACAGTGCTAGCACAACAATGAGACAAGAATGGGCTTGAGAGACTGCGATCGGGCGCACAGTATAAAGGAAGCCTATAGTGCTAGCACAACAATGAGACAAGAATGGGCTTGAGGGTAGACATCTTTACGATTTTCCCTGAACCAGTCGAGATGATGGCTTCACTTTCTGTGATAGGCAGAGCTCGCACTGCGGGAGTGTTGGACGTGCGCGTGCATGACCTACGAATGGCTACTACCGATAAGCACCGCAGCGTTGATGACACCCCCCTTGGTGGAGGTGCTGGAATGGTAATGATGCCACAACCATTATTTGACGTAGTAGAAACCGTCAACCCTCGCCGTCCTTTACTAAGTCTCTCGCCTGCAGGACGACGTTTCGATCAAGACTGGGCAAAAGCATTAGCTGATTCGGATGGCTTCTCTTTATTGTGTGGGCGTTATGAAGGAATTGACGAACGGGTCAATGAACACTTAGCAGATGGTGAACTTTCAGTGGGAGACGTAGTATTAGCAGGCGGAGAAATAGCCGCTCTGCTGGTACTTGAGGCGGTGGGTAGATGTGTTCCGGGGGTTTTAGGTAATGAGGAGTCAACATCAACAGAATCTTTCAATGACGGATTGCTGGAATACCCGCAGTACACTCGCCCAGCACAATTTCGAGAATGGAACGCACCCGAGGTTTTGCTATCAGGAAATCACGCGCTCATAGCCGACTGGCGACATGCTCAAGCTTTGGCGCGCACTATTGAACGACGTCCTGATCTTATCGCACTTCGCGGCGGCCTCTCCAAATCTGAACAACACCTTCTGCTCACCCACAACCTGCAAGAAGCACTCAACAAATACAACAACCCTGAGAGGCTGAAGTAATGTCAGATGCTATAGTATTAAGGCAATATCAGAGCAGACACGTTGTATGCTTCTGCTAAGGTGTGCGCTAATATCAAAGTTTCAAATGTCAACGTTTCAAAGACTTTGCACAGCTTCAAAGACTTTGCACAAAAACTGTAGCTCACAGGAGCCTGATCAACTGAGTGGAGGTAGCTATGAACTCAACTGACCATATCGATGCGCAAAGCCTGCGCTCTGATATACCCGAGTTTTCCCCCGGCGACAAGATCAGAGTTCATGTACAAGTATTGGAAGGTGAACGTTCACGTACTCAAGTGTTCGAGGGGCACGTAATTCGCCGTCAAGGTAGCGGAGTTCGTGAAACTTTCACAGTGCGTAAGATGAGCTTCGGTGTCGGTGTAGAACGCACATTCCCTGTGCATGCTCCCACAATTGAGCAAATCCAGGTGGTATCCGAGGGTTCTGTGCGCCGAGCCAAACTCTACTATCTACGCAACAGGATAGGCAAGGGTGCCAAAATCAAAGAAAAGCAGTCTTACAGATAACCCCGCTGACCAGGTGGTAGACCTTTCAAAACAAGCCAGAGGCACCCGGGGTGACCCGCATACGCCGATCACGTTAGGCTAACTCAGGTGGTAGACCTTTCAAAACAAGCCAGAGGCACCTGGGGTGAGCAAAGAGCAGCCCGATGGTATCAGGATGCTGGTTACACCATTCTTGAACGCAACTGGCGTACACGCACAGGCGAAATAGATCTTATAGTTCGCAACAACAATGAAATCGTTTTCTGCGAAGTGAAAGCACGACGTTCCAACAGTGTTGGCACTGCATCAGAAGCAGTAAACTGGCGGAAGCAAAAACGTATCCGAACATTAGCCGCACAATGGCTGAAAGAAAACAACCAGCACGGGCAAGTTCGTTTCGACGTTGTAGCTATAACAGGTAACCAGATCAACGTAATCGAAGCTGCCTTTTAGTGTCCGAGGTCACTTTTAATGTGGTCGAATAAGTGATCAAAAGTGCTTTTTGTTGCCTGAAGCCGCTTCCTGTACCCTCAGCCTCTTCCAAATCGTGTACGGCCGGACGTCGTGACACAGGCTATGACCTTGAAGCCGCTTCCTGTACCCTCAGCCTCTTGCATAACGGCTGCCACAACTGCTGCCAACAGTCTGTTCAGGCAATCCCGGCGAACTTCAAATCGCAGCCAGGTCTTACTTCATTGGCTAAGCCAAGAAAATAGTCGTCGTCGATGTCCCAGGTGTGGCTTTCACCGTGACGCACTAGCATGTAGCCCATACCATGGGTGCGGTATATCTTCCCACCAACCAGAAGCGCATCATTGATCAAAGCACGATCAACTCCTTTGTGAATATGTTGCCATCCCGGAAAAGCGTCAAGGTGGTGACGGGCTATCATCATCGCCCCACCTGCGATAGTATGCGTGAACCGTTCACCTCCACCGGCAAAACGTTGGATAGTGCTATCCGCCTCAGCTAGGTAAACGTATTCTGCGCCTTTGCCCACAAGCATGGCATCAGAGTATTCGTAAGCCAACA
The DNA here is from genome assembly GCA_028820455.1 of Acidimicrobiaceae bacterium. Lineage (GTDB taxonomy): Bacteria > Actinomycetota > Acidimicrobiia > Acidimicrobiales > Aldehydirespiratoraceae > JAAXHB01. The sequence goes on from JAPPJC010000001.1 coordinate 23,365, forward strand.
CTAAGTCCCACAGATGTTCCGGCCCATACAAGTCGTCGTCATCGAATTTAGTGATAAGCGTTCCTGAGGATTGACTGGTAGCAACATTCAGAACAGCTCCCAGAGGAAGACTTTCAGGTACGGCGACAACCTTATTGGGGCTGCTAACTTTTTCTAAAGTGTCGCTGACTTCAGCATTGTTGAAACCTTTGCCATGAAGAGCTAAGACAAGCTCTATTCTGGGATAGGTTTGCGCAGAAACAGCCTCCACCGCAGCAGCCAGACGATCAGGACGTCGAGTAGCCAAAAGCACCGACACTGTCGGCAGCGAAGGCACGGTAAAACTAGGATCAAGCAAACCAGGACCGGTAAACAGCTGACGAGTTCTTGCTTTTAAGGAATGCCTCTTGAGTGCGTTGCGACGCATAGCGACACTGAACGCTTCCCTAGTGTGACTGTCAGCTGTAACAACATTCGGGTCGGTCATCAGCGAGTGTAGCTCATCCCCAAGATAATCACATAGCTCCGGCTGGTCATCTGTGATATACACCACAGTTCCAGTAGCTGCCAACGACACCAGTAAACCACACCTCTGTACAATATCTTCATGATACTCAGCAGTGTCTTCAACATGATGTGCCCGGCGACACAACTTGGGCAAGTACATATGAGGATAAAACTGCGCAGTTCTGGTAATGCGCTGCGGTACTGGCAGATATTTTCGCGGTCCCAACGCCAATGCACCTCTACGGTGTTTGAAAAACCAGCCTTTAGGATTAAGCCTTTCAGCATCAAAAGCAGGCACTGAGAGGTAAGGTGGTAAATCCGACAGTACCGCTACCCGCACAGACGATTCCAACTGCAAGCCTGCTACTAGTTCTGCTGTGTCGGCAAGCAGTGCTTGCACGTTTTGAAGACTGTTTCGAGAGTTGCCTTTGCGACTGCTTTGCAGAACGCTGTCGACACAAATCACATTATCAGAAGCCGCTAAAACAGCATCGGAATGCGAGCCCGCAGTTGCAATCACCGCGCCAAGCCTGTACTGCGCTGAAGATGCCGAAACGGCTTTACGTGCTATGCTGCGCGCCCAGAGCAGCAGCTGCTCTGACACGCTGGCATGCTTGCTGGCTATGTATTCGAACTTGTTAGGTGATAGGCGGTATTCCTGCAGTATTCTGCGAATACCAGCAGCCGCCTGCTTGTATATGATGTCCTTGGTTTTGAATACACGCCAGAATATGCCCATGCATCTTCGTATTCTTCTTATCGACCACAGGCTTTTCCATCTCATAGCCCGAAAAACCCAGAAGAGCATGCCTTTAGCAAGGTTTATCTTGCTGATCATCTGTTGGGCGCGTTTCTTGAATGCTCTTTGGGGTTTTTTGGGGACCCATTCCAGCAAGCTATTCTCTAGCCACTCTTTGGCGCGTTTCTTAAACGTTTTTTGGAGTTTTTGAGATGCTGCCTGAAGACGTTGAGAGGATTTCGGGAGGGATGTAATGCCAACTGTTTGGGAGTCTAACCATATCGTGTGGCAGAGTTCACGGGGGTCAACCTCACAACGAGCCGCCTTATGCAAAACCCGAGCACGCACAATCTCTACAATGGAACCGTCGTTCAGCTTCACAGCCCCACGGGAAGCTAAGCCCAACTCTTCGCGCAACTTAGCCACAGAATCGCCACCGACTCTAGTGCCTGCCGGAATGGTGACATGGAAAGCCGCAGCAGGAAAAGCTGTAATAGCATCTTCGCCCACACCGAAACGCACTCTAGGATCACCCGACAGCAACCTACGAAAACGTTCAAATTCGGGATCCACTCCAGAAGTCACACCACTGTCTGCGAACAAACCTCCCGAATCTGGTGTTTCCACCCAAACCACTAGGTCATGAACCGTGCTAGCCAGTATTTCCTCAACGGTGACCAACTGGGAGTCGTAGTCAGTGCCACTATGACGAACATTTACCACATATTGAGGTACTGTAAAACTTCTACCAGGAGTAGCACTCCTAAAACCATGATGAGCTATCAGCTGGGAGATCTTAGCCCTCTGCAGCTCTAAGCTTTGAGATTCTGATTCGCTGGGAGAAGCCCCCACTCCCTGATGCCAGCACAACGCAGACCGAACCGGTACCAGCAAAGCTCCCTGAGTGAAAGCTCTGTACCCGAACTCTGTGTCTTCTGCACCCCACTGTGTGAACGTCTCATCATACCCCCCAATCCATTCAAAGAAAAAACGTGACACTCCCAGATTTCCACCTGTAACCATCCGAAAAAGATCATCGTCATCAGAGGCTAAATCATCCGTGCGAGTCATATGAAACTCGATCCACTCGGGGCGCGACGAAGGCCGTCCGTCAGCAGTGAGAAGATCACCCAAAGTACCTGAACGGCGAAGTATCGAGCTGGAGTTTATGCCTGCAACATCCACATGCATTCTAAACCCGAGAGTGAGCACATCACTTGCCGCATGATGCCAACGACTGTGTTCTGCCAGCCAGTTCGCTTCAGGCATCATATCACAATCCAAAAAAACGATAATGTCACCCGAAGCGGCTCGAACCCCTGTGTTGCGCGCCCGCGCCAACCCGAAACCACGATCCTCCTGATGCACCACTTGAACATTCAAAGCAGTTTTTTCGGGCTGCTGTAAAGGAATACGCGATCCGTCATCTACTATGACAACCTCAAAAAGTTCTTTGGGGTATTTTTGGCTTTCAAGGGCAGCCAACGTGAGCTGCAAGGCATGAGGTGCTTCGTAATAGGGGATAACCACGCTAACGAATATCGACGGCTCGAACTGTGACAGAGAAGCAACGCTCAGAGAAGGCCAGTCGTTGCCTTTTGCATCAGCCGGTAACACCCACGACAAAGCTTTGGATACGCGGCTCATTGCAACAGCGCATTCCACGGCAACTCACTGCCCGGCAATGTATTCTCCCAGCAATGCTTTACCGTGCACAACCAGATATTCACCTCGCTCGACTACGGGGTTTTCCAGTGCTTCAGGAAGGATGCTTCCCCGGGCAAAATCGGGGATCCGGCGATTGCGATGTATCATCACTAGATCATCATCCGATAGGTGTTCGAACTCATTTTCGCTGACAAGTCTACCGACAGGCTCATCAAGAATGTAGCTGACCCAAAGAGGCGAACTGCCCAAATTCAAAGTCCATATGCGGACGTTTCCTTCAATGTGTCCCTCGTCGTGCAGATCTTGCAGTATGGCACCTGCTTCTGCAGGGCCGGTGAGACGACTGTGTCTGATATCCCCTGAGAGCAATCCAATGAAACCCCAAACGATCAGCAGCAACACCCCGAAACCTGCACTCCGAATTGTCAAGGCGGCCACAGACTCTTTGTGGATCAGTTTACGTCTTGTGTGTCTTGTGTTTTTCAAGCTACGTTTCGTGTCTGTTAAAACATTGAGGGTCATCCGGCTGAAAAGATCAAAACTCGCCGCTAAGCCTAGAGTGACAGGTGCAAGCCACGGAAAATTCCATAGCCTGTGAGTCCAAGCTCCCTGTTGCAATCCAAAAGTCATAAACGCAGCCACCAAAGCAGTAACGGCGACAGCTATTCTTGTCCTGCGGTCAATCAAGCCGATAAGTAAAACCGGCAGCCCCAGCAAACGCAGCCACAACGGTGTGAACTCGCTTACGAAATCCCATTGACGTGCCAGAAACTCAGTGAAAGTGAAAGCTGCGGTTCCCGTTGCGGCTGAGTTGCTGTTTGTGCGCAACCGTACACGTTCGATTAGTTCAGCTATGTCGGTAGCGTTCAAAACCCAAAACGCAGTCACAAGCCCACCCAGCAGAACACCCAGCAACAATATTTGAAAAACAGGAGAACGTTTAGCCATACGGCATTTTCGTATTCCATGACAAAACCACTGTTTCACCAGACCAAACCGCTGGAGTTGCTGCTGTGATCGCCATTGCGATTGCTGTTGTGGTGACATACCGTTAAGCGAACCTTCAGTAAACGAGCTTTTAGAACCATCGAATGAGCTTTTCGGGTTGCCCACCCAGCCAAAAAATACGCAAAACATAAGCATCATCAGCGAAGCTAAAGCTATCCAAGATTGCATAGCAGTAAAAGCAAAAAGTATCATACCCCCACCCACAACCCACGAACTAGGCCTATTGTGTTTGTTGGCTTTGGATTTGCCCGGTTGGAGCTCACTTTCACCAAATCCAACTCTGGCGAATCCAACTCTGTCACTTAGCCAGAATGTCGCCGCGATTGAAGCCACGATCAGTGAATAGCCTACACCGATGCGGCCGTATACGTAAAAAAAACCACTACTTGCCATCGCTGCCACAGAAAGCAAAATCGGCCCCCAAGCCAACCTCCGAACACGCAGTAAGGCAGCCATGAAAACGATCGTTGCTGCGCCCATCATAAATCCCGGCATCCGCAGACCAACAAGATTATCGCCGAACACTCCGACAGAAGCTACTATTGCAAACACCTGCAGAGGTGGATGATGAGCATAAGTGAACGCAGCCAGCGGCGCGGCATCCCCGGGTAGGATATTGTATTCAAAACGTGTGTAAGGCTCCAGCAAAGCCCCGAAACGTGATCGTACTAGGCCCAACTCCCAGAAGTTGCGTGCCTGCAAACCAAAACGGGCGAGAATACGGCCATCGTCACTGTCACCGAGAGGCAAAAACAAATCGGGAAGCCAGGCAGCGCACATTAGTAGAGCCAGCAAAGCCACTGCCGACCATCCCAACAGCGTCGACCGTCTCGACAGTGTCGACAACCATTCCGGCAGTCTTCCTAAAATCCGTTGCACAATCACAGTAAGTTACTAGCAGTAAGGTTATAATAAGCAACCGGATGTTAAGTTCGTGAAGGTGTAATAGTATGGGAGTCCGGTGGTTGCTTTTATTCTATCGATAATAATAACTATCATGCTTATTGGGATGATACTCGCGTATATGAAACGCAGGCCAGCAGACGCACATCTCAGTTGGGGGGAAGCCATGCTAGGGGCTATGTTCGTGTTTTTGTTGCTGTTTTGGGTTTACGGAGTCGTGCCTCACCAGTGGTTGACATGGGCCGACAACGAATTGAACTGGCGTTCCGACAAGCTATTCGTTGGCCTTGGTGCTATCTTTGAAGCCCAGGAATACGGCGGCTCTATTCCGTTTACAATTACTTACGTAGCGATTCGAGATGTTATCGCAGTAGCCATATACGGAATCGCTATTGGGGGTAACATTGCCTTGTGGATGATGTGGCAGAATAGAGGCAAAGCCAAACGCAGAACAGAAGAGCTGTCTAGTTTCGGTCGCCCACTGATACGCGAAGGAACTGAAGTAAAAAAAGACTAGTGTTATGACTACTACAGACGCTAACCCTCCAATGCCAGAGTTTCGTGACGACTACGTGCTGCATGAAGTGGATGCTAACTGGCTTTCACAAGCTGTTAGACCAAAACAATTCATCCACATCGACCAGTCTGAGTGCATTATGTGTGAAGGCTGTGTTGACATCTGTCCTTGGAAGTGCATTTTCATGGTGTCCCCCGATGCGGTTGACGAAGCAGTGGGCACCGAACTTCCTGGCACCGATCCCAGCGATCATGTTATATTCACTATAGACGACGATGTTTGCACCCGCTGTGCGTTATGTGTGGATCGTTGCCCAACCGGTGTGATAATTCTCGGCAAGGTAGACGATCCACCGCCCGAAGGGGACCGCGGTCAGCGCACTAATTCTCACGGATACGGATACGGAATGCGCCTGGCATAACGAAGCATAACGGAAGCATGGATACACAGACAACGCAGTAGACCACGAGCATACATGAGTAGTAAGCCGCAAAACACGACATCGGAAACAACACTTTAGAAGAAGCGACAATTCAAAAGATTTAGAATACGTCTTATATGCCAAGTACTCTTAGTATAAGCAACGACATGTGCTGGTGAACTGACATATGCTATATGCTAATTGACATATGCCAATCAACGAGAAAAACACATGAAATCCCCAATCCATAGTCTGCCTGAACATTTACGCACTATTAGCGACCGAGTGAAAAAGTCGCAGGCCTGGACATCGATATTCCGTCCAGGGTCGATATTCCGTCCAGGGTACACCGACAACCCCCGCAACCGCTCATACGTCATCATGAACAGCGTGCTCTACCACCTTCATCCTGTGAAAGTGAAACGCCACGCAGTGAAAGTCAGTTATACGCTATGTCTTGGAGGATTGAGTTTTTTCCTGTTTATCCTCCTTACCGTAACCGGTATTTTTCTGATGTTCTTTTATCGTCCTACCGCCGCGCAGGCATGGGACGACATTTACGCACTGCAAACCTCGGTCACGTTCGGGCTTTTAGTCCGCAACATGCATCGCTGGGCAGCTCATTTAATGGTGTTGTCGGTGTTTTTGCACATGGCTCGAGTTTTTTACCACGGTGCATACAAACCACCTCGAGAGTTCAACTGGGTTATCGGTGTCATCCTGCTGAAACTCACTTTGCTGTTATCGTTCACCGGCTACTTGCTGCCATGGGATCAACTAGCATTATGGGCTGTTACCGTCGGTACAAACATGATGGGCTATACTCCCGTATTCGGAGATCAAGTACGTTTCGTACTGCTAGGCGGAGTGGAAATCGGCACTGATACGCTGTTGAGATGGTATGTGCTACACGTTTTGATGCTGCCCTTTGTGATCGTGATATTTATGGCAATTCACTTTTGGCGCGTCCGTAAAGACGGGGGCATATCAGGCCCACTTTAAACCCACAAACAACCCCCACCACCATCCCACACCTGAATGATAAACGAATTGTAAACACTGAAACTATGGTAGAAATCCCTGAACATCTTCTTCGACGAGCAGCAGAAGCTCGAGCCAAAGCCGAAGCAGCTAAGACCTCAAAATCTGGTACAACTGCACAAACAGCAGACGCTGCCACCACGACGAGCACGACAAACACTGCGGAGTCTGACTCCGCAAGTACTAGTAAAATCCCCGCTCACCTGCTCGAAAGATCACAAGCAGCTCGCGCTGCTTCAGCTGCTTCAGAAGCCGGCCCAACATCAGCTACCGCTGATACAAACACGAAAATCCCTGTTCAACCACCTACCAAGCGAACCACGCCTACTGGCACTCTTACTGGCCCAGCAGGACACACACAGCGTTTGCTGACAGTAGTCAAATCCGGATCGATACAAGACGTTAAAGCCAAGCCGCAAGACAAAGTACACGTCTGGCCTCACCTGCTTGCTGCTGAGTTCGTGTCAACTCTGGTTATCACTGCGTTTGTGTTTTTGTTCTCGGTTTTTGTGAACGCTCCCCTATTGGAACTAGCCAACTTCAACCAAACACCAAACCCTTCAAAAGCCCCCTGGTATTTTCTCGGGCTACAAGAACTTCTGACGATGTTCCATCCGATGGTGGCAGGAGTGACCATACCCGGTGTCGGACTACTGATACTGATGCTCGCTCCTTACATCGACAAGAATCCCTCGAAAGCACCAGAAGACCGTAAGTTCGCCATCAGTCTTATGACCATCCACTTGATGTTTTGGGCTGTACTGGTGATGATTGGATCTTTCTTTCGAGGCCCGGGGTTTAATTTTGTTTTCCCATGGGATGCAGGCTTGTTTTTTGAGTTGTGAGTCGTAATACAAACAACGTGCTGCAGGAGCTTTAGAATGATCGTTTACGTTGCTTTAGCCGTTTTAGCGGTGTTGGTCGCTATAACGATAATAGCCACTGCACGACGCTGGCAATCCGCCAAAGCCATCGCTATGGTCGTCTCTAAGGAGACTACCAGTGACAACCGGAGCAGCACGGAATCTTTACTCGCATTGGGCGGTAAAGCTTCAGCAGAGGAGATTGCCGTAGAACGTGCTGCAAAAGCTGTCCATTCAGCAACAATCGGCGGTGCTGATAGTAGCTCCACAGCAACCTCAAAAAAATCCGCCGCCAAAGCCGAGCCTTCTCAGCCACCTGATCCTGAGACGATCGGAGTGAACCGGCGGCAGTTCTTCAACCGTACCATAGTCATGCTCATGGGTATGAGTCTTTCAGGGTTCGGGGCAGCTTGTATAGCTTTCTTATGGCCTCAAGGTGCAAGCGGGTTCGGAGCAAAAATCAAAGTCGGTTTAGTAAGCGACCTGCTCAACGAAATACGCGACAACAACGGCTTCTTATACAAGCCGGAGGGTCGCATGTGGCTAACCGAATACCCCAACGGTGCAGTAGAAAAAGCGATAGCCGCTTACAGTGACTCGGAGTTGGCTGGTATGACCGCCGGGCAAAAACTAGGGCTCAGTAGCGGCATAGTGGCTCTCTACCAGAAATGCCCTCATTTGGGTTGCAGAGTTCCGAGTTGCCCGACCTCACAGTGGTTTGAATGCCCATGCCATGGCTCGAAATATAACCAGGTCGGTGAAAAACGAGGCGGTCCCGCGCCCCGGGGAATGGATCGCTTTGCTGTGGAAGTCACTGCAGACGGCTCTCTTATCGTAGATACTGGCACAATCATTCAAGGCCCCCCCATAGGCACGAACACCACCGGACAAGAAGCAGAAGGCCCAAACTGTATAGGCCAAGTAGACGCCAGTCACTAAGGTCGACTATAAGCCAGAAAAATACAAGCCAAGTCAACTACAAGCCAGAAAAACCAGTAAACAATATGAAACGCCGACAAATACGACAGATACTATCTCCAGCAAGCACTATCCGAATACGATTGCAAACACTATTACGATTGCAAAAACTATAAGGCAGACCACCACTTACAATCATCATTCGCAATGGACACCCGATAACCGCGTGCACTGAAACCGCTCACCACGAAGACACCTACACCCCCTACAAACTCTGACTCCCTGATACAGAATGCTACTCGCCGCTTCAACGCAACGATCGATTGGGCTGATCATCTTTGCTGTCATAGTCATCGGCTTTGCCTTATATCTTTTTTTCAACTCCCGCGCAGCTCGTCCCGAAGTGGGAAGCGAACTCGAACTCGCACCCAACCGTAAGCCCTACCTTGACGACTCCGAGCTTGAAGGCTCTAAACTCGACAAAACCCTACTAACAGGCCTGGCCATGTTGATGGTCATCAGTGTGGGACTCCCCCTTTACTGGTTAGGTGAACCCGGACGGCACGATGGGTTGATCGAACTCACAGATGAAATATTCACACGACGTGGGACAGCACTCTACGAAGAAGGAGCCGACTGCCAAGCCTGCCACGGTGCTCAAGGATCAGGAGGTTCAACAACATACACCCTTACAGACAATGAAGGAAACTTCATAGCAACGGTTGCCTGGACTGCACCATCACTCAATACGGTGCTGTCACGTTACAGCGAAGACGAGATAACCCACATCCTCAACTACGGACGCAACAATGTCATGCCCGCATGGGGTGCACCTGGTGGCGGCCCGTTAACCGAACAACAGCTTGAATACCTGATCTACTACCTGCGTAGTATCCAAATACCTGAAGCGGATATACGCAGTACCGTGGACCAGGGAATACGTGACGGCATAGCACAGCACCTCAACGTTGCAAACAACGACCCATCAGTGGATGAATGGCTTGCATCTGTAGAAGAAACAGTAGAAGAAGCACGCTCAATGGCATTGGCAGCGGATAGTTCCCTCGCAGGCGACGAAGACGCCATACGCTCAGCTGGGCTTGAACTACTTTCAGCAGGAAAAACCCCGGGCAGTGAACTTTACCTGACTTACGGGCGGATAATATTCAACAACAAGGCTGCTAGCGGCACTTACAGTTGTGCTCGGTGCCACACTTACGGCTGGTCTTTCGATGCGACCACAGACGGTGACGATAACATCGACGGTCACCCAGGCCCCATTCTTGAAGCTTACAAAGATGGCGGCGGATTCTTTGGACCCAACCTTACCGGCGGCAGCACTTTAGACCAGTTTGAAACCGCTGCTGAGCATGCCGACTTCATATCACAAGGCCAAGACATAGGCCAAACTTATGGCCGAGGAGGAGCAGGTGGTAACGGTCAGATGCCTGGTTTCGGCCCACGCCGAGACGACAATCTCGAAGTAGCCTACCCTGAAACACTCACACCAGACCAAATTGATGCTGTTACTGCATTTGAGAGGAATCTGTAGTGATGCCTGAATCACTGAATCTGCTAGCCGGCTTGGCTTGGGATCCTGAGATTCGAGGCTTTATGGCAGTGTTCGCCGGCACAGTGGTTCTATTCGGATCTGTATGGCTGATATTGGCTACCAATGTAGGCTTCCGTCTCAGTACCATAATCACACTCACAGGACTGTTCGGCTGGATGGGGATAATGGCAGCAGTGTGGTGGATTTACGGAATAGGCTGGATAGGCAGTTCACCAGCCTGGAAGCTAATAGAAATCAATGTAGGCGATTTACAGCAAGCCAGTCTTGCCGAGGCCACAACTTTACCCAACCCGAGTGAGTTGCCTTCAGCTTTTGAACTAGCAGTTCTGTCTGACGATCCTGTAGCGCGAGCAGAGTTTGGGGCGGTGACTGTCGATACTCTCACAGCCGACCAAATCGAAGGTCTCACTTCAAATGAGATTGCTGAAGTTGTAGCTGAGGAACAAGAAAAGAACATAACAGCCAACTTGTCTGAACTAGCAGCAGTGGCACCTGCTGTGATATCCGCCGCTGAAGCAGACGGAAGGCTGAACTTCGGAGGGTGGAAGCTCCTATCGACAGCCGAATCGGGGGAAGCCCAAGCATCTGCCGTGGCAATGCTTATAGAAAACCCTAATCTGAAGTTCACCTCACAAAGCGATTTCAAGCTTCTCGATGCCTATAGTATCGGCGGCAAATCGACCCTACCTGCCAATCCCACACGTTTAGACAGAATCGGGACACAAATTCAAACCGCTCTTACCATCACCAACCCGGTAAGTTACGGAATTGTGCAAGTGCAGGAGGTGATCGATCAACCTTTGTTACCTGGTCGACCGCCTCCACTTGCGAAGGTTGACCCGAACAAGCCGGTTATTTCCGTTATAATGGTCAGAGATCTAGGCGATGTCCGCCTCAGGCCTGCGTTAGTGACATTAGGATCGCTTGCCGTTTTTATCGCGTTTTGTCTTTTTCTGCATGAACGTGATAAGCAGGTGCGAAGACGACAAGAGGAGACCCTTGCAAACGCCTGAATTAAAAAGGCCGCAAGCTAGGCATACGCACATGAGAAACCTCCCATGACTTCTGCAAATACTGTTCAAACCTCAAAACAGCTGACCAGCCAATGTTAGCAACCGTTTTAGGGCAATACCTACCAGTTTTGGCCCTGCTGACACTTGTGATATTGTTTGCTGTGGGTAGTTTGCTGGCATCAAGAATTCTTGCTCCACGCAAGCCCAGCATTCCAAAATCAGCTCCATACGAATGTGGTATAAAGCCCGCACAAGATACGCCAGACCATTTTCCGGTGAAATTTTTTCTGGTGGGAATGGCCTTTATAGTATTCGACGTGGAAATTATTTTGTTCTACCCCTACGCAGTTGCTCATGGTGGACTGGGAATATTCGGGTTAATGGTTATCCTGGTGTTTACGTTCGCAGTATTTGAATCTTTCTTATATTTGATAAGCGAAGGTGCTCTCAACTGGGCCCCACAGTTGAAACCTGAAACCACTGTCAAGTCATCGCATGATAAGGCAGGCCGGCACACCACTCATGGACCGGAAGCAGTCCAGATGGCAACAGGGCAGAAACCAGAGACAATGCATTCAGTGGACACAACGTCTCACACTGCCCCCACTGCTCGGAAAACTGTTCGCCGTGTAGGTTTTGAAGGTCGCCGCTGATGGTTGAACTTCCCAAACAATTTCTTGATATCAACGACTACGGCATCGAAGGTCTTCGGCACAACTTCATAACTTCCAACCTTGAGAAGCTTGTCAACTGGTCTCGAGCTCGGAGTTGTTGGCCCGCTACTTTCGGATTGGCTTGCTGTGCCATTGAAATGATGGCAACCGGTGCAGCACACTACGACCTAGCCCGTTACGGTATGGAAGTATTCAGAGCTTCCCCGAGGCAAGCCGACCTGATGATCGTAGCCGGGCGCGTGTCGCAGAAAATGGCACCGGTGTTGCGTCAAATATACGATCAGATGATGGAGCCGAAATGGGTGATCTCAATGGGGGTGTGTGCTTCCAGTGGAGGCATGTTCAACAACTACGCTATTGTGCAGGGGGTAGACCAGATAGTGCCAGTAGACGTTTATGCTCCTGGCTGTCCGCCTGGCCCCGAAACTCTCATGCACGCTATTTTCACGTTACATCACAAGATCACCACTGGGGAGCTTCTAGCCCGTCGAAATCAAACCGCAAACGGTGGTGCTGGCTTCACAATAAAACAGCAAGACGGTCAAACAGCAACCTCTATGCTAAAACGCCCAAGCAACACCACGAGCAAATAAGCGACCCACACGAAAAACACACTGAAAAACAAGCAATAACGACTCAGGAGTAGATTCCGATGTCTACCAGCAACCTCAAATACCACTCCTGAAACAACAAAATGACGCCACCAAATCAACGCTACGGAGCAGCAGTCGGTGATCTTGCGAACTCTAGAGGACAAGCTGTTGTGCATCCCACCCTCGACAACTGGCTGAGCACAGCCACAACAGCTCAAGAAGATGATTTCAACCAACTGGTTTATCTGACCGCGGTTGATTATTTAGATTTCAACGCCAACCGATGCTTGCCAACTGGCATCTTAGCGGAACGTTACGAGGTGGTTGCCGGTCTTATGTGCTACGACCGTCGGGAGCGTTTACGTTTGAGAGTACAAGTCCCCGAATCAAAGCCTGAAATACCTACCTTATTCGATCTTTGGCCTGGCGCGGAGAATCTTGAGCGAGAAGTCTACGACATGTTCGGTATCGTCTTTACCGGTCATCCTGATCTCACTCGCATACTCATGCCAGAAGACTGGGCAGGCCATCCACTACGCAAAGACTACGATACCGGCTGGATACCCGTGCAATTCTCAGCAACAACCAACTCTCGCCGATAAATGACCACAAATACCCGACTTTCACTCGATTCGACAGGGGAAGCCTCTGTAGATTCAAAGAACCACTCTGCGATCAGTGCAGAATCTGCTGTACTACGCATATCCGAGGCTGAAGCAGCGACTGCAGCAGCGATAACGTCGACCGAGACAGCATCAACAGTCCCCACCGACAATAGTCGAGTGCTTCTCAATATGGGGCCTTCTCATCCTTCCACGCACGGTGTTCTACGACTGTTGCTTGAACTTTCCGGCGAGACCGTATTAAGATCGAAGCCGATTATCGGCTACCTTCATACCGGTATGGAAAAAACCGCTGAGAATCTTACTTACGTGCAAGGCGGCACCAACGTAACCCGCATGGATTATGCGTCACCTCTGTTCACTGAATTGGCGTACTCGATGGCTGTTGAACGGCTCTTGGAAATTGAAATACCTGATCGAGCCGTGTGGATACGTATGCTCATGTGCGAACTCAACCGCATGAGTTCACATCTGCTGTTTATGGCTACCAACGGCATGGACCTCGGGGCCGTGTCGATGATGATATACGGGTGGCGTGAACGTGAAGAGGTGTTGCGTTTCTTCGAAAAAGTCACCGGTCTGCGAATGAACCACAACTATATTCGTCCCGGCGGTGTGGCTGCCGACCTGCCGGCAGGTTGGCGTGACGATGTTTCTGATTTACTTGAGCTGATCGAACCACGCCTCGACGAATACGACACCCTGTTAACGGATCAGCCTATCTGGCGTGAACGCCTACAAGATGTGGGCATCATCACAACAGAAGAAGCTTTGGCTTTGGGTGCTACCGGACCGCTGCTTCGAGCATCAGGAATGCCCTGGGATTTACGGCGCGACGAACCTTACATGTTTTATGACCAGGTTGATTTCGATGTGGTGGTAGGTGACCACGGCGACTGCTACGACCGTTACGCTGTGCGGCTCAACGAGATCCGTGAATCCATGCGGATAGTGTCACAGATCGCTGACATAATGCCTGAAGGCGATTTCCGTTCACAAAACAAGAAAATCACCCCACCACCGAGGACCCGCATCAACGAATCGATGGAAGCTCTGATTCATCATTTCAAGATATTCACCGAAGGATTCCAAGTGCCAGTCGGGGATGTTTACGCCGCTGTAGAGTCACCACGCGGTGAGCTAGGTGTTTATATAGTGAGCAACGGCACCTCGAAACCGTATAGGCTGCACGTGAGAGCTCCAAGCTTTGTGAATTTGCAATGCTTGCCCCATCTAATGCACAACGGCCTGATCGCTGACGGTGTGGCGATCATTTCATCGGTTGATCCGATCATGGGAGAAGTAGACCGGTGAACGAAGTCCTCGCCGCAGAGATCATAGCACGTTTCCCACGTCGGAAATCGGCTATGATAAGCCTTTTACATCTCGCTCAGCGGCAAGATGGCTATGTCACTGATAGTGCGATGCAGCGTATCGCCGTGCTTACCGGCACAACCCCTGCTGAAGTGAAAGGCACGGCCAGCTTCTATGAGATGTTCCGCTTCGAACCCACCGGCACTTACCTTTTGAATATTTGCACCAACATCTCCTGCTTACTAAAAGGAGGAGAAGAACTTCTAGATCATGCGTGCTCTACTTTAGACGTGTCTTTGGGCGACACCACTGCTGATGGTGTTTTCACTCTGCAGGAAGCAGAATGTTTGGCAGCCTGTACTGAAGCACCATGCTTGCAAGTCAACTACCGCTACAAGTATCGTCTTTCAACTACGGATTTTGATCAATTGATCACCAGTCTGCGTGCAGGTGATCTACAAGCTGAGATACCTCCGCATGGCACTTTGGCACGCAACCGACAAGCCATACCCGCAGAATACCCAGCAGGCATACTGCCACCGGAACAATGCCGAGAAATGCCTGTCTGGATGATTGGAGACGTCCCCGCCACGACTGAAAAAAGCGATACCCCCGCGAGCTCACCAGACCGTGACACACCAAGCGATACACCCGCTGTGAACGAACACAACCGTACACCGGAAGCCCATGCCCCTGGATACGTGAACAACCGAGGGCCTAAAATCATTACCAAGCGTTTCGGGTTTGCGGATTCTTTCACTTTGCAGCGTTACGAAGAGACCGACGGCTATCAGGGGCTGAAAACTGCTCTCGGACGTTCGCCTTCAGCGATTCATCAGTTGGTTAAAGATGCCGTGCTACTAGGACGTGGCGGTGCCGGTTTTCCGGCCGGTGTGAAATGGGGATTCCTACCACCAGATGAATATCCGTACTACCTTGTGGTTAACGGTGATGAGAGTGAGCCAGGCACTTACAAGGATCGCCTGCTCATGGAATGCGACCCGCACCAGCTGATTGAGGGTTGTCTGATCACCTGCTACGCTCTTGGAATCAAGCAGTGTTTTCTTTACGTGCGCGGCGAGATGGCATTGGCGCAAGAACGCATCACCCAAGCCTTGAACGAAGCATACGCAGCGGGTTACGTGGGAACGAACATTCTCGACACCGAGTTTTCTGCTGATATTGTGATGGTTTGGGGTGCTGGAGCATACATTGTCGGCGAAGAAACAGCACTCATCGAGAGCCTGGAGGGCAACAGAGGAATGCCCAGACTCAAACCTCCATATTTTCCGGCTGCTATCGGCCTATATTCTCAACCGACCATTGTGAACAACGTGGAGACTTTGAGCAACCTGCCTTGGCTGCTCATGAACGGTGCTGATGCTTACAAGCAGTATGGTTCTGAGTCATCTCCCGGTACTCGCATGTTTGCCGTGTCAGGTCATGTCAAGCGGCCAGGCGTATATGAAATAGAGCATGGCGTTACCACTTTCCGGGAGTTGATCTACGGTGAAAATTTCTGTCAAGGCATCCATGAAGAGCGAAAATTGAAAGCGTTCATACCCGGAGGCGGCTCCGCTCCCTGGTTCTTCGCAGAACATTTGGACTTGCCGCTTGAAGCCAAGGCCGTCTCTGAAGCCGGTTCGATGTTGGGGTCGGGTGCGGTGGTTGTAATGGACGAAACCACCGATGTCGTGAAAGCGGCTTTACGTATTGTGAAGTTCTTCTCACACGAATCTTGCGGTAAATGTTCACCGTGTCGTGAAGGCACCAGCTGGATGGAACTCATTTTAAAGCGCATTTGCAAAGGTCGGGGCAGGCCTACGGATATCGCCCTACTGCTGGATATCGGCGACAATATAAGCCCTGGGCCGTATCCGGTGGCCGCTAACCCTGAAGCCGGTATCGAGGCTGTGCCTTTCCCGCCGAAACAAACCACTATCTGCCCTCTAGGTCCATCGGCAGTGGCACCTGTTGCTTCTACCATCAGTCGCTTCCGAGAAGAATACCGAGAAAAGATACTGAGAAGCGTGCCAGTCAATTTGACGACCGTCGCATGACAATTCTGACTATACCCAGCACTAATCTGACTATACCCAGCACTAAGAATTATGTGACAGGCTTTGCGAGGAAGGAATTGTAGAGGCAGGAATTGCAATGGTAAACATCACAGTGGACGGAATGCTTGTCGAGGCAGAAGAAGATGAGCTGCTGATATCTGCTTGTGAACGAAACGGAGTTCACATACCCAGGTTTTGTTATCACCCTCGCATGGAATCCGTGGGTATGTGCCGGGTGTGCCTAGTAGAAGTGGACACAGGACGCGGGGCCACTCTTCAGCCTTCCTGCGTTATCGCTGTAGCTGAGAACATGCAAGTTCACACCGACTCCGAAGCCACCAAAAAAGCCCAGGATGGGGTTTTGGAGTTTTTGTTGGTCAACCATCCTCTCGACTGCCCGATATGTGATAAGGGTGGCGAATGTCCGCTGCAGGATCAGACCATGGCATACGGCCCAGGAGAAACCCGTTTCGTTGAAAAAAAACGCAATTTCGAGAAACCAATACCGATCAGTAGCACTGTCTACCTTGACAGGGAGCGTTGCATCCTATGTGATCGCTGCACCCGCTTTGCAGATCAAGTGGCAGGCGACCCTCTTATTCATTTCATGGGACGAGGTGCTCTTAGTGAAATAAATATTTTCCCTGATGAACCGTTCTCGTCTTACTTCTCAGGTAACACTGTGCAAATATGTCCAGTGGGTGCTCTCACAGCACTGCCCTATCGTTTCAAAGCTCGTCCGTGGGACCTCAGCGACACACTTTCAACTGCTTGGGTTGACAGTATGGGTGCACGCGTCAATGTTCAAGCATCTCACAACCGAGTGCTGCGTCTGCTCGGGGAAGATTCCGAAGCTGTTAACTGGGGCTGGCTTTCCGATAAGGAACGTTTCGCTTTTGAAGCTCTCAACCATGAAAGCCGTCTTCGCTCACCACTCATCAGAAACAAAGCCAGTCCCATCACCACTGTCAATGATACCGACACTGAAACCGATGAAACCGATACCTGTACTGAAACCCACGAAACCGACAATCTATCAGATTATGGCTCCGCTGGAAACGAAGCCGACCACGACACACCCACGGCTGATGACTTTGTTGAAACCACCTGGGATGAGGCACTATCTCGAACGGTTGACGCTCTAGCTGCTGCGCATCCTAAACGTATCGCCGTGCTGGGAGGGGCAAGACTCACCAATGAAGCACAATACGCTTGGATCAAGCTGATCAAAGGTTTTCTCGGCTGCGACAATGTTGATGCACAACTCAACGACGGTATCAAGGCAAACCTACTGCTAAATCTTCCACGGGCAACCATAAGCGACACCTGCCGTCCGGATTCGACAGTGATCTTATTGGGGCCCGACCCGAAAGAAGAACTAGGTTCTCTGTATCTGCGTTTACGTCATGCAATAATGCGAGACAACGTGTCTCTGATCGAGATACAACCCTGCGCTGGAGGTCTGACCAGCATAGCCGCCCATACGTTGCAACCTCAACCCGGTGAAACAGCAGTCCTGGTGAGATCACTGGTTCACGCTGCCAACTACGCCAGATCCACCAGAAAAGCCGGCATAGCCGATATAGATGCCTATCTCAACAAGAAAACACCCGGCGTGGGCAAGAAAAACAAGAAAAATCCCACCCCGAAGATCGCAGCGACCAGCTCCAACAAAGGCAAAGCAGTCAGAACTGCAAATGCCCTAGAAGCTGACGTTGAAATCGCTGGGGTGGCTAGTACTGAGATTGCAGCTGCAGCCAAAACTTTGAGCCTCGCCTCTGAGGGGGTGACCATAATCTTGGGCCGTCCTTCTTTAGCTGAATCCGTTCAGGCAATAGAGGAAGGGCTCCTTGAATTGCGGAAGCTTCCGTCTGTGAGGTTCTTGTCGGCGTTACGCCGTGGCAACATCCATGGTGCTCTTAACACTGGCTTCGCTCCGGCTTGGCTGCCCGGTCACACGCATCAGAAGGCCACCAAAAAAAATCCGGCTGTGCGAAGTCGTTTCAAGGAGTTCTGGCCAAAACTGCCCAACAATATAGGATTTGATGCTCAAGGCATACTCGCAGCAGCAGCAAGACATGAAATTGATGTGCTTATATTGTTGGGTGCTGATCCGCTCAACGATTTCACCGACCGTCGAATGGCTCACGAAGGCTTACAAGGTGCAAGCATGGTGGTAGCTGTGGACATGTTTCTAAACGACTCGTCATCAGCAGCTGCCGACGTAGTATTAGCTGCTGCCGGACCCACTGAAAGTGAAGGCACGTTCACTAACCTTGAGAATCGTGTCACACTGATGGGCCACAAGGTTACACCCCTGGGCACTTCCCGTCCCGACTGGACTATAGCAGCCGAATTAGCTTTTCGCCTGAACCCTGAACAGGATTTCAATTCAGACTCCCCACAGGCAATTCGAGCTGAGCTAGCTCGAGTATCAGATATGCACAGTATGCTCACCGAAGAAGCATTGAATGCCAGCCCTATTGAAGGAGTGCTGCTCACCAAAACCGGCAACCCCCCTAAAACTGCTGACCCATCTAACGGTGCTGGCCCATCTGAAGTTGCTGATCCTGATAAAACCGCTTCTGCGACAACAACAGCAACTAGTGTCAGTAGTTTCACCACCACTGGCTTCAGCGCAAAACAGGCAGCAGTGAAATTGTCCGCAACTCCTGGAATATCGCTGCCGCCGCCAGCAACAAGAGACAGTCGCTCACAGACAGCGGATCTTTCGAAGCTTGCAGATACTGCCAGCTCCTTAGCTTCAGACTCAGGCAACCTTTCAGCTTCAACGGATACCAGTCAAATAAAAAAGAGTGCTGGTTACGTAAACTTGAAACTTGTGGCTATCCGCACTATGTACGACGATGGCGTAATGTTACGCCACTGCCCTTCAAGCAGCAAATCGGTACAACCTGCTAGTGCCCGCATCAACCCCAAGGCACTGAGCCGTTTAGGAATTGCGAATGCCGCTGAAGTGAAAATCACCTCGGATAGCGGCAGTATCAACGCCAAACTTTATGCAGATAACGGTGTACCCGAAGGCTCCTTGGTTCTTCCCTGGTTGTCTCCTGGAGCACCAGCGAATACTCTTATAGCAGCCAATGAGCTTTCTACTACAGTGAAAGTAGAACCCCTTGCTTCACCATCCTCAGGTGTTGCCACTTCCCCATGAAAATGATCACTGCCACACCTGCAGCCACTGCCACACCTACGGATAGCATCACACCCGCAGCCACTGCCACACCTGAGAATGGTAGAAGACCATGATGTTTCCATCGACTATGCTTTTGGCAACCGACCCTCTGCTGAGTGAGCCGATCGGCCAAGTTGATCTTCTGCTCATGTCGGCAAAAGTGCTGACAGCTTTTGCGTTTCTGCTGGTTTCAGTGATGCTATTGATCTGGTTCGAACGCAAACTCATCAGTCATATGCATCAGCGTATAGGCCCTACGATTGCCGGCCCTTGGGGGATACTGCAGACACTAGCGGATGGCATAAAACTGTTTTTCAAAGAAGACCTCATCCCCAGCAATTCCGACCGTTTTGTATTCAAACTGGCACCTTACCTTTCGCTGGTGCCCGCATTTCTAATCTTTACGATCATACCTTTCGGTGGCGATTTCAACCATACTTCCACCCAAACCGATCCCGCTGCTTTAGGCACTGTCACCTGGCGGGACCACGCCACTTACCTACAAATAGCCGATCCGCATGTGGGTATTCTGTTGTTTCTGGCAATGAGCTCCATAGCAGTGTATGGCATCATGTTAGCAGGCTGGGCTTCAGGGTCGAAGTATCCTCTGCTCGGCTCAGTAAGAGCTTCAGCGCAAATGATAAGTTATGAGGCCGCTTTGGGGCTTTCGGTGGCCTCGGTTGTGCTTATGACAGGGTCAATCTCCACCCATGACATGGTGGCTGCACAGGCAGGTGACGGATTCGCCGGAATACTCCCCAACTGGAATGTGCTGGCAACAGGATTGGTACCTTTTTTCGTGTTCGCTATTGCTGGCACAGCTGAACTCAATCGTCCTCCTTTTGATCTGGTGGAAGCAGAACAAGAACTAGTGGGTGGCTTCCACACCGAATATTCTTCAATCCGTTTTGCGTTGTTTTTCTTAGCAGAATTCATGAACACGATCACCATGTCCGCTATCATTGTGACACTCTTTTTCGGCGGTCCAGCAGGACCAGTGCTGATAGACAGTATCATCGGATCAGACATAGGCTGGGCTTGGGGCGTACTATGGTTTTTTGCGAAGCTGTTTGTGTTTCTGTTTTGTTTTGTGTGGGTGCGTGCTACTTTGCCTCGTTTCCGCTACGACCAGCTCATGAATATGGGTTGGAAACTTCTAACACCAACAGCGTTGTTGTGGTTTTTGTTCTTGAGCGCAATTAACATAGGAGACTCCCAAGGCTGGCATCGAGCACTAGTGCTGGCAGTTTCTCTTCCAATTATGCTGCTAGCCGTTGTACTGATAAAACAAGCAGCCATAAACAGCAGCCGAACCCAAGAACAAGAACACACTCAACAACCTTTAGACAATAGTCCCTAGGCAAACAGCACATGCGCCCAGGGTATCAACCGTAGAAATCATCACACCAATAGTCCCTAGGCAAACAGCACATGCTAAAACAGTTTTATTTCAAACAACTTCTATCAGGACAGGATTTTGCGCATGACGACCCTCTAGCCGATGAGATGGTTAACTTTGTTTACGCTGTAGGTGACCGTGACACTTCTGAGGCTGTGCTGATCGATCCTGCTTACGATATCAAGGGACTCCTCAGGGTGCTAGAAGCCGACGGCATGAAATGCGTGGGAGTGCTTGCCACTCACTATCATCCTGATCATGTGGGTGGGCAGATGTCAGGACTGAATATCGAAGGTATAACACAACTTTTGACACTTGTGTCCGTGCCTATTTACATTCAAACCGACGAAACTCATTACGTACGAGCAGTTACAGGTGTAGGTAACGACCACTTGGTGAAATGCTCATCCGGTGAAACGATCTCAGTGGGCTCAATAGAGATTGAACTGATACACACCCCAGGACATACACCAGGTAGCCAATGTTTTTTAGTGGAAGACAGGCTCATAGCAGGCGACACGCTCTTCCTTGAAGGTTGTGGTCGTACTGACCTACCAGGGGGTGACCCAGCTCAGATGTATGAAAGCCTCACAACCAAACTAACTAAAGTACCAGACAGCGTAATCTTATATCCCGGTCATTATTACTCGTCCGAGTCTTCAGCAACAATGGGCCACACACGCCAGCACAACGAAGTGTTTCACCACTCAAACCGAAAGCAATGGCTAGCCAATTTTGCTCCTTTCCAGCTGTGATTAGAACCCCTACCCAGTGCTTAGAACAGGAAGCCGAATACACCCACACCGTACAACTCACACCCAGCTGTGATTAGAACCCCTACCCAGTGCTTAGAACAGGGAATTCATAGGGGATGTCCAGTATAAGTAAGGGGTATAGTAAGGCTCGCCGTTGTGTTACAACGCAGTGTCGGTGGAATGTTGTTCTGCGTCTGTGGGCAGGATTACTTTTATTTCGGTTCCTTCACCGATTTGAGACCGGGCTTCAATGCTGCCACTGTGACCCCGGACTATGTCCCAGACCAGGCTTAAACCCAATCCGGTGTTTCGTCCTGTATCCCAGGTGGTGAAGAAAGGATTGTACATTTTGGATTTGGTTTCTTCACTTATTCCAGTGCCGTTATCGCGAATGAATATATTCACGTTATCTCCCGACTTTTTCGAAATCACTATCAGTCGCGGATGGTACTCGTCATTCGTATCACGGCGTTTCTCTGCCATTGCTTGGCAGGCGTTCATTACCAGGTTTACGATCATTCTTGCCACGTCCTCCGGAATTATTAGAACCTCCCCAATAGTCGGGGCGAGTTGCATCACAACCTTTGCTTCAAAGCCGGGTTCATAGGCTTGGATTGCACGGTATCCGAGGTCGGTTTGTTCTTTCAGTAGCTGGTTCAGGCCTACATACCGGAAACTGCCGCCGGTACCGCGATCGTAGATCATCATGGCAGACAAGATATTTTTCAGTCTTCCGCTGTGTTCTTCTATCCGGTCTAAATTTTCGGTAATGGTTTGGATTAATTCTTTGACTTCCAGCCGATCGACATCTTCAGGTTGTGCGCACATTTCTAGCAGCTCAACAGTAAATTCCTTGGATGCTGCCGTAAAGTTGACGATGAACTGTAAGGGGTTTCGCATTTCGTGAGCCACACCCGAAGACACCTCACCTAACTCGGCTAACTTCTGCTGACTGATGATACGGTCTTGGCTTTCCTGAAGATCGGTGAGAGCTTGCTCTAGCTCTGCGTTTCTTTCTTGGAGTTCATCCGAAAGTTGGGTTACTAGATCCAATTGCATCGCTTTGATACAATTTTGGCGTAACGTTTCCAAGGCCAAGCAAGCTTTAGAAACTTCGTCTCGGCCTCGTGGTTCGATCTTATAATCGTAATCACCCACACCCAAGTGTCGGATCCATACTTCTACGCCTATAGTCCGCAAACCCACCCTGACTATCAGCGACGTTTTAAGCAAAACTACAGCCAACGTCACCGCCGATAGTATCAATAGTACAACGTTGCCTTGCACAGCCGCTACCACAGTCATGCTGATCAGTAGCAAGTTGATTGTAAACACCAGCAGAAAATGCTGCACAGAGTAACGACGAATGCTGAACTTGGACATGCCGAAAGGGTCGTTGGACTCTATGTTCGAGTCCAACACAGCAGTCTCGTCATTCATGACTACACACCTCCCATTCGCCTTATCACCACCATCCAGCACCCCCTCCTCTCTGAAGATCAGTCCAAGCCTTCAGTTTCTGCAGCATCAAGAGCGCTTATAACCGCATCTAGCATGCGTGCGCTGCATCCTTCCATCATGACAGGTGGCACATATTCTTCTGATAGCTGTCGTGCTATCCACTGAAAAGCTGCAGTGGCTGTGGTCGGTGTAGACATAGCAGCCGCTGAGGAAGCGGAAGCAGCATCAGATAATGGTGTAGACTCAGTATCAGTAGGTGCAAAAAAGGCAGGTGTCGTGTTGGATTCAAGGTCAGCAGTATCGGCAGTACCAGCTGTTAACAGAGCTGCCGGCTGACCACGGTCACACCCATCGGAAACTGCAGTATCCAAAGGTATGCGCCCCAACAGAGGAACCCCAACTTCCCGAGCTAACTGCTGCCCACCGCCAACACCGAACACGTTAAGGCTTTTGCCGTCAGGAGTGAACAGTTCGCTCATGTTTTCGATTATTCCCACTATCCGCAGAAAGTTTTTACGACCCATGTCCGCAACTCGCGCCGCTACCTTTTGAGCGGCTTTAGCAGGAGTTGTGACGATTATCATTTCAGCTCGGGGGAGCATTCTCGCTAAACCCATCTGCACATCTCCTGTGCCTGGCGGCATATCGATCACCAAGTATGCAAGGTCGTCACTCCATACGACATCCTCACAAAAATGCTGCACAGCCCTGTTCAACATCAAACCACGCCACATAAGTGCGGTGTCTTCACGGTCAACCAGAAAACCCATGGACACCACATCCAAGCGACCCGAACCGACAGCCTGGGATATAGGTATTATCTTGCCGTCTTCCGAACGCAAACTCCCTTCCAACCCCAGCATACGGGGAACCGAATAACCCCAAATATCAGCATCCATAACACCCACCGCAAAACCATTATTTGCTAGTGCTGCAGCTAAATTAGTGGCAACAGAAGATTTACCCACCCCACCTTTACCGCTAGCGATCATCAATACTTTAGTGGTGGCAGGTATTGACGTATCGGGAGCTTTCTGGGCTACGTTCCAACGGGCTTTCGCCATGGCGGCAGCCTTCTCACCAGCAGTCAATTCAGACCAAATAATTTTGACTTTGGTAATGTCAGGCAACGACTCTAGCCGGGCTTTCACGTCACGTTGAATCTGCGCTCGTAGTGGGCATCCCGAGGTGGTGAGGGCAACCTCGACATGTACCACCCCGTCGGGTAATATTTGAACCCCACGAGCCATACCCAGCTCCACTAGGTTACTTCCCAGTTCAGGGTCAACCACTCCCCGCAGCAAGTTCATGACATCCTCAGGCAACAAATCCGCGGATTCTTCTTGAACCTGTGCTGCAGTACCCTTTGACAAAGGCGAGGTAGCTTCAACTTCTTGGGACTGAGACGGCTGCAATCCTTCAACACTCATACAGTTACATCAGCCCACTTTAAGGGCATGCCCATAATCAACGAACGCCACCTGAAGCCCTTCAATACTCATATAATCATCTTCAACGCTCACTATGATTATAGAGCTATATCAGCCCGCTATTACCACCACACCCATACTTGGCAACGCTCACTATGATTATAGAGCTATATCAGCCCGCTATTACCACCACACCCATACTTGGCAATTGCAGCCAGCTCCTGCTTATGTTGCTATCGTAGCAAATATGGCATAATACATGGTACAAGCTGCTACTGCAATCCCTGTGCTGTTACCTGCTTATGTTGCTATCGTAGCAAATATGATTACTCTTACCACAACAGCTGTTGAAAAAGTGGCTGAACTCATTGCAGCCGAATCTGAAAATGGTCTGGCTTTGCGCGTAGCAGTACGTCCCGGGGGCTGTTCAGGGTTTTCTTACGACATGTACTTTGATACCGATTTCGCCGAGGATGACCGCAAAGCCCAGTTTGGGAATGTTGAAGTAGTGGTGGACTCCTCCTCTGCAATGCTGCTCGAGGGAGCGACACTCGACTACTCGGACGGTTTGCAGAAAGCAGGCTTCTCTATCGACAATCCCAATGCGCAAAGAACCTGCGGCTGTGGCCAAAGTTTCAGCTGATACCTGACAAGTGAACAAGTGTCGGACAGTATACCCCTGCCTCCAGGATGGTATGAAGACCCCGAAAACCCGAGACTGTGGCGTTACTGGAAAGGAGATATGTGGACCGAACATCGGCAGCCACGAGACCCTCAACTTCCAAACTTAGCACCAGTCACACTTCCGAGTACTTCAAGTAGCTCCTACGTGAGATCACCTGCCTATGAGCCCCAGACACCAACGGCCAACAATCCGCAACCATCTACCTACGCTCAACCAACCCAACAACCTATATCAGGCCCACACAACCACATTGAATCCTCCCTACCAACAAATGGAACAAATGGAGCACCGCCTCCAGGATGGTATGAAGACCCTGAAAACCCGAGACTGTGGCGTTACTGGAATGGCATCACTTGGACAGAAAACCGTGCAACCCACCAGCAACTGGCACAGCATTACCAGCAGCAAACAACCTCCGAAGAGGAAACCAGCATACAGGAAAATCCTTTCAAGGATAACCAGCAAAAACTTCAGGATCAAGAGGATCAACAGCTAGTAGAGAACATCCGCCTGAAACAGGCAGAAGAAGTCGCAGAGAAGTCTATAAAGTGGTTTAAAACCAGCTGGCGCTACCCAGCACGTCGAGTCCTGATCATAGCAGTACCTGTATTGATCTTCTTGTGGCCAGAAATGCTGTTTTCAATAATTCTCATTGGGTTGATCTTTGCATTGATTAAAGTGATGAAGAGCCTCTAAACCACCCTATACCCTAGCAGTCGAACCCTATACCCTAGCAGTCGAAAATCACCCATCTCAAAAGGCAGAAAAACTCTAGTAGTATTCGAAAGTGCAATAATATCCCGAACCGAACACATCGAATTTCGGGTGGCTCGCAGGAAAACTCTAGCAACATTAGAAATTGCCATCACCTGGGATCTCTTGGGCATGGGTGGGATCTCGCGGGGTATCCGATGTCTGCTCACGTGTATGCTCACGGCTCCCACTCAGTAAGTTGGGGCTTAAGAGCTCCGCCATGCCAGGCCAACCGGGCAGCAACTTTGAAAATCTCTTGTCCACATAAACAAAAGTCGCCAATATCAACAGAAACAGCATAATAAAGTTAAAAACTTGACGCCCTACCAAGAATATGTTCAATTCGGCGTTGTTGAAAAGCCAGACATCCCAAACAGATGACGCTAATTCGTAGAATGCTGCTACCCATGTAACATTGCGCAGGGTCGTCACAAAAACCGGATGACTACGCATGGCCTCAGGTAGACTCAAAACCTTATCCGCAGCCCACAGGGCAAGAGGCTTACCCACAAGTACGCTGCCAGCCATTATCAGGCCTATCAGCACTTTTGTAGCTATACCAGTACCGAAATATACCGCTTCACCACTAACTCCGAAATCTACTAGATTGCGTTCAACGGCTATACTCACAGCTGCTCGCACAAGCAGGTACACAGTGATCACGGGCAACCAAGTACCGATCGGCAGACCCCGACGAAGGCGACTGTAAGCTGCCTTTATCGACCATGCTGTAGCCGCGAGAACTGCTATCTCAGTGTTTCCAAAGTTATAAAACACCAAAAACAGCACAACTGGCATGATTTGGTCGAACTGATGATGTGCCCCCGTTAAAGGCGCTACATCAATTTTTGGTGCAACAGCAGCTGGCAGTGTTTCAAAATGAGTGTCCTCTTCAGCCACAGAAAACAGTTCACCCCACAGATATCTGAGACATCAATGCGGTTTTTTGTTCATCAAAAGTCGGTAGATCGATTTGCCCATCATCGTAGAGTCTGTGCAATTCTTCTACTTTTGCCACTATCTCAGCGTTGCTGAGTTGAGGCTCTGCGTTTTCTGATTCAACACCTGCTTCGTTCTCGGCTTCGGCATTTTCAGACTGACGGTAGTTGTTTCGCTCTAATCTTTTTTGGCGCTTAGCTTCAGCCCGAGCTTTTTTTGCCATGTCACGTTGACGTTTTGCGAAGGTAGATCGTCCAGTAGCCACCTTTATCTCCTCTTCTGGTTGTCTGTTATAGCCCGCATCTTGTTACCCAACAAGGCCATAAGCACAACTGAGTTCACATTGTAGAGGGCCCCAGCGCTCAGCGCATAGGGCTCAATAGTTCTTAGGTTCCATATTAAAGGCTATAGGATTACAGGCTATAGGCAAATAAGCAATCTGTTGACAAGTTTTAGGTTACATTTAAAAGCAAAGCACCCACGCGGTGGTTGCTGCGCCAGCCCACTGGTGCTTGGCGGGCTGGCTGGCATCCGTCGTCGGGCGGTGTCGGGGTCTGGTCCTACCGCAGTGCCTATGGCGTCGTTGCGCACCACGCCCGCTAGGTCGCTGACCCATTCCACGTAATTCGTTTAGCGAACACCGCTCTCAACAAAGTCAACAAGCTGGGGTACACGCTGTGGCGTTGGAGAACCCGAATATCGAATCGGTGCTCAGCGCGTGTCAACAACGATCCGCAGAAACTCGCTGACAACCTACTCGACTGCCAATGGATAGCTCCAGAGACAGCGCATCAATCCAGTCGGCCTTAGCATCAGCACACCGCGCACAACATGTTGTTGCGTATCAATCGCAACCCCGGACGGATCGAGCTGACTGCTCTTCAACATGCGACCGCTGTAGTGCGCTCAGATATGAGCGGACGCTGTGGCGATGCCCTCTTTTGCGGCTTGAGTCTTGACGTATCGGCGTACTGTAGGATCTGCGAAAGCGACTCTGCCGTGGCCTACCGAGATGATCAAACCTGCTGTGAGTAGCCGTTTGCGGTAGGTGCTCAGACTGCGGGTGTTGTGGCCCCAACGTGCCCCGATGTCCGCCACTGCGCTAGTGGCACTGTCGATGAGCATTGACACCAGGAACTTCCTATCGAGATCCGAGAGCTGGTGCCACACCGGACCGTGGACGTGCACGCCGAACTGTTCGCTGGCGTCTGCCACGGCACGTCTCACCTCTTCGAGGGTCACACCTCGGGTCAAGTCCTCGGTGTCATCCCACATATAGGAACCGATCAGCTGCACAAGGTATGGCTGGCCCATGGATGCGTCCACAGCGACATTCAGAGCATCATCTTCGATGCGACCGCCTGCCAGCTCAATAGGCTGACGTAGCGCAGTCGCTGCTTCCGACGGACGCAGGTTGGTGATCTCGTGCCTGCGGCATCGTTGCAAAAAAGTGCTCGCATCTCCGGAGATCAACCGGTTTTCCAGCTCCGGCAGAGCCGCTCCTACGAACGCAACTGGTCGCTGCGCTCGACGCGACACAAGCTGAAAGATGTTGCCGAACTGTCTGATCTCGCTGGTTTCGCTGGCGTGTAACTCATCAATCGTCACCAGCAACCCGGTGTTGCGCTCTGCAAGGAAATCCCCCAAAGCCGCCAGCGTGTCTTCCAGATCAATAGTAGCACGCTCAGTAGGATCAACAACAGGAACACGTTCTGTTTGTATACCAACTCCCAGTACTGAAACACCGGTCACAGCACGCTTAGGCGTAGGAGTGTGCTCGTGGCGCAGTGCAGCGAGCAGGCGTGATATTTTATATGCGATCTGTTCTACCAGACCGCTCCGGCCAACGACTACGGCTGAAACGACCATCCAACCTTGTTCTCTACAACGATTCTCAATCTCATTCAACAACACAGTCTTTCCAGTGCCCCTCAGACCCCACAACAACGTGGCGTAGCTGGGGCTTCGAATGCTGTCGAATACCGTGCCGAAGCTGTTGAGAACGTCTTGTCTCCCAGCCAACACAGGAGGACTGATACCGAACGAGGGAGAAAAAGGATTGTCAGGCCGCATAGCTGTTGTAAAAGCCTCCTAAATGATATACGAGAGTCATACCACTGGACGATGTAAAACCGAAGCTCCGTCAATTCTACCAGCACCGATCATACGCCTTGCGGGATATTTGTTTTCTGCGGGATATTTGTTTTCTGCTGTTCATCGACTGCCTGATCACTCTGTCGCCATTCGAACAGACACAAGATGCTGAAAGCCGACCGGGAGTTAAACGTAATCGCACGTCACAACTCACTACAAACGATCTCTCCGAGTGATAGGGCTTAGGCTGTAGATTCGATTCCCCGAAGGTCGTTGTCCTTCGCCGTCGAGCCTCAGCTGCACGAATATCAGCAATGACTGATAGAATCTCGTATAATCTCACCATGAAGTTCACGCCTTCTGATCACTTCGACGCAGGACAACGCTCACTGTCCACAACGACCCGCGATGGCCAGCCGATGCGGGTCATTACTGCTTCTCGAACGTTCGATGTTACACCTGAAGAGTTGTGGGACGCGCTTACCATGCCTGAGAGGGTTCAACGTTGGCTCGGTCCGACGAGTGGGGATTTCAAAGTCGGCGGCCGGTTCGACATCGAGGACAACGCCAGCGGTGACATCCTCACCTGTGACAAGCCAACACTCATCCAAGTGACCTGGGAATACGACGGAGACACCAGTTGGGTGGACGCAACCCTGACACCGTCCGGGGATGGCACGACCCTCACCGTCAAGCACACCGCTGTGATACCACTCGAGTGGTGGGAGCAGTTCGGTGCAGGAGCTGTTGGCATCGGATGGGAAATGGTGCTCATGGGTATAGCCGAACACCTGGCAGCACCGGATGCTCCACAGCTCAACCCAGCGGACCCCGTCCTTCGCAGCAGGTTCAACGAATTCATGGCCGCGAGCAGCGTTGCATGGGCCGACACTGAGATCGCCGCCGGGGGTGACCCCGACCAGGCACGAGCCGCTGCTGAGCGCACCCTCGCCTCCTATACCGGCGATAGCTCCGAAACCTAGTTATGCGTTTCACATAGGTTGTATCCGATGGTGGATGCGGAAGTGGCCCTCTTGAGTGCGTTGTGGGTTCTGGCCGCCGGAGGCGGTTTCAGGGCGGGTTGAGAGCCGCTGCCAAGACTCCAGTCGGGTTCCCGAGACAATGTTGCGCGACAAGAATTCGCAGACACGCTCAACAGAATTGCAGACATCAGCGCAGTGTCTATCGTCCGGTACTGCAAATCAGTGGTGCTCACGTCTGAGTTTCGTCGAGAAAACACCACAGTGTGGTGATCCGATATCTCGAGCCGTCAAACGCCTGACTAGACGAGCAGTGCTCTACGATAGGCGGATAGTGTGATATCTATGATTGACATTGTCGAAGCAGACGTTGAGGATGTGACGCTCGACTGGTTGGATGAGCTGGGTTGGCGAATCGTCCATGGCCCGGAGGTGGCCCCCGACACGGCATCTCTGGAACGTTCCGATTATGCTTCTGTGGTGCTGGCAGCAAGTTTGCGGGATGCGCTGGCACGGCTCAACCCGGATTTGCCCGGTGAAGCACTGGACGATACTTCCCGGCGGTTGACCCGACTCACGGGTGCCACGTTGGAAGCTCGAAACCGGGCTTTTCACCGCATGGTGGTGGACGGTGTGACCGTGGAATACCGCGACAGCAGCGGGCGGATACGGGGAGCGCAGGCTCGGGTGCTGGATTTCGACGATCCTTCCAACAACGACTGGCTGGCTGTCAACCAGTTCACCGTGGTAGAGGACAAGGTTGAGCGACGCCTCGATGTGGTGCTGTTCGTGAACGGGCTGCCGCTGGGAGTCGTGGAGCTCAAGAATCCGGCGGATCCCGATGCTACGATCTGGACTGCCTGGCAGCAGCTTCAAACCTACAAGAGTGACCTTCCCACACTGTTCGCGATGAACGCCATGATGGTGGTGTCCGATGGTGTGGAAGCCCGACTCGGCACGTTGACCGCAGGGCGGGAATGGTTCAAACCTTGGCGTACCATCACCGGCGAGGAACTAGCCGACGAATGGTTGCCGCAGCTTCAAGTGCTGCTGCAAGGCGTGTGCACTCCCGAACGATTCCTTGAATTAGTCCATGATTTCATCGTGTTCGAAGACGACGGCAGCGGACAGCTCGACAAGAAGATCGCCGGCTACCACCAGTTCCACGCCGTGCAGGTCGCAGTCGAGGAAACACTGCGCGCAGCGGCATTGCAACGCACCATCAGCAGGGTTGACAAACCGAGTGATAGCTCAACCGGTGAACCGGACATCCAACCCCACGGTAACCTGATCCGCAAACCGAACGACAGCCCAATCAGCGAATCCCACGACCCCACAACCTTCAGCCCGACCGACGAACCCGACAGCAACCCGGGTGGCGAGCCGGGTGATCGGCGTATTGGAGTGGTTTGGCATACTCAGGGGTCGGGTAAGAGTTTGACTATGGTGTTCTATGCTGGGCGGATCATCCGTGAGCCTGCGATGTCGAACCCTACCGTGGTGCTTCTCACCGACCGCAACGACTTGGACGATCAACTTTTCTCCACGTTTTCGCGTTGCGCTGATCTGCTACGCCAGCCGCCGGTGCAAGCCCAGACCCGTGCGCACCTCAGACGGCTTCTCGACAGAGCTTCTGGCGGTGTCGTGTTCACCACGATCCAGAAGTTCCTACCCGACGATAGAAGCAACAGGCATCCGCTGCTGTCGGAGCGGAGCAACGTCGTCGTGATCGCCGATGAGGCTCATCGCAGCCAATACGACTTCGTGGACGGTTTCGCTGCTCATATGCGTGACGCTCTGCCCAATGCTTCTTTCGTGGGGTTCACCGGAACTCCCATCGAACTAGCGGACGCTAACACCAGAGCTGTTGTCGGTGACTACATAAGCGTCTACGACATTCAGCGTTCGGTGCAAGATCGAGCGACGGTACCGATCTATTATGAGAGTCGTCTCGCTCGCTTGGCTCTCAGCGACGCCCAACGGTCCAGAATCGACCCCGATTTCGAGGAAGCCACCGAGGGCGAGGAGGTTCAACGCAAGGAGAAGCTGAAAACCAGATGGTCGCAGCTTGAAGCGGTTGTCGGTGCTGAGGGGCGTCTCCGTCAGGTTGCCGATGATATCAGCAGCCACTACACAACCCGTTTTGAGGTCATGGAAGGCAAGGCGATGGTGGTTTGCATGAGCAGGCGCATATGCGTGGACCTTTACGACAGACTAGTGAGACTGCATCCCGACTGGCATCATCTCGATGACGACAAGGGGGAGATCAAGGTGGTTATGACCGGTTCGGCATCGGATCCGCTGGACTGGCAGCCCCACATTCGTAGCAAACCCGGGCGTGAAATGCTCGCGAACAGGTTCCGTGATCCGGACGATCCTCTGCGGGTGGTGCTGGTGAGGGACATGTGGCTCACAGGTTTCGACGCTCCTAGCCTTCACACCATGTACGTGGACAAGCCGATGCGGGGACACGGGCTGATGCAGGCCATAGCCAGGGTCAACCGGGTGTTCCACGACAAGCCTGGTGGTCTCGTGGTCGACTACATCGGGCTGACCCACGAACTCAAACGGGCACTGGAAACCTACACTGAAAGCGGTGGTCGTGGCAAAACCGCTCTCAATCAGGACGAAGCGGTGACGGTGATGCGTGAGAAGCACGAGATCTGCCGCGGCCTGTTCTGGGGTTTTGATTGGACAGCGTGGACAGAGGGAGACTCCCAGCAGCGTCTGGGTCTGCTACCGGCGGCGTTGGAGCACGTACTAGCCCAAGACGACGGATCGGATCGTTGCACAACGGCTGTACGTGGGCTGTCCAAAGCGTTCGCGCTCGCCGTGCCGAACCCCACAGCACTGGCGATCCGTGACGATGTGGCGTTCTTTCAGACGGTAGCCGCCGCGCTGTCCAAACGCACCGCCGGTGAGGCCCGCCCCGAAGCCGAACTCAGCCACGCTGTCCGTCAGATCATCTCCAGAGCTGTAACCCCCGAGGGTGTGCTGGACATCTTCGCTGCCGCCGGCCTCGACAAGCCCGACGTTTCAGTGCTGTCGGAGGAGTTCCTGGCCGAGGTGCGGGGTCTGCCCCAACGCAATCTCGCAGTGGAAGCACTGCGCAGGCTCCTGCGAGATGAGGTCACCCGACGACGCAAACGCAACATAGTGCAGGCCCGATCCTTCGCGGAACTGCTCGAACGGACGATCCGCCGCTACCAGAACCGCGCCATCGAAGCCGCCCAAGTGATCGAAGAGCTGATTGTCATAGCACGGGAGCTCCGCGAAGCCGACACTCGAGGTGAACGGCTAAAGCTGTCCGAGGAGGAGCTGGCGTTCTACGACGCGTTGGAAACGAACGACAGTGCTGTGAAAGTCCTCGGTGACGAAACTCTCAGATCCATAGCCTGTGAGCTAGTCGAGACTGTCCGCGAGAACGTCACCATCGACTGGACTATGCGTGAGAACGTACGAGCAAACCTCCGCCGTCTCGTTCGCCGCATCCTGCGCCGTCACGACTACCCACCAGACAAGCAGGAGAAAGCCACCCAAACAGTCCTAGAGCAGGCCGAAGCCCTATCCGCGGCGACTGCTTGAACGGTTGGTACGCAACATTGAGTCTAGCATTTACTGCTGATACGCACCAGAGCCTGTCAGCGGCGACTGCTTGAACGGTTGACCCACAACCGCCGACGCCGAGCGTCCCCAAAATATTCTGTCGGTCGATCCGGTGAATCTTCGACCGGTCTTCGGTTTCGTATTGCGTTGGTTGTGTAAGAATGCAATAATGGGTGCATGCCAAAGCGAGATTTGAACAAGACGAAGTCAGCGGCCGTGGGTGACGCTGACGCTGATAAGAAGAATGGTGACGCTGATACGCAGGGTGCGGTCACGGGTTATGAGTCGGAGTTGTGGGGTATGGCCGATGCGCTGCGGGGCAGTATGGATGCTGCGGTTTATAAGCATGTGGTGCTGGGGTTGATCTTCTTGAAGTACATTTCCGATGCGTTCGAGGAGCGTCGAGCGCAGCTTGTGACTGAGCAGACTGATGGTGCCGACCCTGAGGATCGTGACGAGTATCTCGCTGAGAACGTGTTCTGGGTGCCTAAGAAGGCTCGTTGGTCGGGTTTGCAGGCAGCAGCACGTCAGAGCGATATCGGTGGGATGCTCGATGACGCCATGGACGCGATTGAGCGTGACAATCCCGTGCTCGCCGGGGTGCTGCCCAAGAATTATGCCCGTCCCGAGTTGGACAAAGTACGGTTGGGTCAGTTGATTGACATGGTCGGCAACATCCGGGTGGGTGACAGCGAGGCCCGTTCCAAGGATGTGCTGGGACGGGTGTATGAGTATTTCTTGTCGCAGTTCGCTAGTGCTGAGGGTAAACGGGGTGGCGAGTTCTACACGCCTCGTTGTGTGGTGAAGCTACTGGTGGAAATGATAGAGCCTTACAACGGCAGGGTGTACGACCCGTGCTGTGGATCGGCGGGCATGTTCGTGCAGTCGGTGGAGTTCATCCGCGCCCACGCCACCGGCAACGGTAACGGAGGCAGGCTCCCGGCCGGTGCGCAAGCTGATATCTCTATTTACGGTCAGGAGTCGAATTACACGACATGGCGACTGGCTAAGATGAATCTGGCGATCCGGGGTATTGAGGGGCAGATCGCGCACGGTGACACGTTCCACAATGATCTCCATCCCGACCTGAGGGCGGATTTCATTTTGGCGAACCCGCCGTTCAATGTGAAAGACTGGGGCGGGGAGCGTTTGGAGGACGACAAGCGTTGGCAGTTCGGAGTGCCACCGGCGCGCAATGCTAACTTCGCGTGGGTGCAACATATGGTGCACCACTTGTCACCGAAGGGTCTAGCAGGGTTCGTGTTGGCCAACGGTTCGATGTCGTCGAAGCAGTCCGGTGAAGGGGAGATCCGTAAGAACCTGATCGAAGCCGACTTGGTGGACTGCATGGTGGCTCTGCCTGGCCAGTTGTTCTATTCCACGCAGATACCAGCTTGCTTGTGGTTTGTGGCGCGGGGTCGTGTGGGGGCCGTTGCAGGTGGTGGTCGTGTGGGCGCCCGGTTCCGTGACCGCAGGGGTGAGTTGTTGTTCATAGACGCCCGCAAACTCGGCCATATGGTGGATCGCACTCACCGGGAGTTCAGCGATGACGACATTGCGCGCATAGCCGACACCTATCACGCCTGGCGGGGCTCCAGTGACGGGCAGTACGAGGATGTCCCCGGTTTCTGCAAGAGTGCCACGTTGGATGAGATCCGGAAACACGACTACGTGTTAACACCCGGTCGTTACGTGGGAGTGGAACCCGAAGAAGAAGACGACGAACCGTTCGAAGACAAGATGCGCCGCCTGACAGCCCAGTGGCGAGAACAACAAACAGAAGCAGCAAGACTGGACGCTGAGATCGAGAAGAACTTCGAGATGCTGGGCTTCGGAAGAGACGGCGTGTCATGAAATTCAACCATAGAACAAGCCGAAACCCTGTCTACGGCAACCGTCTGAACGGCTAGCCCACAACTACCGACAGCACACTTCCCCCTTTACCTTACCTTTTTACGTGTTTTTGGTGTTAGTGGCATATTCAGGTGTTTGCCGTGTCGGGTGTTGAAGAATGCTGATATCATATATAATTAAATAAAACAACTAGACCTAGACTGAAGTCAAAAGGAGAAGACAGTTCCAGACTCCAGACACCGATTAAATGGAGTAGTCAGGGCTGTTATACGATCATGACCACACCTACCCCCATCACTACGTTTGAGGATGACGTCACTGAACTCAAAACAGGTCAAGCCCGATTAGAAAATGACGTCTCCGAACTCAAAACAGGTCAAGCCCGATTAGAAAATGACGTCTCCGAACTCAAAACAG
>JAPPJC010000001.1:59447-63986 GCA_028820455.1 Acidimicrobiaceae bacterium
GTCAAGCCCGATTGGAGGGGAATGTGAACCGTTTGATGGGTTCTGACTATGAGCGTAAAGCTGCTCGTCGTGCTAGCCGGTTGGTGCAACGCCATATGGGTGTGAACGACATGCGGGTCATCTACGCTGTCACCACACCCGATGATGACCAGTTGCCGAAACTGCTGGATCAAGCTGTCAGTGCTGGTAGGATCGTCACCGGCGACGCCGACGAGGTCGAGAACACCGATCTGGTGTTGAACTGTCCGGGTCTTTATATAGTCGCTGAAGTGTCAGTGACCCTAGACGGCAAAGACATCAGACGAGCACATAAACGAGCGAGTCTACTGGCACAAGCTACGGAAGAACCCGTGAAAGCCGCAGCTATCGGTACCCGTGCTTTGGATTCCGCTGTCCGGTCCGCTGCTGAACACGATGTGAACATCATGATCCTGCACGAATAAACAAAACCCCTAAAACACCATCGCGTCACCGTGGCCACAGCTATGATGGAAGAATACAACGCTGAGCGACATTTACAAGGGTAGCGGCAGGGGTGTGAGTGAGAGACCCAGAGCTACAACACAAAAATGAGCGACATTGAGCGACATTTACAAGGGCTCGCTGATAGTGGAACAAGTTCAGAACAGCATGGCATGCGACAGGTGTTGAAGAAGCCACCTTCTTCCAATATATTCTATTACATGTTGCTGAGCATGGAACGGGATGTCTGATGGGAACACTCACAGTGACCTGGGTGTCGCCGATCCGCAGCATCGAACAAGTCGCCAGCCGCGCTGTGAACCTACGCGCTCGAACCCCCGGTGGCGGACAGCTTACGACGGGCCTGTGGCGATCTGTGAGAACAGTACCGAGTAGATCGACTGCGCCCGCATGGCGGTGAGCCGCGCATGAGCGACCGACCGCTGGTCGCCGGAATCCGGGCGTGGCTGCGTCCCCCACGCGCCCACGGCGAGGTCATCGAGGACCGCACCGTCAGCTTCCTCGAGCTGTTCTACGACCTCGTCTTCGTTGTACTGATCGCCCGGATCGCTCACACGCTCGCGGGCGACGTGTCCTGGACCGGCGTCCGCGACTTCGCGCTCGTCTTCAGTTTGGTCTGGATCGCGTGGGCCAACGGAACTGCGTACCACGAGATGCACGGAGGGGAGGACGGCCGAAGCCGTAGTTACATCTTCGCCCAGATGTCGCTCCTCGTGCCGCTGTCGGTGTTCGCGGGCCACGCCACCACCGACGCCGTCGACGGGCGAGGCTTCGCCGTTGTCTACGCCCTGCTGCTGGCACTCATCGGCTGGCAGTGGTTAGACGTCCGCCGACAGGACACCCCCGAGATGAAGTCCCTCTCCACCGGCTACATCTTCGGAGTCGGCACGTTCACGGCGGTGATGGCGGTGAGCGCATTCGTCGACTCCAACGACGCCCGGCTCATCCTGTGGCTCCTCGCCCTTGCCGTCAGCGTCGCGTCAGCGTCGATGCTAGGGCTCAGGTTCGGCGATGCAGGGCGGATCACCGAGTCCATGGCCGAACGTTTCGGTCTGTTCATCATCATCGTGTTGGGCGAGGTCGTCGTGGGTGTGGCCGACGGACTCGCCGAGGTCGAGAGCAGTGTCCGCACCGTCTCCACCGGCCTGCTCGCTCTCGGGATCGGGTTCGGCCTCTGGTGGAACTACTTCGACTTCATCGGTCGTCGCGTTCCCCGGCCCGAGATCGCGCCGCAAAGCATCTGGCGGTACGGGCACTTCCCGCTGGCCATGTCCATTGCGGCCACCGGCGCAGGTATGGTCTCACTCATTGAGCACGCTGGCGACGGCCGGGTCCCCGCCAACACCGCCTGGCTCATCTCCGGTGCCACCGCAACCGCGGCTGCGAGCCTCGCTGCGGTGACCACGACCATGATCCACCACCCCGGCCGCCGCGTCGTCCCCTATACCCTCCTCGGCGCAGGAGCCGTGTCGCTCGCGCTCGCGGCTCTCCGGCCCGCACCATGGATTCTCGCGTCGGGGATCAACCTCACTCTCCTTGCCGTGTGGGTGGAAGCGTTCATCCGCCACGCCCGTCACGGCCTCCCCATCGCTGAGACATGACCAGTCCCCTCTCGGTCCGACCGCCGACCGGCTTCACAGGCCTAGTTCTCGCAGGTAGGCATATACGCTGCTGGAAATGGGACCGACTTTGATGCTCTGCACGCATACTACCCGGTAAGTCGCGATCAACAGCCGAGGGCATGGGTCAGGGCTCGACACACGGAATACATCTTCTGGTCGTTCAGCTTACCCGCCCTATGTGACAATGAAGAGCGTCGCACAGTGTGCAGGCCGTCGCAGTTCACCACCGACCCAACAGCGAGGCCCACCTCAGATTCCGAGAGAGACACCTCAACAGTAAGCCCCCGTACTGTGCCAGTGATCTCAGCAACAGTGACCAGCTCACGCACATCGATGACCTCGGAGCGAGTGAGAACAAGCACAGGACGCCTCTTACGTGCAACCTCCGCCCACCATATCGCACCACGATTCATCCAACACCCCACGCTTCCGCTTCGCCCCAGAAGCTGTCGGCCTGCTCCGGGAATTGCCGGTAAGCCGCCCGATCAGCTTCGGCCATGGCACGCTTGACTGCTGCTGCCACGCCTTCACGAGCGGCTGCTGAGATGTTTATCCCGAGTCGCCGCGCTCGTTCGGCTAGTCGTTCATCCAAAGAGAAAGTGGTTCGAGTCATCGCCACAACTTTATGCTATTAAAATATGATAGCACTTCAACAGCGAAGCTGGAACTCCGGTAGATCATATGACATCAACACTCGGTATTGCATGTTCAAGCAGGAGATGCTTCTAACAACACTCATGACCTTCAAAGTGGCTCTTCAGATTTGAGGGTGTGTCCCTGTCTTATTTCAAATGTGTAGGGGCTGTTTTTTTGATGTTTTTTTGTTGGTGGTGTTGTTGGTATGGGGTTCGGGTTTTGAGCATGGTTAGGATTATGTTGCATCGTTTGCGTGCGACGCAGATTACGGCTGCGTTGTGGCGTTTGCCTTGATTGCGTTTTTGTTGGTAGTAGGCTCGGGCACAGGGGTCGTGTCGGGTAGCTACGAATGCTGCTGTGAACAGGGCGTTTTTGAGGCGGTGGTTACCTCCCCGTGGTTTGCGTGTTATTGTTTTGCTGCCTGATTGCCAGTCTATGGGCACAAGTCCGGCATAAGAAGCGAGCCTGCTGGCATTGTCGAAGCGGTGTGGATCCCCGATTTCTGCGAGGGTTCTTGCTCCTGTTCTGGGACCGAACCCGCACATAGTGGAGATGACTTTTCCTAGCGGGTGAGCCATGAACACGGCTTCAATGTCTTCAGCTAACAGTTTACGACGCTCGCAGATGCTATCAAGGTCTGCTGCGAGTTCACGGACAGTGTCTGCCCACACGGTTTCAGCTGCGACAATAACGGTTTGAGCGTCAAGAGCATCCCAGATAGCAGCAACGAGTTTAGAAGTTGTGCGTGGTGTCGAGTATTTTGCCAGAACACGACGTATGCGGGTACGGCCAGCTGTTTTCAGCTCTGTTGGATTGCCCCAACGAGTTAGAGTTTCACGTAAGCCTCTGTTGGTGGTTAACCTGCTACCTACCGTGCGTTCCAAAGCTGGTGACACTGCTAACAGGGCATCTCGCAAGCGATTGGCTATTCTGGTAGCGTCAGCAGCGAGATCGGTGTCACGGCCGTTGAGGATACGCAAGTGTGTGAGCATCTCATCTGATGGCTTACACCAACTAAGACGGTCTGAGTTGCGTCTAGCATAATCTGCTAGCACAGTAGCGTCTTTGGGATCTGTTCTTGGCAGCTCCCGCATACAAATCGGCAGCTCTGCGCATCGCTAGTCCTGTGACGTAAGCTAAAGGTATACCCTTTCGTGCGGCTATGTGCATCAGCAGTGATGCTGCCGAGCTGGTGGTGTCTATCACCAGTGCTACATTGCCACGGGTAGAAGCGTCGTCTATGAGACGGCCTATAGCTGCTTCGTCGTTGGCCACTGGTCGTGATAGCACACGTTCACCAACGGTGGTCACAGCGCACGCATAATGGTCCGCTTTGGCTATGTCAACACCAATAAACACATCGACTTGTGCTGCGTTGTCGGATTCTCGCATCCCTGGTTTCCTCCAATTTCGGTATACTGTTGTTTCGGATGCTCTTGTTGCCTGCACCTCAACCACTCTTGCATTCAGCCCTTGTTGGCATGTCCCTGTTAGAGGACCCAGGCAACAGACCGCGGCGGGTGGCAACACACCCTAGGCCGTCAAATGCGACAGGAGTAGAAAGCCCTACCCGCCGCGGCGAGCACTCAGACTCTGACACTAACAAATATCAGAACCTATTAACAAGGTAAAGGAGTCGGGGGTTTTGGGGGGTGTGAGATTGGTTGGGTTCCCCCCATAATCGGAGGTGACAATACTAGCGATTCCGGGAGGAACCCTGTGGAGTGTGATCCTACACGTATGAATGAGATTTTAGTGGATTTTGAAGATGTGGAGGTCGTCGGGGTCGAGGACTTTG
>JAPPJC010000010.1 GCA_028820455.1 Acidimicrobiaceae bacterium
AACCATCTTCGAGTCTCTCCCACACCCTCTAGTGCCCGCCCATTTCCGAAGAGCCCCTTTACCTTGTTAGTGGATTCTGATGTTAGTGTCAGAGCCTGAGTGCTCGCCGCTTGAACTGCGCAGGCTCGCCCGCTTGTATCGCCGCCCTGTTGGATGTTGCGCCGTTGTGCCGTTGCGGCAGGAGTCATTCCAGGTTCTCAACTATAAGCCCTTCCCATGAGCAGCACCGGCTAGTCGGCGGTCATAATAGATAAACGCTTCTAGCGTATCAGCGAGTCGTGTAACGGTAGCCAGGTGGATGGCATCAAGGGATCGCATACTGGCTGCTTAAAACCCAATCGAGTGATTTTAAATGTTATATTCATATATAATAACTATTAACATGAATTTACATGATGGTAGTGGTTATACTGCTATCCATGAGAAAAGGTGTTCATCCCAACAAGGAGATTCGCAAGGCGATCCGGCAGCTCCGTATAGCGGGGTGGACTATTGAGTCGGCAAGAGGCCGGTCAGCGCATAGGTGGGGTACTGCTTTCTGCCCGGCTCGGAATCCTGATTGCACGATAGGTATTGCCGGGTCACCTCGCGTGCCTGAGAATCAAGCGAGTAGACTCCTGAGAAGTCATCTGCAGTGCAAGTGTCGCGGAAAGGATCGGATGAAGAGGCTGTGATAGGAACACGCACTAGAGATAGAATGAGGTTACGGGTTTGTGATTGAGGTGAGCACCAAGAAAGGAGACTGTGATGAGAGCACAGAAAAAGGTGTATTTTTTTGAGTTGGAAACCGATGGCGAGTTGGATCTCCTGGCGGACTCCGTGTTCGACGCCCTTTACGAGGCTGGTTGTGACGATGCAGTTGTTGGGCATCATCGCCTCGACTTCGCCCGTGAGGCTGATACATGGGAAGAGGCACTAAGATCCGCCAAAGCCGATGCCGAATCGGTTCCAGGAGTGCGTGTCTCATCAGTGAGCATCGACACCGAAGACGTCAAGGTTGCACCCACCGCTGCTTAACAGAAAAGATGACTTCAAGTCACACCGACAACATACACGCCAATCCGATCTGCTTTCACCGTATCGGCGAGTCGTGAAGCGGTAGCCAAGTGAACCGCTATAATTCCCGTTTCACAGGTGTTCGGTGATGTCGGTGAGCAGTCCGATGATTTCGTGTTCTAGGTCGTGCAGGTCGTTGTCTATGTCTTCAAGAGGTCGGGGTGGTTCGTAAACATAGAAGTGCCTGTTCAGAGGGATTTCGTAGCCGATTTTCGTCTTGGTGTGGTCTACCCAGGCGTCGGGTATGTGCGGCAGCACCTCGCGGGTGACGTATTCGTCGACGTCTTCTCGTAGTGGCACGGTTTTGGTGTGGCGCAGGCTGGGGTCTGGTTCGGGGTTGCCGCGCCGGTCGCGGCAGATCTCAGCTTGTGGGTCGCTTTCCCCCAACACTGAGAGCACAGCCTTGCGTTCCGGGGCTTTGAGCCGTATCTTCGTGGTATTCTCGGTATCAGACAATACTGAGAGGAACTTTTCGCGGTCGCGGATCACTTCGCTGTTGGTGGTGTGCACTAGATGTCGCAGTAGGGTGCGGATTTCTTCTTGACGGGCTCGTCCGGTGGACACTTCGGCATCGTATGCCGGACCGGGGCGTTTCTTACTCTTGGCGAGGTTTTGGAACGTCTTGTTGTGTTCAAGCCGTTCAAGGCGTTCTGGTGCGGTGGCGAAGTTCAGACGCAGTGGACGCTCGACTACCACTTTTCGGTAGCCGAAGTCGATGTTGTCGAAGATCCTGCTGACCACGCGTGGTCGGGTGCGTGGCTGGTGTGTGATCGGGTCCTCGTCGGTCAGGTCGCGGGTTTCACCGTCGATGAAGTCGCCGTGGATGCATACTAGATCGTCGATCTGCTCCTGTGACAGCTCGTGGCGTTTGTTGCCGAGACTTCTGCGCATTTTCACGAAGAACTGTCGGCCGTCGATGAGTTGCACCTTGTTGGCGCGGTGGGGTTCTTTGCGGTTGGTGAGTACCCAGATGTAGGTGGAGATGCCGGTGTTGTAGAAAAGCTGGTCGGGTAGTGCTACAACCGCTTCGAGCCAGTCGTTTTCGATGATCCAACGGCGGATATTGCTTTCACCTCCACCGGCGTTACCTGTGAACAAGGGTGAACCGTTGAACACGATAGCGATACGACTACCACCCGTGCCGTCGGATTTCAGGGGCTGCATCTTCGACAGCATGTGCTGCAAGAACAGCAGTGCCCCATCGTTGATCCTCGGTAGGCCCGCTCCGAAGCGTCCATCATGGCCGAGAGTCTTGTGTTCGTGTTGGATTTCCTGCTTTTGTTGTTTCCATTCCACACCGAAGGGAGGATTGGCGAGCATATAGTCGAAAGTCCAACGCTTTCCGTTCTCATGGAGCTGGAATCCGTCTTCGGTGAAAGTGTCACCGAGGATGATGTTCTCAGCGTTCTCCCCTTTGATCAGCATGTCCGACCGGCAAACAGCCCAAGCATCATCGTTGTAGTCCTGCCCGTACAAGTGTGGGCGTGATCTGCTGTTGTGCTCCAGTAGGTACTCCTCGGCGACCGACAGCATCCCACCGGTGCCGCAAGCGGGATCGTATATCGTTTTGACGACATGGCTCCTACCCAGATCGGATTCAGGGGAGAGCAGCAGACTGACCATCAACCGGATCACCTCGCGAGGTGTGAAATGCTCCCCGGCTTCCTCGTTGGCCTGCTCAGCACCGATACGGATCAACTCCTCGAACACGTAACCCATCTGCATATTATCAACACGGCTGGGAGACAAATCAAGAGCAGCGAACTTCTGGATAACCTTGAACAGTAGGTTCTTTTCGTGCATCCGGGTAATGTGATCACCGAAACCGAATTTGTCCATGATGTCTCGGATGTTCTCAGAGAAACCACGTATGTACGCGTTGAGGTTCGCCGTGAGCTGGTTCGGGTCGTCCAACAACCGCCGTAAATCCAACGGCGAAGTATTGTAAAACGGCAACCCCGATGCCTCCATCAGCAGACGGTGACGCACCTCCTCCTCTTGTCGTCCATGCCGAGCATCAGCGTCGAGCACCGCCTCCTTGGTATCGGCTAGCACACAATCAAGACGCCGTAATACCGTCAGGGGGAGAATCACCTTGCGGTACTCGTTACGTTTGTAAGGCCCACGCAACAGATTACAGATACTCCAAATAAAGCTAGCGAGCTCGCCATGAGTGCGAGAATTCATAGTCGCGCACGATTGAGTTTGTTGTCTGCCACAACGTTGAAATCAACGGCCACAAGCCCTGTAAGATCCACTGACCTAAAATCAGGCGGTAGTCCAAGCTCGTAATGACGGAAGATCATGTCAGTGGGCATACGAACATCTGCGGCGTGTATGTTGTGCACAGAATCACGTTCATCACTGCCAACGGTAACGCCGCCTCAGTCAACTTCGGCTTGTAATCAGAGCCACTCACAGACAACCAGACTACCCGACCGGTACAACATTTGACTCGTCCGTAGTCGAAAATACAGGTTACGGCCGACCGAAATTCCAGGCTGTTCCTCTTCAGGAACCCCCTGACATCTTCATGCCCACAAGTTTCATATAAAAGATCAGCCCGCAGATTGTATGTTACAGGTACAGACGCATTAGTCTCAATTCGCAGATACGTACCGTCTAGAGGATCAGGATTATGCTCATTGTATGGGTAGGTGCTCTGACTGAGCCGACAGCCCCTTAATCAGGGGGAGGTGATGACTGATCAGGAACACTGCGTCGGGAGCACAAGTCACTAGGAAATTGCTCAGAACGGATGAATTGAACAGTAGAAGAAGGCGGCGAAGGCGGCTCAGCAATAATTTCTGTGTTGGACGGAAGCGGTGGAGCTGGCTCAGAATACGGCTCGGGTGCTTCATCAGAGTTTTCAGAAGGAGACATCAGCTACTATTATAACAACTCCAACAAGAACAACAATCGGACAGATCAGAGAACATTTATAAAACCTGTTACGTTTTGTAAGCGTTGTCTTCAATTCCGTGTAAGCGTTCTCTAGGTCTCTCGC
Organism: Acidimicrobiaceae bacterium; assembly: GCA_028820455.1. Taxonomy (GTDB): domain Bacteria; phylum Actinomycetota; class Acidimicrobiia; order Acidimicrobiales; family Aldehydirespiratoraceae; genus JAAXHB01. Next base: position 4,064 of record JAPPJC010000010.1, read on the forward strand.
CAAGTTCTTGTATATCCATGATGGATTTCTGTTCTCTTCTTGCGGCTTGATGTAGTTTTTTACAATTTCCTTGGGACTAAGAGCTGTTTCGGTTTTGATGGGCCATGCCACCATCACCGTGCAAAACATCACACCCGCTGTGCCAATACCGAACAGAATCAACCCCAGGACTCTCCATAACTCAAGATCGTCCGCAAAATTAGCATCCAAGAAAACAGATGCAGCAACGCCAACTGCTAGTATAGTCACAGTGAGCAAGGTGGCGGCTCGAGTGCGTTGCGACTCCAACACGCTCAGGGCGTCGTCGCACAGACGCCATCCACATTCGTATGCCAGCTTGCTCGCCAACTCATCAGCCCGGTGTGTTTCTCTGTCCGATGATCCATTTTCGGGTTCTGCGCGAATTTGTAGGATGTAGGGTTGAAAACCCCAAAACCTCTTCACTGGCATCAACAGCTTCCAAATCCGAGCCACCTTAACAGCATAACCTCAACCGATGTGGACTTCCTCTAATCCTATTTATAGACCTTGGTAGTTCATGGTGGCACTAGAATCAAAAACGAGATGATCGTACTAGCAGCAGGACATGAAGTGATAGACTCCAGCGAGTAGAACCCTATAAACCCTTATTAAACCGAAAGTACACTGCGCGAACTTTTACGCGATGTGCAGCTTGTGGGAGAACTCGACTTATCGCAGTACCACGAAATCTATATGATGACACGAAGTGTGTTCCGCTGTGTTGCTGCAACAGGTGATTATTCGCGATTACATAAATATCCAGCAGCAACAGCCGTATTTCTCGCCGCAAAAGGCGCATGAGGCTACGACAAGGGCACATTTGACCCAATATCGAATCCCACATCATTCATTAAGTATCAGCCACCAGAGATCATCGCAAAACATTCCTGAATGTTGTTCACAAACTGGGACTTGAGACTTTTGAAGATGTCGGAGAATCAGAGGGCTGACTCCGTTAGATTTCTCCGATCTTACTGCATGGTGGAATACCAGCAACCTATGCACACGACGTAGCGGAGTTGGTTGTCGGCGACACACAACCCCGACACACGACGGCACCAGAGCTACTCCGCGAGGTGTATGGTTCTTGAATCTCCCTGGCACCGAACTCCAACACTACCACGCCAGGATTGATATCTTGAGACTCTATGAGCACAAACCTTGCATTCCTAGCTCCATTGATTTTAATGTCTCGTAGACGACGAGCCATAAGAATGAAGTCAGTATAACTATCGTCACAGCAATCGCAGCCGCTAATCGTCGTCTTATCCAAATCCACTTTTCCGGCACAAGCACAAGAATCGTACTATAAAACAGTCCAGCTGCACCACAGTACAAGAAAGAAACAACTAATCCCAGCGGAGCAATAAAACTACCAAAGAAGACTTCCTTAGGGAGACACTCCCAAATGTTTGGATCAGCTTGAGAGAAAATTACCGACATCGCTACCAAACCAGCAGCACTTATTGAAGCAAGAACTCGGACAATCAGACCAAAGCGTTCCTGAACAGCGTCGAGGATCCTGTTATCAACTCTCTTCGGATCGGACATTGTATACTCGCTTCCCAGCCTACGTCTTATACACCGTAACAAACGTCCTATCAACTGTCGCAAGAGATAAAACGGATTCCAATCGGAGGGTAATCTGACTATGTCAAGCAGACCTCCAAGCACTAGTACTCCTCCTGCTATAGCAAGCTGAACATATAAATAACCAGACATTCTATTACTCCTAAATTCCTATACTGATGTTACTCATCCCCTCACCGAGAAGATGATCCAGCCGATGACACAGGCCCCTGAGAAAGTGCTACGAGAGAGGAAGATCACCTCGGAGATCTACTCAGATACTATACTCGCTGAGCATGTGAACAAACCGTTAGAAAGCACAAGACGAACGCGTTTCCAAACCTGTCATTTAGAACTAGTACCGCGCTGGCGTATAATTCAGAGTCACTCATAGGCAATCACGCTACCCGACCAATACGACTCTTGACCCACCCGTAGCCAGGAACACAGACATCGGCTAACCAGTACGGAACTCTTATTTCTTCGCAAACCATGATGGCACGAAGCCCTGAGTGTCACGCCGGAGTGAACTACAAGAAGCTTATGACTGCACTATTCGGCTTATGGTGTTGGGGGTTGCTATAATTGAGCGATGCTACCTTATAACTGGACACAACTTGTAGACACTGAGGACGATAACTCCTCGAATCGGATGTCCCGTGAGGCGTTGATCTACGTTTGTGGCTTGCCTGAAGATATTTGGGATGACCCGTTCGAATCCAACGAGGACTTCCGAGAATATTTGGATGCGAAGACAGAGAATGCTGTTGCTGAGATTGAGGAACAGATAGGCCGAGCTTTGAAATTTCGTGAGGCCGACATGGGACGGGGAGCCAGTTGGGTCGGTGCCGCTATCGAGATCGTTGAAGCTATAGCCGTTGCTGGGGGTGCTTCCGCTGCTGTTTTTCAAGCAGCCAGCTTCGTGAAGTGGACATACCACAAGATCGCCAGCGCGACGGGCTACAGGCCACTGATTTCTCTCGGTGCTGCTGAGTATCTCGCAATAGCGGACTTGATCGACAGGGTAGATACTACACCTGGTCTCATCGGTCTCATCGGATCAGGTGACATGCGTTCCAATAGTGGTGACCAGGCATTCACAGGAGGTGACGCGTTCTTTGTAGTGCTCCGTTCAGAGAAAAAACTGCATCACTACCACGTCTCTGCTTACGGCGAAGTCTACTACATCGGCACTTCACCGTTCATCCCAGACCACTGGGATGAATCGCCGCCGTATTGGGCTGATGGTGACACTGGAATCGAGAGCTGAATGACTACACCAACAGCAGAACATGAAACGACAGGCTCCGCGGGGTGGGATCCCATAAACCCTAGTCAAAGTGTATGAAGAGTAAAAGATATTTATATTTAACAAACAGCATGAACAGCCCATCGTCCACAAACCGGCTTTCAACTGTGCTGTCACTACCAGCGAACGCTAAGCAGTTGTACTGAATTTCCCCTACGGACTCGATCCTGCTGGTAGGCTGTTTCACATCTCGGAGACAAACTACCTCAGTGTAGTGTTGAAGCGAGTCTAGAACATCGACCCATTGGCTTCAATTGGCCGTGATTGGGATCCATGTAATCCCATCAACGTACCCGAAGTGCCTGTCAGCCGACACGAGATCGGTGTCAGTCTCCATGGCATGGGCGGCTATCCAAATGTCGTTTGTTGGGATTGGACGCCCTTTTGCTCGTAAGGCTGTGGCTATCCTGGAATAGCGATCTGCCGTCACGGGTCCCACCTCCACGAAGGAAGCGTACGGACTGTCGAGGAAGGAGCGTAAGGTCTTAACATTTCGTTCAAAACGTGATCCCTCCTGAACCCATATATCAGTTCACCAACCACAACAGCAGAGAACAAGATCTGATCCGCCTTCCTGACAAGTTCCGCAACCTGCTTGTGTCAGGGAATAGGCGTTGGAGTCCAGCAGCAGCCTCACTGCCGGGCTGCTTCGTCGATGATCTCGAAGTCCTCCAGCGCAGCATCCATTTCATCCGCTTCCGAGGGAGTCCAGTGGCCTATTAAATGGTCAAACGAGGAATCGACAGTACCTGTTCGTCTGGGCGTGTCCGAAAGGCCAGCACCCCGCCGAAGCAGCTTCAAAGCAGCCTGATTCAAAGAGATGGCCTCGCGCTCAGCTAAACTGTGTACAGCAGAACCCAAGTCGTCGCCAAACCCTTTTATGGTGAGTTGGTCTATGCTGTGCTCTCTTCGTGACATAGCCATGATTCATTATATACCGCGATGTGCACTATCGGTACCGTTGTGGAACTTGTTCTCGTGGTGACCACAGCCTGTTCAATCCCCACGTGTTAACGCCGGTGGATCTCACAACCGGGCAAAAACTCCGAGAACTAGAAAACTCTGTGGTAGTGGTGCATGCTGCCAACGAAGAGAACCGTATCTCTGTTTGATGCCCACAACTCGTTTTCAAACTTCTGCTTTATTTTCGTTTGCCGTTCTTGATCATCGCTGACCCTCATCCACAGGGCTGTGAGTTCTCAGTCGATAATTGTTTGCTTGTGGTCTTGGCAGTTAGCTTCGATGCAACGGTAATGGTATTTGAACTTCCGAGGCACTGGCTTTAATGGATGCGTCTTGCTTCGGGTTTTACCGAACAGTGATTCCTGATTTGCCCAAGCATTAATCTTCTCTTGATGTTCGGCGAGCTTGTCTTTCGAACGTGGGGTGATGGCCAGCTGAGGTGGATCGGCATCTTCCGCGATGGTTGGTGAAGCTTTCACCAAGACCATGACCGTCAAGAGTGGTTATCCCACCGCTCACACGGTCACAGCTCCACAACCCGCAAACCCGAGCAGTGCAAACCGATCTCATCGGCGATGCAAGAACGATGACACTGGCTATGTTGACGCTCATAGCAGAACAGAGCAACATACTGACTGCGAGTCCGCTCTATAACCTTCTGCACGGCTTGTGATGCCTCGTTGCGCATGTGAGCTGTGTATACATTTCTTGCGTCCTGGGAGCCCTGCCTGAACAACTCACGGTTGTCTTTCGGATTGCCCAATTCGCGCTCGTGTGCGTACTCGATGCCAACGGCTTGCAAAGCAGCCGCGAGTGCTGTTTTGGACAGGCCTTTCTTGCGGGATATGGGAGTCAGCCGCACGTCCACAAGAACCGTGACACCGTTATCCACGAGCAAACCGATCAGGTCTTGCACTGTGCGTCGCTCGTAACCGATCGACGCTATGGTGCTATTGTCCTCAAAATGTGTCATTGGAGTCATTGGGGATGTCACGGAGATTACACTATCATGATTTACCGGTAACCAGCTGCACAGACCTGAGCTGCGCGTGCACCGCATCCCAGGACCAGGATCTCGCTTCTATTCCGATGCCTGCCCGACTAGACATCCACTCGCCTTTCAGGATTGATGAGCCACTACTGTATCTTTCCGGTCGGGAAAACAAGGAGTGCTACATGTGCATTCTCAAGATCCCCTGAAAGTTCACCGCCTTCACGCATATGA
>JAPPJC010000009.1:0-4329 GCA_028820455.1 Acidimicrobiaceae bacterium
ACCACAAAACAACCACAACCACACCAACAGCAAAAACATTCACGACAGCTTCTTAATCTATGACCACCTAAGCGGAGAGTGGAGGCCAGTGAGTCGTGCAGTCTATGACATCCTAGGCGGAGAGTGGAGGCCAGTGAGTCGTGCAGTCTATGACATCCTAGGCGGAGAGTGGAGATGGATGAGCGGCTTTTTTGCAGTGTTTCTGGTGTTGTTGTGTTTGATGGTGCCTGTTTTGACGGCTGCTTCTGTTTTGGGTGAGCGTCAGCGTGGAACTTTGATGCTTGTTCAGTTGAGTTTGCTTCGACCGTCTGACATTGTGTGGGGTAAGGCTTTTGCTTCAGTTGTTCCTGTGCATTTTCCTATTGGGGCCTGGGCGTTTACGACGTCTTTGGTTTTTCTGGAGGTGCCCTTAACAATGACTGGTGGTACATTGAGGATGTTGGCTTATATGTATTTCAGTGGGCTAACCGTGTGGACTATAGTTCTTGCTGTTTCGATTGTTTCCGTGTTGATTTCGACATTCGTAGAGAGTAATGCAGTAGGGGGTGTACCAGCGATTGCCTTGAACTGCGGTATGGGTATACTTCTTGCCGGTGTGGTTATACTTTGTATGGTGGTGATACCTGATCGCTCTTCTATGACAACACCACCAGTAGAATTGTTAGTAGTAGGATTTCTAGCATTAGTATGGCTGGTTTTAGTGTGGGTAACACCGGTGTCTTTTTCGTGGGCGTGTAAGAGGTTGCGTTTACCCGCTAGGAAATAGCGGTTGCGTAAAAGTGGTAGCTGCAGTGCCAGCTTCTTCTAAACCAGCTGGTATTACCCCTCCCCCCGTAGTGTCCATGTCCGGCATTGCTTTGGCATGAACCGAGCCACGCTATTATCTCTGGTATGACCGAACCACACCATCATTCGGGCATACACAGCCTTTTGCTTGAAGCAACATAGCATAAAGAGTTTACAGCATCTGATGAATGGAGTCCCCAAAGCCTGTAAAATGGAGTCTACGATGTCTGGTAATTGGAGTACGATTGGAGATCGACTGAGAAGAGCATGACTAGTAAGGGTAGATACTTGGATCGTGTGGTGGACAGCGAGGTAGCAGATGCGTTGACTTCCTCACCGGCTGCACTCATTGAGGGTCCACGGGGTTGTGGCAAAACCTGGACAGCACGCCGGTTCGCCCGCAGCGAAGTCGTGTTCGACGGTTCCGAGGCCATGCGCCTCGCCGTTGAGGTTGATCCAGGATCAGTCCTTGAGGGCCTGGAGCCGCGACTGCTTGACGAGTGGCAGTTGGTGCGCGGTATCTGGAATCCGATGCGCCACGCTTGCGACCGTCGTGGTGGTTTCGGACACTTCCTGCTCACAGGATCGCAGAATCCGCCCGATGACATCACCGAACACTCGGGTGCAGGACGGGTGGTGCGCGTGCGTATGCGACCCATGTCGCTATGGGAATCCGGCGACTCTACAGGGGAGGTATCCCTTTCCTCTCTTGTGGCTGGTAGTTTATGCCGTGCAAGTGACTCAGGGCACACACTTGCCGACGTCGCAGGCCTGATCTGCCGCGGCGGCTGGCCACGCATGATCACACTGTCTCCCACGACGGCACAGGCCCGCCTACGCGACTATCTCAACGACATCTCCCGTATCGACATTTCCCGCGTGGCGGGGATAAGACGCAACCCACAACTAGCGGCGAGCTTGATGGCTTCACTCGCTCGCAACGAAGCCACCACCGCTTCCCAGGCAACACTACGGGCCGACCTGACCGAGCAGGGATCCCACCCCCCAGCCCGTTCCACGCTGCGGGCCTATCTCGACGAATTGACCCGCCTGTTCGTCGTGGAGCCTCTCCCCGCATGGTCTGTACACCTGCGATCCTCCGCTCGTCTCCGCAAGACCCCTAAACGCTACTTCTGTGACCCGGCTCTGGCTGTAGCAGCACTGCGAGCCTCTCCGACAGCATTGAAACAAGACCTACCGACCATGGGGTTGATATTCGAATCGATGGCACTGAGAGACCTGAGAATATACACCCAGTCCATGGATGCGCGCGTCCACTATTACGGCGATGACACCAACCTGGAAGCCGACGTCATCATAGAAGGACTCGACAACCAGTGGGTTGCTGTAGAAATCAAACTCGGTGGCGGTCCCGCCATCGACGAAGCGATGCGATCTCTACACGCCGTACGCTATCGAGTGGACACCACCAAACGCAGCAACCCCGCCCGTCTCATTGTTATCACCGCTTTCGGGCCTGGCTACCAGACTGACGACGGGATCGCTGTCGTACCCCTGACAGCACTCAAACCATGACCCCTGTTAATAGAGCTGTTTTGTATTATGGTACCCAGTGCATGGAAAACGAGGGCCGCAGTTATAAGCCATCAAAACTCGGCCACCAAAACGTAGTATTTTCAACAAACACTGTTCAAGCTGGTGCCACTCACACCACGCTAATCCCTTAAGTTGCATATGACTGCTGTGTACCAGTACCAACACTGATAGGCTCATACTATGCCCGTACCATCACACACCAAGACCAAGAACCATGCCATAGCCTTATTGCTCTCAGGATTTCTAAGTTGGGCTGGCTTGGTGTCGACCGGTTCTACCTAGGCTATGTGGCTAGCGGCATACTCAAAGCAGCGTACCACATGCTATGGGGGGTGGGGTTCGCCGCATCGACAGTGGATCAAATGTGGCCAGTCGTAGGAGCAGCGACAGGCAATGAGCGGACCGAAATGCGCTGGCTACACAAAATCCGTCAAGGCTATCAGCTGGTTTGGGGTTGGCGACAGGCAATGAGCGGACCGAAATGCGCTGGCTACAGCATTGACCCTGCTGTGTTGGCCGGAGCGTGACGCAGAACGGCTGCATTCTCAGCGGGAACGGCGAGCCTCAAATGTTCCCATGGAGTCCGTCCAGTGCACGATTCGTCCTCGCTGCGTGGGGCGATACACAACATGGTCTTCTGGTAGTCGACCATGAGCACGGCTTGCCCGCGTGGCTCATCGCAGGCAAGCCGTGCATCCCTGGCATCCCCAGTGTCCTGGCCGAGTCTGGTTCAACGTGAAGAGACCGCACTGAGACTCGAAGTGCGAACGGAGGACGAGCTTCCATGAAAGTCGCCGCGATCAGCCACCTCGGGCTGCTGCGTGACGAGAACCAGGACCGTGTGGTGATCGACGGCACGGTCCTGGGCAGCAACATCTGCGAAGTGTCGGAGTTCGACGTCGGACCGTTCACCCTGTTGGCGGTGATCGATGGCATGGGCGGCCATCCGGCCGGCGGGGTGGCCGCTGCGATCGTGGCCGATGTGCTGGCATCGGGGTTTCGCCAGCTGCGTACAGCCGAGGACGCCGAGAGGCTCGTCTCGGAGGCCAACGACGAACTGTACACCATGATGGGCCGAGTGCCCGCGCTGAGCCGCATGGGCGCGGTCGTCGCAGGGGTCTTCACCGCCGCTGACGGACTGGTGGTGTTCAACGTGGGTGACGCTCGGGTCTATCTGCACTCCGGTGGCTACTTGATGCAGGCCAGCATCGACGACCGGCACCCCAGTGACCGGCGCGGCTTTCTCACCCAGTCGCTGGGAGGTCTTCACACGCGCTCACCGATCGGTGTTCATCTGAGCAGCGAGCCCTACATCAGTGGCACGGTTCTGGTGGCGAGCGACGGACTGTCCGATGACGTACCCCATGACAGGCTAGCCGAAGCCGTATCCGGTACACCTGCACAGGCCGCGCGCCGGCTGCTCGACGACGCCCTCGCTGCCGGAGGTCACGACAACATCTCCTTGGGCTTGCTCGAGCTTCCCGAGAATGACTGATACACCTCCACGAGAGAAACCCCACAACCACCGACGTGCAGTTCCAAGGGATTTAGTAGTCGTCGGGGTGTGGGTTCTGGGTGGGTGTGGTTGGTTGGTGGTCGTATTGTCTAGATGGTGGTGGTGAGTACGAGGATGCGTTGTGGGATACGTGCTGGGCCTACGGCCGTATTCTATGGGTATGGAATCCGATAGCTTCACAGCGACTCTTACTTCCGGGTGTTTTGATGTCCGATCTGTGATTTTGATCCGTGAATCGTCGATCATAAAGGTATGATTACGATCGTAACGTATAATCCAGTAGCGAGGATGTCAAGCTTCGGGTTCATACCGAATTTCCCTCAAAATAGGGAATAACGAACACCCCGAGTCTTGCTCGCCCACACTCCAAAACAGCAGACCAAACCCCCACAACCCCTAGGAGCCATCTATTTCATGTCCAGGGGGGGGGGGGGGGGGGGGGGGGGGGGGGGGGGGGGGGGGGGGGGGGG
>JAPPJC010000009.1:4339-27980 GCA_028820455.1 Acidimicrobiaceae bacterium
CCCCCCATTCTTTCCCCCCCCCACACCAAAACACCACACCAAACCCCCACCACCCCAACGCCCCCCCCAATTTTTTTCCCCCCCCCCCCCCCCCCAATACAACCCACATGAAAAAACCCAAAACCAGCCCCCCTGTTGCGAACATGACAGGAACACCCCCGAATATGGACGGACTTCACGGATACCTCCGCCTAGCCCGTCAGCTCAAAGTGTTCAGGCCGTACCGGCTTTGGTTAAGCTTGGTTCCGGTGAAGAAATTGAGCTAGGTAATCTTGGTAATAGATTAGTCGCCAAAATTATAGATTATTTCATCTTCTTCCTTATCATACCTCTGGTAGCCGGATTCTTCTTGCCATTTCTCTTGCCATTTCTCTCTGATAGCTCTGATAACGTGATCTTCATCATCGTCCTGATCCCCTATGGGCTTTACGACGTCGGCATGATTGCCACAAAGGGTCAAACGCTTGGCAAGATGGTTATGCGTATTAAGGTCATACGAGCCGACAACGGTGTTACGCCGGGATGGGGCAAGTCGTTCTTGCGTTGGATCGTTTACTTGATATTGATCGTAATTTCGATACTCTTTTTACTCTCGTGCATATCTATAATAGCGGACAGGCTTAACCGGGCTTGGCACGATAGGGCAGCTAAAACACTAGTCGTCAGAGCTTGACAGTGGAATCAGTATTGGCTAACCATACGAGCCGTGCAGAAAGTGGGTGCAACGATTTATTTTCGGGTGTTCTGGTATCCGGTCCGGGCTTTCGACCACAAATCGTCCATCGTAACATACGTGACTCACACACGAACCCTAAGATATAGTGATGGGTGCTGACAGTGAGCTCTCCAAACCCCTAACCAGCGGCGTCCCACGCCGATTCCGGCTGAGACTCAAAGCTGTGGCCATCGACAAGTTCTAACCGCACAAATCCTACACCAACCCACACGACTCACCGACAACAACGCAGAGAATTACGGTTGCGATAGTTTGCCCAACCGATCCCAGTGAACAGTCTTGCGAACTCCACAAGATGGCTGTCGATGAGCGTAGGGTTTGTGTTTGTATGCGAGGAAAACAATCAGGGTGAGGTCGATTCCTGCGGTTCCTGCGGCGGCGTCACGTAGCGAGCGGTTCGCTGACTGCCGGTCATCTCGAGTGTGCTATCGCTGGCCATGCGGCGTAGCCGTCGTGAGGCTTGATCGGGTGTGATCCGACAGAGTTCGGCTGCTTCTGGGTGTCCGATCGAGCCGTATCGCGCTACGTAGGCGAGTGTCATGCGTTCCTGTTCGGCGGGATCGAAACCACGGGCACGAACAAATCAGCAGATCCACCGATGCGTTCGCGCAGTATGGCTGATAGATGATAGGTGCGTCCTCTGTCTTCACCACGTGATTGCAGTAGTTCACACCCGACAAGCGAATCAACTCAGAGCGGGCGAAGTCTTGTTCGCTATCAAATGAAGTCATGCTCCATAAACCAACATGAAACTATTGAACACAAAAGTTTTACGCTTTAAGTTTCAACATAACGCACAGCGTATAACAGTGCATTTCAGCTATCAAGCGAATAAGCACCGGTTTCGGCTTTGGGTGTGCTTTGACCACCGGCGGTGTTATCGAATGCTGGGGCAACGACTACTACGGGGAAACTGACGCGCCGAAAGAACTCACACAATGAACAACACCGAAGAAATAGCCAATTGATCCCAAAGACTTGAAAAACCTATAACTCACACACGTGTCAACACCCCAATCCCATCAGGATCACGAAAGGCCTGTATTCATCAGAGTTGGCTTGTTTGTTATTGTTCTTTCCGGATATCGGGTTCTTTTCGGATATCAGGTTCGATATACATTGGTCTGGCAATAGGTACGGCTGCTCGCGTGTTGGCTTCAATACGATCAATGGCTTCGGCGGTTTCTGTCATAGTGTAGTTTGGGTCGAAGTGGACTTTAGCGGCAACGAGTAGTTCTTCAGGGCCGATGTGCTGAGTACGTAAGTGGATTAGATGTTGTACCCCGTCGGTTGATTCGATGGCTTCGCATATTTTCTTCACAACACTGGCTTTTGCGCTTTCACCTAACAGTAAGCTACGCATTTCTACGGCTAATACAACCGCAATCAAGCCCAGCAGCACACCGATCGACAAAGTGCCGATGCCGTCCCAGACCGGCATCTCGAATATCTCGGCCACCATCAACGCCGCCAAAGCTAATATCAGGCCAACCAGAGCCCCCAAATCTTCGAGCAGTACTACAGGTAGCTCCGGGGTTCGTGAGTGGCGCACAAAACGTATCCACGAGCTTTTTCCTCTCACCCGATTTGATTCCACTACCGCTGTACGCATCGAAAAACTTTCCAAGATGATGCCTAAAATAAGCACCGAGAACGCCCATATCGCCGAATCGATCTCATGTGGGTGACGGATTTTCTTGATCCCTTCATATATAGCGAACAGCGAACCCAACGTGAACAGAACCAATGCCACCACGAACGACCAGAAATATCGTTCACGACCATATCCGAAGGAATGTTCAGGTGTGGCTTCGCGGCGAGCTAAGCGACCCCCAAGCAACAGCAGGGCTTGGTTGCTGGCATCAGCGACACTATGGATCGCTTCAGCCAGCATCGAAGACGCTCCGGTAAACACAAACGCCACAAACTTGGCAATCGCAATACCCGCATTCGCAAACAAAGCGGCGAGAATAGCCTTTGTTCCTCCACTAGCTGCCATGGTTATAAAGATTACCCGAAGCTTTCATCAAAAATCGCTATCTTGTAAGGAACTGCTCATGAAATTGTGTGCGCATAGTCTGGGTGTGTGGCTGAGTTGAGAGAGTCTGTCACTCCTCCAAGCTTTTGTCGCACTCTTAATCTAGGGTAGTGATGTAGCGTTGGATACGGTCAAGAGCGGAAAGAGTTCGGAGAGTCTGTCATACACTTAATCTATGATATAGCATAACCAGCGTCAGCAACCCCGGTAAGTGCAACGACATAAAGAGTCTGTCACACACTCAATCCATGATGCTCAGTGGTGCTGCTATCTTGTCTTTAGTCGTTATTCGGGAAGAGAAAAGTCGAAATAAGAAACAGCGAGAGAAAAGTCGAATGTTACGTGTCGGATGGTGATATGAATATCGAGCAACTTTATTTGAATGCTACTGGGTTTGAGCCTTATGATTTTCAGCGAAGGGTTGCTGAGGCGGGGCTGCCAGAACTTCTGCAGATCCCAACAGGATGCGGTAAGACTGAAGCTGTTGGACTTGGATGGCTCTATCGCCGACGTTTCCATGCGGATGCTGCTGTTCGGTTTGAAACTCCCCGCTGGTTGATCATTGCACTACCAATGAGAACACTTGTAGAACAAACAGTTGATCGATTTGAAGAATGGCTTGAACGCCTCGGCCTGAACGATGAGGTAGGCCTACACACTGTGCAAGGCGGCATTGGATGGAGTGACCGTGATTGGCGGCTTACCCCCGACGGGGATGCGGTATTCGTCGGTACTATCGACATGCTCTTATCACGGGCTCTCAACCGTGGTTATGGTGATGGTCGATGGTATTGGCCTATGTCGTTCGGTGGGTTCAACAACGGAGCACATTGGGTGTTTGATGAGATCCAACTCATGGACGTCGCCACACCGAACACTCGTCAGTTGCAGTCATTCCGAGAATCACTCGGTACTGCACTTCCAACCTCGAGCACCTGGATGTCAGCCACGGTAGATGATCGTCTCATGTGCACCGTTGATCGTCCCATTATCGGGTTGACGATAACACTGAATAACCGCGATCGCAATGAACAACTAGCTCAACGGCTCAACGGTACCAGAACTGTTAAGGAGCTTGCGCTGCCCGCCAAGAAATCTGAGCAAGCCATCGCAGAGGAGCTTATTGTTCACCATCAGCCTGACACTTTGACGCTTGCAGTGTTCAACACTGTGGATCGGGCAGTTTCTGTTTGGCGGCAGTTAAGAAAACTGAAAACGCCAGCTGATGTAGTGCTCTTGCATTCTCGCTATCGGCCTGAGGATCGTCGCAGACACACGAAAACAGCTTTGTCTCCACCTGGAAACAAGGGAAAGATTGTCGTTAGCACGCAAGTACTTGAAGCTGGTATCGACCTATCTGCCAGCGTGTTATTCACTGAGGCAGCACCTTGGCCTTGTATTGTGCAACGGGCTGGTCGTTGTAATCGAGAAGGTGTTCTAAGTGGTGCGAAATTGGTGTGGGCATCACCGGTAAAGCCTTCGCCTTATGAAGAAGCCGATATTGAAGCGTCTCGGCAAGCCCTACAGCTGCTTGAAGGGCAAGAGGTAACAGTTGAGCAGTTATTGAACGTTGAGCAGCTATTAAATCTTGATGTCAGAACGTCAAGCCGGATTACACCGGTCTTGCGGCGTAAAGACCTGGTTGAACTGTTCGACACTTCGCCTGATCTTAGTGGTAATGATCTTGATGTGGCTCGTTTTATTCGCGACAGCGACAATCGTGTCATACAAGTTGCCTGGCGTAAGGTCAAGGATGGTCAACCCGTAGGCGATTCACCGCATAGTGCTGAACTTTGCGGTGTGCCGATAGCGGAGTTTCGTAGGTATCTAATGAATAAGAATAACAAGGTGTGGTGTTTGGATCATTTATGTCGAGACCGTAATTGGCCATGGGTGCGATGTGGTCGCGACGATCTACGCGACGGGCTTGTGGTTGTCTTAGAAGCGAGCAAGGGTGGCTATGACCCTGAAATAGGTTGGAACCGTAATAGCAAACAATCAGTTGAAGTAGTGAATGCTGAGATGTCTCAGTCACCTGCTGTTGAACACAAGCTGGATGAAGATGTGGCCGTTGGCGATGACCCTGCTTCACTTTCTAACTCTTGGTATCCTCTTGCAGCTCATCTTGTAGATGTAGAGCGCGAGTGCCAGAAGCTTTTGCAGTCTTTTCAAGCTGATGGAATCAGCACGGAAATGAGGCAAGCCGTTATTTTAGCAGGACGTTACCACGACATCGGAAAGGCTTCGGATATCTGGCAAAACGCGATTATAGAGACCGCAGACAGCGAATATCAAATCCTTCTTAAGTCCAAAGCACCTTTTGCTAAATCCGATAATCACAAGCGTCCGCGCTTTGAGCGTCGGTATTTCCGCCATGAACTGGTATCGGCTCTAGCACTCATGAACGAGGGAGCATCTGTGTTAGCAGACAAGCACGAGAGCGATCTAATCGTGTATCTGGTCGCATCTCACCACGGGCGTATACGTTTGTGTATACGTCGATTGCCTAAAGAGTCCGATATTGGTAACACGACCGACACAGTTCTTGGTATCGCCTCAGAAGATGAACTACCCGAGGTAAGCATTGGCGGATCAATCGTGCCGCATAGTCATCTCACTATCCCAGCCGGCGACGATAGGTATGAACGTCGTGCCTTAACCCTGCGAGACCGCAGCGACCTCGGGCCTTTCCGATTGGCATTCCTTGAAATGATCGTCCGTTGTGCAGACTGGCGCGCAAGCGCAGCGACAGTTGGTACTGCAACAGTCGGAGAAAAGGGATGAATACAATATATTATCGATGCATCGTAGTCTTCAATGTCGGTGTTATCATCTTGACTCACATTGAGCGTCCCAGACTTGTATGTGCACGCCTCTACTTATCGCAAGGTATAGCATGAACACAATTCACTTGCATGGTTGCAGAGCTGAACCGCTCTTAGCCTACCTGTCTGGACTTGGAGTTGTACGATTGATCGCCGAGCAAGCCGACCCGGACGTGTCCGCACATTGGGTTGGCGATCACCTCGTTCTCGATAGTGAGCTAGACCGCAGGAAGCTCGTTGAGTTCTTTGTTGAGGATTATTGTCCTACACCTCTTGTAGCTCCGTGGAATGGACGTGGAGGGTTTCAGGATGGCAAAAATCGACCTTCCGAGCAAATTGTGAAAAGGGTTGAATTCAGTGACTCTGCGAGACTTGCTCCATATCGAGAAGCTGTCAAAGCTGCCCGTGAAACATGGGAGTTAGCGCGTAGTCATGGATTACTCAAACATGGCAAGGTTGATAGTAGTAAGAAATCCAAGGCACAGTTTATTGAGCTATGCAGAGCCACTTTCCCGGATGAAGCACTTGCCTGGCTTGATGCGACAGTCGTTGTGCTAGACAACGACACCGCCTTTCCTCTACTGCTGGGAGGCACTGGGGGTGTTTTCGGAAGTATGGATATTTCATTCGTTCTCCTCGGGCTGTTAGATGTCCTCGGTCTATTGGATGAGACATCAAATCAGCCAAAGTGCAAGCACGATACTTTCCAGCAATCTAGCCGCTTGATCCAGAACGCTCTCTTCCGCGACAATAATGTCCCACTGGTTAGAGGCATCACAGGCCAGTTCGATCCAGGTGCTCTGGGTGGCCCGAACAATTCCTCAAGAGCTCTTGTCAATCCATGGAGTTTTGTGCTTGCTGTGGAAGGATCCATGGTGTTCGCCAGTGCTGCAGCTCGACGTCTCAGTACAGAAGGCCAAACAGGCACTAAAACGGTTAGTGTGCCGTTCACCGTTTCAGCAACGACAGTGGGGTACGGTTCCGCTTCAACGGGTGGGAACTCCAAAGGTGAGATATGGGCACCGATGTGGCGTGATGTACTGTCGTATCGGGAGATCCGATATTTGATCTCAGAAGGACGGTCTCAATGGGGCCGCGGTCAGGCTCGTTCGGGACTTGACTTTGTACGTGCCACTGCTACTTTGGGGGTTGACCGTTCCATTGACGAGTTTGTCCGTTATCACGTGAGTGTGCGCAATGGACAAATGGTTCTGGCTGTCCCAGTCGGGCGGTTCAAAGTACGTAATAACACAAAGCCTGAGGTGGACATTCTGCGTCAATTAGACAGCTGGGTGGAGCGAGCCAGATCCAATCGAGCACCAGCAGCGGTCACAGCAGCGTTAGGTGTCATGGATCGTGCGCAGTTCAACGTAGTGAAACTCGGTGGTTCCCGTTACCTGCAAGAAGTGCTCGCTGCGCTTGCAGATGCCGAGCACGCGGCGTCACGATCAAATAAGTATTGCCAAGACAGAAGACTTCAACCGATCGAAAGGCTGTCGGCGAAAGAGTGGCTGCCTCTACTCAATGACCGTTCTGCCGAGTTTCGGGTTGCAGTCGGACTGGCGTCCCTGAGAGATCGCATACCTCCAGGAAAACTCAGTAATGTTGAAGCTGTCAGAGGAAGCCTAGCAACTCTTCTCCGGCCAGTGAAGCTTATCCAAAATCAGAATCGCGCTCAAGGTCGCTTGGAATGGTCATCCAGGGGGCCTAAAGTCCCGAATCTTGGTTGTCGTTCACTGGTTGATGTTCTCAGTGATGCATTTGTTGCTAGAGCTGTTCTCGCGACCTCTAAACAGTCGGACAACCAGAGTAACAACCCTGCGAAGAATCATGATTCCGTTGCAGGGCTGCCTTTCACTTTTGACTACGGGCTCAGAGTTGATATTGCCGATGTGGGTCGCCTCCTATGTGGACAGCTTGATGAGAAAAAACTAGGTGTTATTCTTGCGGGTCTGCTATTACTCGACTGGAAGGATGTTTTCAAGAAAGGTGCACCCAATACCATTGTCGATGATCTCGCTATGTTCAATGACTCTGATGCTGCAGATGAAGTTTACCGTTGGCATGCTGCAAGTCACCCAACCTATGTAGTACTCGCTCCCTTCTTTGCTGGATTCCTGCCGATAGCTCCGACGGATACCGAACCGAAACCTAATGCGTCAGTTCCAGTACGCCCGAGGTCGGAATGGATTGCAGCGATTCGCGCTGGAGACGTCCCCACCGCTGCCAGATCAGCCGTTAGGTTGCTTCGTGGGCACGGTTGGAATTTGATCGTTGACAACTTCAAGCTGGAGAAAATCGAGCCAGGTCACTTAACGACAGCTTTGTTGTTGCGTATTGGTTCACCCATAGGTGGACTAGGCACGGTTCGTTTTTTACTTGATCAGCAGAGCATCCCTGTACGTGGCCACTAAACCGATAAAGTTAGGAGCTATATGAATTATGAGTAAGCGTGAAATGTACACCATTGAGTTGAAAGCTGTGCCATCAGAGCGGTTTCAGCCCACTGGATTCCCCGATCTGGGTGCAGCTAAATTCGAGAAACCTGTAGGCACAGAAGGCAAATGGGTGGACGCCATCCTCGTTGAATCCGTTCAATCCATGGCAAACCGGTTTGAAGCTGTGGGATGGAACGAGGCTAATAGAGAACCTGTTTCAACACTTAGCGGTTTACCGTGGGTCAAAGTTGTTGCTGACGATGGTGACCGGTACTTGACCTCAAGCCGCACTGAAGCACACAGGCTGGCATCGGCATTCATCAAGGATTCCAAAACCGTCGCTGGTGAAGACATGCTCACCAAAATAAAGGAACTTCTTGATCTAACCGACGACACTCCTCTCGACATGAACCATTATGCTCGTACGATCTTCGCTCTCGACCCCCTATGTTTGATCCACGGCGTGTTCTTTGCTGATGGTAAATGGCCTGGTCAACCAAAAACCCCTCGTGCTCTCACTGGGTTCATCGAGGCAACTGACGTGCGAGAGGTTTATTCAGGTGGAGTGAAGCGCGACGATGTTCGACATTCAATCTCTGAAGGAGCGAGAGGAGCAGCTGAAGGGTACGGCAGCGTTCCGTATCCGCGTTCTGAATACACTGCCCGTTCGATCGCTTTGTACGTATCAATAGATGTAAAGCAGATTGAAACATACGGTTTGTCTCCTGAAGCAACACAACTGTTGCTCGCAATTGCTCGATGGGAGGTTCGTTCGCTTCTTGAGAACGGCCTTCGTTTACGTACCGCCTGTGAGTTCGAACCGCTAAACGAAACCGGCACTATCGGTCTTGCCGATACTGAGACCTTGGCCTCAGAAATACGGGGCCTCATCGACGGCGGACTACCTGAACTAGCTGATTCAGACGAACCACCGCTGATTGTTCGTTGGGTGAGTAAGAAAAATAAGAAAAAGAGCTAGAAATGGCCATCGTCATCCGGTTGGAGTTTCCGTGGGGCAGGTATCACGCCACACAGTGGGGACGCAACGAGAACGAAGGTCATCCCGAATGGCCCCCATCGCCCTGGCGTGTATTGAGAGCACTGTTCGCCACCTGGAAAACTCGGTGTCCGCATCTTCCAGCTGAAGATATTGAGACTGCCCTACGCCAACTAGCCGGATCGCCTGCACTTCACACTCCTGTGATGCGACCTGCTCATTTGCGCCACTACATGCCACAGAGGGATCATCGTTCAATCGGTAAACCTTCTACAATGCTCACTTTCGATCCTTTTGCGGTTATCGATCCACAGTTACCAGTTTTCATGGAATGGAATGTTGATATGCCCTCGGGCCCAGCAGCAGCCCTCGTCGAGATCGCTTCTGCACTCTCCTACCTTGGGCGATCCGAATCCATCTGTAACGCGGCTCTAGTTGACCGAGCTGAGTGTCCAGGACTCGTATCCTGGCAACCAGCCGGTGATCTGTCCGACACTGAGATCTTGTGCGCCCGTAAGCCGCTCGAGTTGGGCAACTTGATCCAGACCCCTGGAGAGACCAGGAAGGGGCGGCGGCTCATCCCGACAGGAAGTCATCTCGTTCCTTATAAGAAGGCTGATCCAGCACGGGTGGAAGCCACTTCTGTACGGGCAAAGACCGGTCCAGCGCGGAGCACCACCACAACAACCAGCTGGTTGCCAGAATATACGGGTGTACGATTGGCGGTACATCCGAGACCCAGACCGACGATCTCCGATGCAGTCGTTGTCGGTGACCTGCTACGTCAAGCCGCTATCGATAAACACGATGCTCCGTCAGAAGCACTCAGCGGCAAAATCCCGTCGGGGGAACGCAGTTCACATAAGCATCAGCATGCCCACTATCTCTCATTGATACGAGGCAGCCAGCCCGATCCGTCCAAGCCCGTCGATTCACTAGTGGTATGGGCACCGGGACGGATCGACAGCCACGAACTCACAGCACTCGCACGAGTGAAGTGGCTCCGCGCAGGTCGAGCCGCTTCTCGTGTGCCCAACCTGGCAATAGCAGTCTCAGCTTTTGGTGATATCAAAGATGTAGCCCCCGAGTTAGTAGGCCCTTCATCTTCTTGGCAGTCCTTTACTCCGTTCGCTCCTGGCAGACACAATCGGAAGCTCCCTTGGAATGAGCACATTCGGATTGAGATTGAACGAGAGCTTACTGTTTACCGTGACCTACCTGTGCCTGCATCCGTAGAAGTGCTTCATGCTGACACGCGTAGGTATCGTCGTTACCGGCTACCACCCAAGGAAACCATGAGTGACAACCGGCGCGCCTCTATGGTGCAAATCCAGTTTGCAAAACCGGTTGAAGGCCCGATCGCTCTTGGCGCACTCAGCCATTTTGGGCTTGGTCTTTTCCTGCCCTATGGCCTATCCGCTGGGTAGTAGCAGTCAGGCCGGATCATCCTGGGTTAGCATCTTGGTATTTTCCTGCTTCGCGATTGACTGTGATCAACAGAAAAACAGTGTTTTGAGTGTCCTCTACGTGGCTTGGATATTCGCGTCAGCCTGTCGTAGGAGAGGCCTATTATCTATAAGAGTATGCGGGCACTCGTCTTAAGTGATTTTTTATCAGCAGTGGAGACCGCAGATTCTCCCACAACAGATGACCTGCTCGATGTTTTTCTAGAATGGGCCGCTGCTGCTGGGTTTGAACTTTATCCTCATCAAGAAGACGCCGTGTTGAACCTGTTGGCAGGTGACAATGTCGTGCTTGCCACTCCCACAGGTTCGGGCAAGTCGCTGGTGGCTTTAGCTGGGCTATTCGCTACAGCAGCGCAGGCTCGCCGGTCGGTTTACACTGCACCCACAAAAGCATTGGTCAGTGAGAAGTTCTTTGAACTCACAGCAACACTAGGAGTCGATAGGGTAGGGATGGTCACAGGTGACGCCAGCGTAAACCCGAGTGCACCAGTGATTGCCTGCACAGCGGAGATACTAGCACAACGGGTGCTGCGGTCTGGCACTGATACTCCAGCAGCTCTAGTAGTGATGGACGAGTTCCACTATTACGCTGATCGTGAGCGAGGCTGGGCGTGGCAGGTGCCTCTGCTAGAACTACCCAAAACCCAGTTCCTGTTGATGTCAGCCACTTTAGGAGACACAACCCGCTTACAGCAAGACCTCAGCCGCCGTACTAGTCGCCACACCCAATTAGTGGCTTCAGCGGAGCGACCTGTGCCGCTCGACCTGGCATACAGAGAAACCCCTTTACTGGA
Source organism: Acidimicrobiaceae bacterium (assembly GCA_028820455.1). GTDB lineage: Bacteria > Actinomycetota > Acidimicrobiia > Acidimicrobiales > Aldehydirespiratoraceae > JAAXHB01. Next base: position 15,634 of record JAPPJC010000009.1, read on the forward strand.
GTCGATAGAAAAACTGCTAGAAGAAGGCAAAAAACCGGTTTATATCGTCCATTTCACACAAAAACAGGCCACCTCTCAAGCGCAGAGCCTCACCAGTCTCAAAGTTCTCAACCCGCAAGAAAAAGAAGCAGTCAAAGAAGCAATCCACGGTTTTCGTTTTGACACACCCATAGGCAAAGATGTGCGCCGTTTCGTGTTATCCGGTATCGGTGTGCATCACGCCGGGTTGCTCCCCAAGTATCGCTTACTGATAGAAAAGCTAGCCCAGCAGGGGCTACTGCAACTGATCTGCGGCACGGACACACTCGGTGTAGGGGTTAACGTGCCGATTCGCACCGTGCTTTTCACGCAGCTTCACAAATATGACGGACGTCGCACCCGTGTGCTATCGGTGCGTGAATTTCAACAGATAGCAGGAAGGGCTGGCCGTCGAGGTTTTGACGAGTACGGCAGCGTATGGGTGCAAGCCCCCGAGCATGTGGTGGAAAACAAGAAAGCAGAGTTGAAAGCAGCAGACAATCCCAAAAAACGCAAAAAGCTTGTCAAGAAAAAACCACCAGACCGTGGCTACGCTCATTATGACGTCAAAACTTTAAACCGCTTATGGCAAGGTCGGCCCGAACAACTACGTTCCAGCTTCGCGGTAAGTCACGCCATGATGCTCAACGTGTTGGATCGTCCTGGTGATGGTTGTGCTGCTATGAAGCATCTACTAGTAGACAATCACGAGCCCCGCACCAGGCAACGTCAGCATATACGCCGCTCTGTGAGTATTTTTCGTTCTCTGGTGGATGCAGAAGTCGTGGAAGTGCTCGACAAACCCGACTGGCTAGAACGCCCAGTAAGGATAAACCTTGACTTGCAAGACGACTTCAGGCTCAATCAGCCTTTGGGATTATTCGCGGTGGAAGCACTGCTGGTGTTGGATAAAGACGCATCCGACTATTACCTGCAGGTGCTTAGTGTGGTAGAGTCGGTGCTTGAAGACCCTACAGTAATACTTTTGGCTCAACGCGACAAAGCACGCGATGAACTTCTAAGCCAAATGAAAGCCGAGGGCGTGGAATACACACAACGCATGCAACGTTTAGCCGAAGTCACCTGGCCTCGGCCTGAAGCAGAGTTCTTAGACCCTGCTTTCGCTGTGTTCGCCCGTAGCCATCCCTGGGTGGGATACCAGCGTCCCAGCCCCAAGAGTGTGGTACGTGAAATGTGTGAACTGCCGTACACTTTCAATCAGTATGTAAGTCGCTATGGGTTGAAACGAAGCGAAGGGGTGCTGCTGAGATATCTGACAGACTGCTATAAGGCATTGATGCAAACTGTGCCTGCTGATGCGGTGGACAGCAACCTCGAAGAAGTGATCGAATGGCTAGGGGCCATGATACGCAAAGTCGACTCAAGCTTAGTGGATGAGTGGGAAAAGATTCGCAGTCTGTGACGATCCAGACGATCCAATGGTGCACCCAGATCAGGCAGCATTGTATAGGGAATGAGTGGCAAAAATCCGCAGCCTATGGCAGGTGGGTTGTATAGTCAGGGGTGTGTTGGTGGTCACTCCTCGCTCTGCATATTCTATGTAGTTGTTATTTGTAGTTGTTGTTTTTGTGCTAGTAGCTATAGTGAAAGCCAATTGCAAAAAACATTAGACAACAATGAGCTGTAACCAAGCTCGAAGTTCAGTAGACACTATAAAGGATGGACATGAAGACAAATATCGCACAAAGTAAGTCTAGGTGGCGTTGTGCTGCACACGCTAATCCGGTGACCACCAGCAGTACATCTCACCCCGCTGCTTATCGTGCTTTCCGTAGGCCACTGCGTTTTCTGGCAGCACTAATGGCATCTTTCATGCTGCTAGTCGCGGCTGCTTGTGGAGACGATGGCGAAGAATCGACAGAAGAATCGACAAACGAAGATGCCAGCCTTCCTGTGATTGTAGCAACTACCGACATTTGGGCTGATGTGGTGTCTAATCTTGCGTGTGATGGTTTGGCTACAATTGAGAACATCATACCATCGGGTAGTGATCCTCACGGATTCGAACCTTCCCTCGCGGATCGTGAACGGATGGAAAACGCTGATTTGGTGGTTGCGAATGGCCTTGACCTTGAAGAAAGTTTGCTAGTTACCATCGAAGCTTCTGAGGATTCGGGTGTTCCTGTTTTTGAATTAGCAGACCATATAGATCTCATAGATTTCGTATTTGAGGTAGAAGATGATCATGATGAGGAAGAATCAGAATCGAGTGATAGTGAGGAAGAGGAATCCGAGGATCATGGTGAAGAGGACGGTGAGGAAGAAGAGGAACATCATCACGAACCAAGTGGTTCCGATCCTCACGTGTGGTTTGATCCCGTACGCGTGTCATCTGCATTGCCAGACTTGGCTGAACGTCTGGTAGCAGACGCAGGTTTGGATGAAACCGCTGTTGATGAGTGTTTGGATGCTTACCAAGCAGAACTTGTCGCATTGAACAACGAAATTGAACAAATGCTTGAACAGGTGCCTAACGCTAATCGTAAACTAGTGACCAACCATGACTCACTAGGCTATTATGCTAACCGCTACGGATTTTCAGTAGTAGCATCGATCATTCCGGGAACAACGACTATGGCTGAAACCAATCCAGCCCGCCTCGAAGAACTCGCAGAAACTATCGAGGAAACTGGTGTTAAAGCTATTTTTGCCGAAACTATGCTGGCAACCGGAGATGCTGATGCTTTGGCATCCGAAGTTGGCGACATAAAAGTCGTATCCCTGTTCACTGGTTCGCTTGGCCCCGAAGGAAGCGGTGCTGAAACCTATATAGGCTTCTTGCGCACCAACACCGAAAGGATTGTTGAAGCACTAAGCTGAATGACAATAAGCAATCAATAACAAGTTGATTGACCTATTTTGCCTACAGTGAGTGCCACGAGCGTGTTCTGTAATTTATAGGTTGGCTTGGAGTTTCAAGTTGAATGAAGTTTCAAGCTGACCTGTTTGGTTGGTGGATTGAGCCGTTCACCACCAACCCGTTCATGTTTCGTGGCCTCTTAGTAGGCCTTCTAGTGGTGCTTAGCACATCGGTGGTAGGTACCTGGGTAGTTTTGCGAGGCATGAGCTTTCTCGGTGAAGCTTTAGCACACGGTGTGCTGCCCGGGATCGCTATAGCATATATTTTCGGATTGCAGACCACTATTGGCGCACTTTGCGCAGCAGGGGTGATGGTAGTGAGCCTCAATCTAGTGCGTCGCCATTCTCCACTACCGGAAGATACCTCTATCGGCGTGTTATTTGTGGGTTTCCTGGCTTTGGCTGTGGTAATCATGTCGAGTTCTTCGGCTGCCTACAGTGGTGATCTGCGACGGTTCCTATTTGGCTCTATAACCGGCATTACTGCAACCGATTTATGGCGTCAAGCAATTGCTGCGGTTGTTTTGTTGATAGGAGCAGTTTTTTTTTATAGGGCTTTTTTGGTTACCACCTTCGATCCTTCATTAGCCACAGTTTTGGGTTTGAAACCACGCGCAGCTGACTTGATATTGCTTGCACTCGTAGCGATTGCGATTGTGTCGTCTTTTAGAGTTGTGGGCAATCTTCTAGTGTTCGCGTTTCTTGTTGCTCCACCTGCAGCAGCTTCACTGCTGCTGAGGCGGGTGCCGCTCATAATGATAGGTGCTGTCATACTAGGATCATTAGCGGTAGTGTTAGGACTGCTGATCAGTTATCACTATGATTCTGCGGCTAGTGCCACCATGGCACTCATTGCCGTAACCATATTCTTTATTGCTCTCTTTGTCAGGGCTATAAGACATACAATCGAATGCCACCGGATTGATTTACGCAGAAAATTAGCGGAGGGGTCCAGTATTTTGTTGAGTGCTAAGTCAGCTTTGGGGCATGAAAGCGGCAAATGCTCTGGTGAGGACAGTTCCTAAGCACAAAAGAGTCATCCATTTTGCTTTGCCGGTTTATTATTGGATGTCTTATCCGGATTTCATGTACTGTGACTGCCATGACAATCCAAGTCGGGGAAACTATGGCATTCTAGATCGGGCACCAAATTGCCTTTCACTACTATTTCTGCTGGAGATCCATAAGCTACTAGCCTGTTAGCCATTACCACCACAGTTTGACAATGCATAGCCTCATTTTGGTGGTGGGTAGTGAGTATGACAGTGGTGCCACTATGGGACCATTCCTCTATCACCTGCAAAATGCGCTTCTGACTGGGTATGTCAAGACCAGTTACCGGCTCGTCGAGTAGCACCAGTTCGGGATCTGATGCCAATACTTGAGCAATTCTCACTCGTTGTTGCTGTCCACCGCTGAGACTACCAAAATTCTGTTTCATAAGCTCTGTAATAGCAAGTTTCTCACTAGCAGCTTCAATTGCATCACGGTCAACGGTTCGCATTCTTCCCAAAAGGCCTAGCTTGCGATAACGGCTCATGATTAGTACTTCCGCAGTGGTGAGGGGCATCCAGGTTTTGTGGATGTTTTGAGATAAATAAGCGATTTTCTTTGGCAGCCCACCGATATACCCGGCAGTGGGTTGTTGCAATCCTGCTAAACACTGCAAGAGCGTAGTCTTCCCTGATCCGTTTACCCCCATCAAAGCTGTGGTAGCACCAGGCGTGAAAGAATGGGAGACATCCCTAAAAGCTGTAGTTGCACCGAATCTAACGGTCAGGTTTTTAACGTGTACGGCTTCGATCGTAGTACTCATATGTCATCACCGGTCAATCTCCTGCTAGTTGATGTTTTGTAGCTGAATTTGCAAGTCAGGGTGTTATTTATAGATGTGTAGCAGCCAATATATAATATGTAGCAGTAAATATGCAGCAGCCAAATTGCAATTGAGATTTATGTTTCAAGTGTAGGTTGTGATTGGTTGTCAATTGTGCTAGTTATAACCTTACCTAAAAGCAGGCGGGCTAGTTCGGCTTCTAGTCTGTGATTGTTGCAGCAGGTTTTACTGTTGAGCAGACGGATGTTATTGGCTTGACTGGACAGGTACTTAACATACTACAACTCATATTCACCCAAAAAGGAGATCAAACGATTATGGCTCATACTCATACTGATACATGTTACGACCATGCAGAGCATACGCATGCTGATCATGAAGACCATTGCGACACCGCAGGGCATACGCATGCTGATCATGAAGACCATTGCGACACTCCGGAGCATACCCATACTGAAGAGTGCTGCACTGTTTCCTAGTGAATGCATTTGGAGCGATATCAATCATTAATAAAGCTTTAACACTGTAATCTCGTGAACTCGAGGAACCATGGTCATGCCCATGAACATGCTGGGCACGATCATCACAAGCATGAACACCATGATGATCATCATGGGCATGGGCACGATCATGATGTTCATGGCCATGACCACCATGAACATGCTGGGCACGATCATCACAAGCATGATCATCATCATGGCCACGGTCACGATCACCATGGCCACGGACATGGACATCACCACCACGACTTGAGAGAGGCATCCCGGCGGAGCCTTTTGGCCGCGCTTGCGTTGACATCCTCATTTATGGTGGTTGAGGTTGTGGGTGGCGTTGTATCAGGTAGTCTGGCACTGATTGCCGATGCAGGCCACATGCTCACTGACAGTGCTTCTATATTTCTAGCCCTGCTTGCTATCTGGATTGCAAAGAAGCCTGTCTCCGCAGACCGTACCTTCGGTTACAATCGTACTGAAATATTAGCAGCGGGTGTTAACGCTTTATCGTTGTGGGCAATCGCGGCTTGGATTGTGTATGAGTCGATACACCGGCTACTTGATCCTCCCCCCATAGCAGGTCCCACTGTATTGATTGTGGGGAGCATAGGCTTGGCAGTCAACATTGCTGCCGCTTTTATTTTGCATAGATCATCCGGGCACAGTCTCAACGTAGAAGGTGCCTTGCAGCATGTTTTGGCTGACATCATGGGCTCAGTGGCAGTGATAGTCTCAGGTGGTGTCATCGTTATATTCAAGAATGTGAATAATATCGGCATAGTGGATCCAATCCTCAGCAGTTTGATAGCACTGCTGATCGTTTATAGTTCTTGGGGATTGGTCGTCCAAGTGTTCAGCGTGCTGATCGAAGCCACACCGAGTCACATTGATGTTTATAAGCTCTGCGCAGACATTGAGGATATTCCCGGGGTAACCGTCATACACGATGTTCATGCTTGGACGGTGACATCTGGGTACGTGGCTTTCTCAGCTCATGTTCTGGCAGATCCGGAATATGAAGGCGACCACGACGAGTTGCTTCGCAAGATCAGACGTATAGCCAAAGAAGACTATGGCCTGTCGCATATAACAATTCAGTTGGAAACAACTGTTAAAGGCTGTACAGAGGATCATCACGTAGACCATCTGTTACAAAAACAGAAGAAGATCGAAAAGCGGCGGCGGTTCGCGTTTGGCCACAATTGAATTTGAGCAAATTTGAGCCATGAGCGACAATTGAATTAAGACTTCAGCCACAATAAACAAGTTGTTACAATAAGATGTTTGTTACAATAAGATGTCAAGTGGCTAGCATGTCTTGCTCGTGCCATGCTTCTGCCCAAAGCTGATCTAAAAGTTTTTGCTATTTGGCTTTTCATTTGGCTGGATGGTTGCGTTCATGCTGAGAGGGATGCCAGTACAGCATTTTTTGTTCTACAGCATTTAGCAGCAGCACTATAGTCACACCCATAAAAGCTAGTACTATAACGCTTCCCCAGAGCTGTTCCACAAGTAACCGGGAATATGCCACGTAGGCGGTGTGGCCAAGCCCGTCCTTAGACAAGAAAAACTCGGCAACAACGGCTCCCATAAGTGCTAAACCCACACACACACGCCCCGCAGAAAACAGGTATGGCAGCGAATTGGGTATCCGTAACCGCCAGTAAATCTCCCACCTTGTGGCGTTAACCGATTTGAACAGCTCATGCGTTGAAGTGTCAACAGATCGTAAACCCGTGAGAGCGTTCGTCACAAATGGGACCCAAGTAAAAAGCATGGCAGTAATGATTTTGGGCCAAGGAGAAAAACCGAACCACAACAAAAACAACGGAAGTAGCACCACCACAGGCATAGACTGCACGATAACCACCACTGGCATGGTAGCTCGTTGCATGAACTCCGAATGCACCATTAAAGTTGCCACGAAAACAGCCACGAAAAAAGCCAAAAAAAAGCCCGCGGAAGCTTCCAACAAAGTGAAAGAACCGTGCTTCCAGTAGAAGGCCGGGTGTTCTACGATGTGTCCTATCACAACAGACGGGCGAGGCAAAATGAGAGGACGAATACCGCTGACACGCACATAAACCTCCCATGACACCAGAAAAACAGTCACTCCCATCAAAGGTGCTATCAGCAACAGAAGCTTCCGTGCTCGTTGCATATTCGTTGTAAGCCTAGCTGAATGATTCGTTTTGGACATTTCGTTGCTCACTGTTTAACCCAGTGTCAAAATACATAGTCAAAGATCGAAGCATATATAGTCGGCTTAGCTTGAGTATTCTGCTGCGGAAACAGCAACAGCACTACAAGAAGCAGCACTAAAACATAAGATCGATTTAACTGGAGCATTCTGCTGCTATTGTCGCTCTGACTTCGGTGAGTGTTTGATGGTAGGCGGTGCTGTCCTCCATGCTGACTTGACGTGGCCTAGAAAGTGGTACGGGAATAATTTCAGTGACATGACCTGGTCTTGGAGTTAGCACAACCACACGATCTGATAGGGCGACAGCCTCAGGTATTGAATGTGTCACAAACAACACAGTACTACCGGAATGTTCCCACAGTTTAAGCAGCAGATAGCCCATGTCAGTGCGGGTGATCTCATCCAAAGACGAAAACGGCTCATCCATAAGCAGCACAGGTGCTTTGAGAGCGAAAGCACGTGCTATGCAAACCCGCTGTTGTAAGCCGCCGCTCAATTCCCAGGGATGGGCATTGAGGAAAGACCCCAAACCAATACGTTTGAGTAGTTGCCGCTGATCGCTGAAAGCCATACCCGGATTACCAGCTCGGGAGTTCAGATTATTCAGCAAGGACACGTTTTGTTGCACGGTGAGCCAAGGCAGAAGTGCGGGATTCTGGGGCACGAAAGCAAACTTTTTTTGTTGTCGTGCTTCATCCGGTGTGAGGCCGTTGACAACAATCGAGCCACTGTCAGGCGTACGAAGGCCGTTGATCAGTCGTAGCAGTGTTGATTTACCACAGCCGGAGGGGCCTATCACACTGACGAATTCGGCTTTGCGAACGTTGAAGCTGACCTTGGAAAGAGCATGAATAAAACCGTCACGATGTTGGAACGATTTTGACACATCGGTGAGCACTAAGCTCGATTCTGCCATATTCAAATGCTCAGCTGAAACCGTTTGCAGTCGTATTTGCGTAGTTTTACCCGTTGGGCTGAGACTACGACAGTAGGACAGTTATCGTTCCGTGTAAGCGCACAAGCAGTTGGCATGGTTCGTTTTTGTGAACAGCCATGCTCATGGCCACACCAGTGTGGAGCCCTCGTATACGCTGGCTGTGATGTCTGCGTCTACCATAGAACGCCAGTCGGGCAATTGATCGAACACCCCGACTTCGGTTAAGGCTTCTATTTCTGCTTCTAGTAGAGGCAGATCAGGTATCCCAAGGCCGACATCCTCCGGAACTGAACTGGCAATAAGTTCCGATTCAACTGCCCAGCGGTGGGTTTCCGCTGCTAGAGCCAAGTATCTTGGATTTCCTACGGCATCGATTAGTTCAAAAGCGTTTTCCAAGGCGATCTCAGGGTTGGCAGCAGCGAATGCCTGACCTCTTATCAAGGCACGAATAACGTCTTGCGCGAGTTCCGGATGCTCATCTATGAATGATTGTCTTGTGAAAGTAATTCCGAAGCTGGCAGGCACGTCGAATTGCAGTGGATCGAGCATTGTGAAATTCACACCTTCTTTTGTGAGGGTGTAAGGTTCGTTTGATTTATATACGGGTAGAGCATCGATGCCAAGCGCGAGATGTGCAACCGGGTCGAAGCCACTGAGTGTGATCTCATCGAAGCAGCTTCTTTCTATTCCCGCTAATGCTATAGCTGTCTGCAAAGAGTAGGGGATATCACCTTTAACTCCGATGAGGTGTCCACAGAGTCCCGCAAAGTCTTCAATAGTGCTGTCTTCGGGCAGCACGACTGCATTTATAGCGGTGCGTCCCCAATGCAACACTGCCACCAGGTCCCCCGAGCCTGCTATGTTGTTGTTCACCAGTTCTGCGAAAGAGCCGGCAACACCGAAATCGGCTTTCCCTGCTAGCACTAAAGCCCCATTGGCAGGCGAGAATCCTGGTTGAATGTCAAAATCAATGCACAATTCATCGAAGTAGCCTTGCGCGTCTGCGACTATGGCATCAATAATTCCAGCTGAAGCAGCAAAATCAAAGCCTGTTACAAAAGTGACCCTACCAGCGTCCTGGTTAGCCTGACATCGCAATGCAGCAGCATCAGACTCAGACAAGTCGGGATCAGCTGCACCGTCGCTGGTGGGTTGATCATTAGAAGTGTCGCCGTTGCCAGTGGTGCTGGTAACGTTGGGGGCTTCTTCATCGTTGCCTGCGGGAGTGCTGTTGTTATCGTCTGGTTCTGTGCTAAAGAGGTCATCATTGAGATCATCGTTGCTGTTTAAAGCATTTATAAAAAAAACTGTGAACACAAGCAGCGACAAAACTATTATTGCGATAGTGAATTTCTTCATACTCAGTGATTGGTTTGGATCGTTGGATAAAAGTTATCAGACATCATATAAACAGGCATTATATAATATAGAGAATAGCCATCATTTGGAGTCATTATTTGAGCTTGTTCACTGGGCTTGAGCGTCTGTTCTTTTGGCGATGAGAGCATCCAGGCCAACAGCAGGGTCGCCGTTTTCCTTCTATGAGCTCTGCTCGTGCTCGCTTGATATGGTTTTGTCTTGTTGTTGGTTTTTTGACCGATATGACCCAGCAGATCCATTCGTTGCGTGCGAGAGGGGTAAGGTCATTCCATGCGTCTAGCACAGTTGGAGTGGAAGAAAGAGCTTCCTGCAAGTCTTCTGGCACTTCGTGAACCACCCCGGTGGCGATTACGTTTTCTACTGTGTTTTCGGTCATGAAACTATTCTTCTTAGCACGTACTTCTTGCACAACTATAATACTCATAGACTAGATTGTTTGAAAGAATTCGGCGGAGAGAGGGGGATTCGAACCCCCGAGACCCTTTGACAGGTCCAACGGTTTTCAAGACCGTCGCAATCGTCCGCTCTGCCATCTCTCCAAGTAAATGATTATAAAGGCACTAGTAGCTATGTGCGACTACCTCGCTCCGGGCTTATAAGTTGTCGTAGCTCAGCTACCCAGTTTTCTGCTTCGGTAAGACCATCGCGGTTTTCTGTTTGTTCTTGTTGAGTTCCCAAGGCTGAAGGATACGAACCCATAAACTTCACATCCGCAGCTTTCATGTGCAGGCCTCGCATAGTGTCGGCTACAACATCGTCTGCTATGTGGCCTTCACATTCGATCAGAAAGCAGTATTGACCCAAAGCAGCTCTTGTCGGCCGACTTTGAAGGCTTGTAAGACTAACTGATCTGGCAGAGAACTCGGCTAGTAGTGCCAGCAAAGAACCAGGCACATCGTCATATTGATACACTAGGAGAGTGGTTTTGTCATGGCCTGTTGGGGGTACGATCTTGTTGCGCCCTACAAGCACGAAACGGGTTTGATTCTCGGGATGATCCTCGATATCTGTTGCCAGAGTTTCCAGGTGGTAGACTTCCGCTGATCGTTGCGGGGCGATAGCTGCTACGCTACGGTCATCCGATGCTGCTATTTCCCTTGCAGCATGAGCTGTGGAATGTGTGGCTTCCAACAAAACTTTGGGCAGGTTCTTGTTGAGATAGTTGCGGCATTGAGCGTAAGCCATTGGATATGAACGCACCCGGCTTATCTCATCCAGCGTCACTCCCGGTTTAGCCAGCAAGTTGAGATTAATGTTGATGACCACTTCGCGTTGAATTAGCAGGTTCGCTTCAAAAGCCAGCGTATCGAGAGTGGCAGTGACAGACCCCTCCAACATATTCTCAATAGGCACCAGCCCGAGGTCTGCGTCTCCTGCTTCCACGGTTACCAGCACCTTCGCGATGTCGTTGATAAGCACATGCCGCATTCTTGTTAGGTCTGGCTGAGAAAAAATGGCTTGCTCCGTGAATGTGCCTTGTGGTCCTAGATAGGCAATGGAGCAGTCCTCTGTGTGTGAATCCGGGGATTTATACATAGTCATCGAGCTTAGCATAGGCGTTCTTCAATCTTGAAATACACCTTGAAATAGACTTATAAGATCACAAATTAAAATACACTCAGAAGATCACAAATCCACCCTAGTGCACAAAAGTACAAAATCTATGCACAGAGTTGCAAAACGTAAATAAGTGGTATGCTGTATAGTCTATGACGAAAGTAGCTATTATCGGAGCTTCCGGTTTCACAGGTGCAGAGCTGATGCGTATTTGTGCTGGCCATCCCTCTTTTGAGGTTGCTGCCGTTACAGGTGATTCAATGGCCGGCAAAGTCGTTGCCGATCTTTACCCAAGTTTGGCAACTGCGTATCCCAAGGATGAGTTCATAACCCATGAGCAAGCTATAACCGCTGAATATGATCTGGCATTCTGTGCACTACCACACGGAGCTGCACAATCAATAGCAGGAGAGTTAAGCAAGGCTGCTACTCACTTGGTTGACCTTTCAGCGGACTTTCGGTTTGATGATCCCAGCGTGTATTCGCAATGGTACGGAGAGGATCACACTGCTCCTGAACTACTCGACGAATTCGTGTTCGGCTTACCGGAGCTTTACAGGCACAACATACGCAAAGCCAAACTCATCGCATCTCCTGGTTGCTATGTGACAGCTGCCTCTTTAGCCCTAGCCCCGCTGGTTGCGGCTGGTGCGGTAGAGCCGACGGGAATTGTCGTGGATGCTGCTAGTGGGGTGTCGGGGGCAGGTCGAGCGGCTAAGCCGCATACCACCTTCTGCGCAGTCGAAGAGAACTTCACAGCTTACGGCCTGCTACGGCATCGCCACACCCCGGAAATTGAGATGGCTATAGCACGTCACGCTGGTATAAGGAACGTGCAGGTTCTATTCACCCCCCATCTAGCACCTATGAATCGGGGCATCTTGGCCACCTGCTACGCTCGCCCTACCAGCTCTGCAGGATCGGCTTCAACTGACGCTCCGGCTGACACCGCGCGAATGTCAATCACTGATACCGGCAGCACGTCAGCAGGATCGGCTTCAACTGACGCTCCGGCTGACACCGCGCGAATGTCAATCACTG
>JAPPJC010000009.1:28080-56833 GCA_028820455.1 Acidimicrobiaceae bacterium
ATACCGGCAGCACGTCAGCAGGATCGGCTTCAACTGACGCTTCATCTAGCTCTTCGGCTGACACAGTGGAAATGCTAGGCCTACTAAGAGAAGCCTATGCTGATGAACCGTTTGTGGTGGTCGATGAACGCTTGCCTTCCACTAAAGCTACGTTGGGCTCCAATAGTGTTCATATCACTGCTAGAGTTGATGATCGCACCGGCTGGGTAGTGGTTGTTGCAGCCCTTGACAATCTTGGTAAAGGAGCATCCGGTCAGGCTGTGCAGTGCGCTAATCTGGCATTGGGTATCGATGAAACCACTGGGCTTGCCAAAGCAGGAGTTTACCCGTAAGCTTCAAACCTTAGATAGAGGAAGCGAGAATGAAAGTGAACAAAATATCACCGTTAGCCCCAGCGGCTTTTCCGCTGTTGCCTGAAGTCAAGGGTGTGCGTCTGGCTACTGTTGCGGCGGGTATCCGTTATTCAGGATGCGATGATCTCATGCTGGCAGCATTTGATCCGGGCACCACAGTGGCAGGCATTTTCACCCGTTCTTTGTGTTCGGCAGCACCGATAGACTGGTGTCGTTATGCCTTGGAACACTCCGGCGGTCGAGTCAGGGCTTTGATTTGCAACACGGGGAACGCCAATGCTTTCACAGGTGCAGCGGGATATGCGGTTACTCAACAGACCGCGGAGTCGGTGGCAGCTGCTTTGAATGCGAAACCAGAGGAAGTTCTGGTGGCTTCCACCGGTGTGATAGCAGAGCCTTTGGACGTTAACCGGATACGAGCAGCACTACCGGATTTGGTGGCTGGTCTCTCAAAACCGCTTCCCCAAGTCTGGGAGGCTGCTGCTATGGCTATCGGCACCACGGACACATTTCCCAAAGGTGCTGCGAGAACCGTAAAAGACGGCAACATCCGAATAGCGGGTTTTGCCAAAGGTAGCGGCATGATAGCACCGGATATGGCCACGATGCTGGCTTTTGTGTTCACGGATATGGCGTTGAACGCTGAAACAGCGCGCACATTTCTGGCAGCGGCAGTGAAGAAAAGCTTCAACCGCATCACTGTGGATTCTGATACTTCCACAAGCGATATGGCACTACTATTCTCCACGGGTGAAGCCCTGGAAATCGAAGCTACTAGATCAGCTGAAACCACCGCAGCGGATGAAGCCACAAGAAAAACTAGGCAAGGAAACAACGAGCTCCATGCTGATGCTTTTAAGGAAGCACTTGATGGAGTCACCTTGGATTTGGCTCATCAGATAGTGCGTGACGGTGAGGGTGCCACGAAGTTTGTCGCTATCACGGTTGGGGGTGCTACCAATGATCAGGCAGCCGAGATTATAGCTAGAGCTATTGCAGACTCACCCCTGGTGAAAACAGCTTTAGCTGCTGAAGATGCCAACTGGGGAAGAATAGTCGCTGCTGTTGGTAAGGCTGGGCAGCAAGCCGACCGCGACCGTTTGGCTATCTGGATTGGAGACGAGCAGTGTGCTGAAGCAGGCATGGTGAAGCCCGGATACAGCGAAAAACGAGCGACAGTTCATTTGCAAGGCTCCGATGTTGAGATAAAGGTTGACGTTGGGGTTGGTTCGGGTGAAGCAACAGTATGGACTTGTGATCTGACTCATGCCTACATTGACATCAACGCGGGTTACCGCTCGTGAACAGACCGCAGTTCAGCAGCGTAAGCACAGGAGCAGGCACATGAGTGCAAGCACTGATTTTGAGCCTCAACGCAGAGCTCGGGCACTCATAGAAGCACTGCCGTACATTCAAAAGTTCCAGGGTGCCATAGTGGTGGTCAAATACGGCGGCCATGCGATGGTCGACCCGGAATTGTCGATGGGTTTTGCCCGTGATATCGTGCTCCTCAATCTGGTCGGCATGCAACCGGTCATAGTGCATGGAGGTGGGCCACAAATAACCGAGATGATGCAACGGCTTGGCATGCAGAGCGAATTCCATGAAGGACTACGAGTTACCGATGCTGACACTCTCGAGGTGGTCAGGATGGTGTTGGTCGGCAAAATCGGACGTGACATAGTACGAGCTGTTCAGGTTAGTGGAGGATCGGCTGTGGGAATTTCCGGTGAGGACGGGGGCCTGATCACAGTCGTACCCAAAAGCCCGGAGCTCGGCTATGTGGGTGACGTTGCTGAAGTTGACCCATACTTGATCGAGGAGCTGCTGGATTCGGGGATGATACCCGTTGTGTCGTCAATAGGCGCAGATGAACAAGGCCAGGCCTACAACATCAACGCCGACACGGTAGCTTCTGCTTTAAGCGCGGCACTTAAAGCGACCAAACTGATATACCTCACCGACGTGGACGGTTTATTCGCTGAAGCGGATGACCCGTCTTCGCTGTTGTCGACAGCCTCAGTGGCTGAAGTGTCGGACATGATCGACGGCGGCGTAATCACTGGTGGCATGATACCCAAAGTGGAATCTTGCCTCGCGGCTCTGCAAGAAGGTGTTTCTTATGTTCACATTCTCAACGGATGCACACCCAATGCGGTATTGTTGGAGATACTGACAGACTCTGGCATTGGTACGTTGATCACATAGCCGGACTTATTATTGAACAGTCATGCAAAAGTCAGATCATATATCGGATGACGTAAGAATTATTTCAAACAATGACAAGCCACAAACAACGTAAAGACGAATTTATGAGTGCAGCTGAGTTGATGACCAATTATTCGCCCCCTTTGGCTACTTTTGTGAGAGGCTCAGGCGTATACCTATGGGACGATAAGGGTAAGAAGTATTTGGATTTTCTGAGTGGTTTAGCGGTTACCAGTCTCGGCCACGCCCATCCAGCGGTTACTGCTGCCATAAAAGCGCAGGCAGGCAGACTGGTTCACGTATCCAATTTCTTCACCAACGAATTCGCAGACGAAGTAGTGCAGAAACTTGATCGGCTACTAAGGGTCGATTACAAGAAGACACAAACCGACTCAACTGGTTCGGATGGTTCATCTGAAATGCCCACCGGCGGTGTTAACGCTGCTGATGCGAGAACAGCTGATGTCGACTGGACTATGGCAGCCACCAGCGGTGATGCCGGCCGTATTCTGTTTCAAAACTCTGGAGCGGAGGCAATTGAGGCTGCCGTAAAGCTGGTCCGCAAATACCAGGGGATCAAACGACACACGGTGGTGAGCGCAGAAAGGTCGTTCCATGGCCGCACTTTCGGTGCTCTAGCAGCCACCGGGCAACCTGAAAAACAGAAACCTTTCAAACCTTTGCCCGACGGTTTCCGTCATGTCCCATTCAATGATATCGATGCGCTGGTAGAAGTGCTGGACTCCTCGGTTGGTGCGGTGCTGCTAGAGTCAATACAAGGTGAGGGGGGTGTGATTCCTGCTAGTACTGAATATTTGGCTGCTGTGCAAGAAGTTTGCAATGACCGTGGGATCTTACTGGTGATGGATGAAATCCAGACAGGCTTAGCTCGGACTGGCCGATGGTTCGGATATCAGCATGCAGGCATCGAACCGGATATAGTCGCCATGGCCAAAGCATTGGGTAATGGCATGCCCGTGGGGGCATTATGGGCTCGCAAGGATATTGCTGCCGCTTTCAAGCCAGGTGATCATGGATCAACTTTTGCGGGTCAACCGTTAGCCTTATCGGCAGTGGCGGCTGTCATTGAAACAATGACCACGATGAACGCACCAGCGGTTGCCGGTCGTCTTGGAGCTCATTTACGCGGAATGCTCAGCGAACTTCAAGGTGTGGGCCATGTGCGGGGTCGTGGTCTACTGTTGGGGGTGGAGATTTCCGAGGAGGCCTTGGCAGGAAGAACCGCTAAAGATGTGACTACTTTGTGCCGTGAACGTGGTCTGATAGTAAATGCTGTCAATGACACGGCACTGCGCTTGGCACCTCCCCTAATAGCAACCGAAGCTCACATATCAGCGGGAGTTGAGATTATTGGCGGTGTCTTGAAGTATCAGCTGAGTTCTTCACCAAAAGCCGATGCCAGAGGTGTCGGATAACGTGTTGGAAGAAAGCCCGGAGTTCATTGAAATGCTGCTAAGAGGTTGATGATGCGCCATTTACTCGATATCGACGACCTGACTTTTGAAGAGCTCAACCGTGTGCTTGTCTTAGCAGAGAAGAGCAACCCACCTCGTATTCTAAACGATAAAGGTGTGGCACTGCTGTTCGAGAAACCTTCGAGCCGCACTCGTAGCTCAGCGGAAATTGCCGTGGTGCAGCTGGGAGGTCATCCTATGTACATCACAGCCCGAGAAGTCGGGTTCGATGTTCGTGAAACCGCTGAGGATCTTGCTCGCACTTTGGCAGGCTACCATTCCGTGATTGGGGCTCGAGTGTTTTCCCATGGTGTTTTACAGCGAATGGCGGAGGCTAGTACGGTGCCGGTGGTCAACCTACTCAGCGACCTCGCACACCCATTGCAAGCTTTAGCAGACGCACTTACTTTGAAATCCGAGTTAGGACAGTCTGGCCTTGAAGGTAGGACGCTTGCCTATGTGGGAGACTCCAACAACGTGGCTCGGTCACTTGTTTTAGCAGCAGGTGCTGTGGGTATGACAGTGCGTGTCGCCAGCCCATCGGGTTACACCTTTGATGCTGCCACTGTGGAGCGTTTCTCGCAGTATGGCTGCGATTTCACGGCTTTGGAAGACCCTGCCGAAGCGGTGAAAGGCGCACACGCCGTATACACCGATGTGTGGGCTTCGATGGGGCAGGAAGATCAAAAAGAGGAACGCAGGGCTACTTTTAAGGATTACACGGTGGATGAGAAGCTTATGACCCAAGCATCTCCCGAGGCGATATTCTTGCACTGCCTACCGGCTAAAAGAGGATACGAAGTCACCGATGCCGTACTTGATGGGCCAGCCAGTCGAGTATGGGTACAATCCGCTAATCGGCTGCACGCCACCCGCGGTTTTTTCTTGTGGCTTTTGGAACACAACGGTTTCACGTCGTAGCTCTACCACATGAAAGCTGTAAGAACGACTGGTAGGTGGCAGAATTGCTATTAACAAAAAATCACCACGACACACCGTGAACAGTAAGAGCAGCCGCCATCGTCTCATCAGTCGTCTACTGGCTGGCCATTCGGTGGCCAACCAGCAACAGTTGGTCGAACTTCTCGCAGTCCACCATATGAAAACAACTCGCGCTACCGTGTCACGTGATCTTCACGATCTGGGTGCCATAAAAGTGCGCAAGCATGGTGGAAAAAACGTATATGTGATACCTGATCAATCCACCGGGGATCTTCCTTTGAAAGGTGATTCAAAAGAACGCGCTCAGCAGCATCTTCGAAGCATATTCAACACTTGGATGATAGACGCTGTTTCTTCGGGGAATATTGTTGTGATTCACACTCCACCGGGTTCGGCACATGTGGTGGCTTCGGCTTTGGATCAGGCTGATCTGAGAGAGGTATTGGGAACAGTCGCAGGCGATGACACCGTGCTAGTGGTAGTCGTTGATGCCACTGCTGCTGTACGTCTTGTTGAGCGTTTGCGTAGACTAGCAGCGAGCGCGGATATGGTCACGCCTGGTTTTGCGCATGATCGAGAAGAAAACCCCTCTACATGAAGTTGATCCTTCCTGGTAGGGTCAACGCTGCTAGTGACGCCCGGAAACCCCTCCTAAATGAAGCCGATCTCGTAGTACCGCAATAGTAAAATAATCAAAAGATGTGAAAATATTCAAGAATACATGAAAGAGAGGCTTCATATGAACGGTAACCATGATTCCGTGTCTTCATCCACTATGGGCGAAGATAACGGTTTTTCTGATATTGGGAAAGTGGTCTTAGCCTACTCCGGTGGTTTGGACACTTCTGTGATACTCAAATGGTTACAGGAAACTTATGACTGCTCTGTTGCGACCTTCACCGCTGATCTCGGGCAGGGCGACGAGCTTGAAGCTGCCCGCGACAAGGCTCTAGCACTTGGTGTGGAAGAAACAGAAATCTTCATTGAAGATCTACGTGAGGATTTTGTGCGTGATTTCGTGTTTCCCATGTTCCGTGCCAATGCCGTCTATGAGGGTGAGTATCTGCTCGGCACCTCGATAGCCCGTCCATTGATTGCCAAACGGTTGGTTGAAATCGCTGACGCTTTGGGGGCCGACGCTGTAAGCCACGGTGCCACAGGCAAAGGCAACGATCAAGTGCGTTTCGAGTTGGGTGCTTATGCTTTGGCACCGGAGATTCTTGTGATTGCCCCATGGCGTATTTGGGATCTCAACTCCCGTGAGTCACTCATGGAGTACGCTGCTTGTCATGATATTCCCATCCAGTTGTCGCGGGGTAGCGAGTCCCCGTTTTCGATGGACGCCAATCTGCTGCACATATCTTTCGAGGGTGGGCCGCTGGAAGACCCATGGTTGGAACCACCCGCGGAGATGTGGCGTTGGACCGTGAGCCCCGAACATGCTCCTGACGAGGCAACCTATATTGAGCTCACCTATGCGGGAGGTGACATAGCAGCTATCGATGGCGAGAAAATGACTCCCGCTCAAGTGCTCACACATCTCAATGCTGTGGGCCAGGCCAATGCGATTGGACGTGTTGACATTGTGGAGAACCGCCATGTCGGCATGAAAAGCCGTGGGGCCTACGAAACTCCGGGTGGCACTATCATGCTGCGAGCCCACCGAGCGATTGAGTCGATCACCCTCGACCGTGAAGTAGCGCATCTCAAAGATGAACTTATGCCCAAATACGCTGAACTGATCTACAACGGATACTGGTGGAGCCCGGAGCGTTTGATGTTGCAGGCAGCTATCGATCATAGTCAGCAGTACGTCAACGGTGATGTGCGGTTGCGTTTGTATAAAGGAAACGTCGACGTGGTCGGCCGTCGCTCCGATGATTCGCTTTTTGATGCCGGTACAGTCACTTTCGAAGATGACAGCGGAGTTTACGATCAAGCCGACGCCACCGGTTTTATAGCCTTGTCTGCTTTACGCTTGCGTAATATGGCACGCAAGAGAGGCCCGCTTGCATGATTTTAAGCGCGAACGCTCACTCCAGTGTTGAGTCGGATCAGGGGAGCGGAGAATCCAAGGGTGGGGTTGGAAGAGAAGCCACGGATGATGGTCGGGATGAATCAGCAGCTGATGACATGGGGGAATCCGCAGGTGATGGCCCAGATTCCCCGACTAGCGCGCGCAAGCCGTTGGAAGCAGGGGAATCCGCGGATGACAGCCCAGGTTTGAAGACATTATGGGAGGGCCGTTTTGAAGGGTCGACAGCTGACACTCTTCGGGCTCTCAACGACAGCCTTCCGTTCGATCGTAGGATGTTCCGTGAAGACATTGAAGGTTCACGGGCTCATGCAGCGATGCTTACCTCGGTGGGCCTGATAACGGACTCAGAGCGAAACGACATTCTGGCTGCCCTTGATGCAGTGGAAGCAAACCTGGCAGCAGAATTAGCGGCGGGTTGTTTTGAGCCTGAAACCGGTGATGAGGATATTCACACTGTTGTGGAGCGTCTTGTCACTGAAATCACTCCCGCTGGGGCGAAACTGCACACAGGTCGGAGCCGCAACGATCAGGTGGTCACTGATCTACGGTTGTGGGCCAAAAAAGCTTTAACCGCAGTAGCGGGGCTAGTGGTGGAATTACAACAAGTGCTCTGTGATCAGGCAGAGAAAACCAAGCAAGTTTTTCTTCCCGGTTACACTCATCTTCAGCAGGCACAGCCAGTGACCCTAGCGCATCATTTGCTGGCCCATGGATGGGCTTTGAGCCGTGACATCGATCGACTGTTCGAAGCTTACAGTAGAACAGACGTTTCGCCTTTAGGGGCAGGTGCTTTAGCTGGTTCATCTTTGCCGCTCGATGCACGGCGAACAGCCGACAGGCTTGGTTTTGCCGCTGTGTTCGACAACAGTATGGATGCGGTTTCAGATCGCGATTTCGTGGCTGACGCTCTTTACGCCCTGACCGTTCTCAGTGTGCATCTGAGCAGAATAGGCGAGGAAATGGT
Source organism: Acidimicrobiaceae bacterium (assembly GCA_028820455.1). Taxonomy (GTDB): domain Bacteria; phylum Actinomycetota; class Acidimicrobiia; order Acidimicrobiales; family Aldehydirespiratoraceae; genus JAAXHB01. The sequence goes on from JAPPJC010000009.1 coordinate 36,061, forward strand.
CTTGTGGTCGACCTCGGAATTCGCTTTCGTGGAGTTTGACGATCGTTACACCACAGGATCGTCGATGATGCCGCAAAAAAAGAACCCGGACATAGCTGAACTTGCCAGAGCGAAAACAGGAAGGGTTATCGGTGCCCTGACAGGTCTGTTAGTCGCCATGAAGGGCTTGCCGTTGGCCTATTCCAAAGACATGCAAGAAGCTCAGGAGCCTCTGTTCGATGCTTTTGACACGATCTGCTTGACACTACGTGCTTTTACAGGGATGATGACCACAGCCCGCTTCAAGGCAGAACGGATGTCTGTTGCTGCTTCGTCGCCGTATTCTTGTTCCACCGATCTAGCCGAGTGGCTTGTTTTAAGAGGCATGCCGTTCCGTCGAGCACATGCTGTGGTAGCAGGATTAGTGAGAGAATCGTTAGACGCTGCGCTAGAAGCAGGCCATGATGCTGAAACACTTTTCGTTGAGCTGGTTGCGCAAGACTCAAGGCTTGGGCCGGAAGCGGCAGAACTGTTGAAGCCTGGTGTTTCAGCAGCTCGACGAACGACACATGGAGCTGCAGGGGCATCTGCGTTGGATGAACAATTGGAACGTTTTAAACTACGCATAAAAACCGTTTCCTCCCGGCTTAGGCCATCGCCGCAGCAACCGCCGTCGGGTTGATGCGCGTAAAACCGCTGCCTTTCCCGGCTTGGGACTAGCTTTGACCGGCAAGGACGGCCAGCCCGACGGACACACGCATAAGGGAGAGTGGCTTTCGTCGGAGCGTGCTCTTGGCCGACGGCTCGATAGAGAGTTTTATGCTCGCAACGTTTTACAAGTAGCACCGGAATTACTCAACAAGGTGTTGGCTACTGCTGATGGTAGGTCAGGTCGAATTGTTGAAGTAGAGGCATACCGTGGCGCGGATGATCCCGCTAGTCATGGCTACCGAGGCCCTACGGCTCGTGCAGCTGTTATGTTCGGACCTCCGGGGCATTTGTACGTTTATCTGATTTACGGTATTCACTGGTGTGCTAATGTGGTCGTGGAAACAGATGGTGCATGCGCGGCTGTACTGTTACGAGCTCTAGTACCATTAACTGGGCTAGAAGCTATGCGCTTGGCTCGAGGGCCTGCGGCCAAACGTGATAGCGACCTCTGCAATGGGCCAGGAAAATTAACCCAGGCTCTTAACATCGATGGCACTTGTAATGGCGCAGAACTGCTGGCATCCAGTCGTGGAATCGCCATTTTCGATGATGGGATGCCACCTCCGCAGACTCCAGCAATATCCACGAGAATAGGTATCAACAGAGGCGCAGATCTAGCCTGGCGTTGGTATGTGCCAGGAGTTGCCAGCCTCTCGCGACCGTGAGAACTTCAGCAGTTTCGACTCGATGTGATAACCGTAGACGTTGTATCTGCGTGGAGGGGGTAGTGGAGTGAGAACTTCAGCAGTTTCGACTCGATGTGATAACCGTAGACGTTGTATCTGCGTGGAGGGGGTAGTGGAGTGAGAACTTCAGCAGAGTCATAGCAGGTATCACCAAGGTATCAACCAGTCAATCCCGCAAAAATTCGTTTCATCGGCAGCCCTTGTGTGCTCTACTAATCTCTCTCAGCGCGACCTTGAAATAAACTTGCGCTGATAATAAAAGTTATATTATGCTATAATAAGATATTACATGCTATAATATGCAATATTAAGATGATTTATTGCTACTAAGTGAGTCTGAGCAAAGTGTTTTTAAGCGATGAGCGTGGCCAGTGGGGTAGGTGACAATAATAGCTGGTATCGAGATGGATAGCTGTGGGTAAACCTGTTCAAAGGACAGCTCTTTTGGTTGTTCTAACTGTCTTTGTGCTGCTAGTAGCCGCATCTGGAGATTCTCGTAGACATCTGCAGCCTACTGTGGCCGACAAGAATCCATCTGATGATACGGCTGGGTTTTATGTCATGCTGTCTGATGGTCACTCCGAAGAAACAGGCGAGTCTAGTGGGCCTCCGAATAACTTTGATGACAGTAGAAGCGAGTTAGCAGCCAATGCTGTTGTAGAACGAGTGGTTGATGGTGACACGATAGTAGCTCGCGTTGGCAACAAATCCGAGACGGTTCGACTTATCGGCATCGATACTCCGGAGTCGGTAGCCCGCACCCGACCTGTAGAATGCTACGGCCAGGAGGCCTCATTCTATCTTGCGGAAATTCTGCCTGTTGGCACGGCTATCACACTGGTGAGAGATGCGGAAATTCGCGATGTCTACGACCGGCTTCTTGCCTATGTCATCAGATCGTACGACAGTCTGTTCGTCAATTTGGAGTTGGTTAGTGCTGGTTATGCTGCGGTGCTGGAATACTGGCCCAACGACTATTATTCCAGTTTGTTCGCACGAGCTGAAGCGGAGGCTAGGCACTCTTTACGAGGTCTTTGGAAGGCCTGCGGTGGGCCTGATGTGCCACTCGATTAATACGGCAGCTCAGTTGGTCATTCCAGAGGCTTCACGTGCGGCTTGCAATATCGCACGAAGTTCAGGCGACGCTTTCAAAGGCCGCCAGCCATCTATCAGTAATACTTGGTTGCCTTCAAGTTTCATTTTCCCTGTCATATAGGCTTCTTCCAGCGACATTTGGCCCTGCCATATTAAAACAAGATCAGAATATTGCAGTTTAAGAAGCACGTCAGGTGATTTGCTGCGGCCAAGCTGCACTGTTATCCGTCCTGACTCAATGACCACGTAGAAGAGTCGGTATCCACCTTCAGGATAGTTTTCTACTCTGAATTGGACAAGCCCATCAGAAGCTTCTGACACTTCAACACTGTTGAGTGATTGACTTATGTTTTCCAGCCAGTTATTTCCGAACAGTTCGGCAGTGCGATTCATGGTGTTGTCTTGCTGTGATGATAGTTTGGCCTGGTTGTGGGATCCGTTTATGCGGTATTTGCGGTATTGATGTCAAAGGTCAATGCTTGCGAAGAGGTCATGTTCTAGAAGAGGTCATGTTCTAGACGAAAGCAGGTGCTGTGTTAGTTTCTGATCCGTGTCAATGCCCGCGAAAAGGTCGCGTTCTGGTTGCTTGTCCGGTTTGGGGCCACGCGCTAAAATATAATCGTCGTAAGGATACAGAGACCGTTCCACTTCAGGTGGTAGGCCAAACCAAAACGTAGAATCAGGGTCTATCTGCGTTTTATGAGCGAGTAAACCATTGATTCGAGCGTCTATGAAACCTTCTACCGGTATTTTGGTTGTGATTAGGTCGTCTTTGGATTCTTGGTCGAACCACCAGTCGCCGTAAGGTGATTCCAAGCCAAGTTTCATGAAAGCCTTGTGGCGTTCTTCTACTCTCTGTCTTGACCACATAACGTAGTACAGTTTGGTGGGGGCCCACGGATCGCCCAGTTCGGGTCGGTAGTCAGCGTTTCCGGCTTGCTCGAAAGCAGGTACTGTGATGTCATGCACTTTCAGATGGTCGGGATGTCGGTAACCGCCCTGGTCTTCAGGATAGGTAATCACAACCTGCGGCTTTTCGCGCCGAATTATCTTCACCAACCTGCCCACGGCTTCGTCAAGGTCTGCCATGGCAAAACAGTCGGGATGATTGTTTGCTTCTGATTCTTCCATACCAGAATCCCGATAACCGAGCATAACGACTTCGTCGTAACCAATCGCTTCCGCGGCTTCGGCTAGTTCTGCAGCCCTGATTTCGGCTAATCGATCAGCTTTATCGGGGCCGTCCATGGCTGGATTCAAAATGTCACCCTCTTCACCACCAGTGCAACACACCAGCACGCAGCGTACTCCTTCTGCGTGATATCGGGCGATCGTGGGTGCCCCCTTCGAAGCTTCATCATCAGGGTGCGCGTGAACTGTTAGTAGGCATAGTTTGCTGCTCATAGTGCGCTAAGATACCATCCTTACGTCTAACTTCAACATTGCTGACATTACTTCGGGCACGATTTCATGTCTTCGCGATTTCATATCTTGGAGTTCTTTACTGACTCAGTTAATGGTATTAACGGCTACTGTTGCATCCGTATGCGCAAACGCTTGGTCTGAGCTTGCCTTGTATATCAGTTGATGATACAGGTAGCACTCGTTGATTGGATACTACTCAATGGCCAGTGGTGTCGGCTTGGGCCTACCCTCGTCGGACCGGATACAACGTCTACGGTTATCACATCGTCTTGCTATCACAGCCAAACGAGTAGGCTGCTCGTTGAAGGCAACTACTGTTCAGCGGCCTGCTTTTGAGCGTTCAACAGTGTGTCGGGTATTCTGTCGATGCTTCGGCGTTATTCGTGTTGTTGTTCCATGTAATAGCAGTAGAAGGTAGAATAATAGAAAGGACAAACCACTATTAGTGGTAGTGACGGTTGAACTGGAGGAGGGTTGGGATGATGCTGACGAGAGCAATGGCAGAACAGCGACTAGAAGCGACTAGAAGCCCTGACTTTGAAGCTAAGAAGCTAGTAGCGGCGCAAAAACTATTGGCAGCGGCGCAAAAACTATTGGCAGCGGCTAAAGCAGCGCAACAAGCGGAACCACCAGAAATGGTGACACTGGAAAGACGGTCATTGACAGCGGAAGCAGCAGTTAGACGGCCTGCAACAGAAGCAGAACTGACAGAGGCAGCAGCTAGACGGAGAGCAGCGGCGGAGCGAAAAGCAGAAGAACTGATATCAGCAGCAGCAGTCGAACTAGAAGAGGCTAAAGCAGCGCAACAAGCGGAACCAGCAGCACCGGCAACACTAGCAGTAACGGATAGAGCAGCAGCAGCGGTATCGCGGGCTGTTAAAACAGCAGCAGCGTTGTGCACCCGGCGGTAGAAGAGTTTTTCCTAGCAGCGGAAGCAGCAGCAGGACAAGCAGAACTAACATTACTGGACGCGATACAGCAAGAACAATTAGCAGCATTGGAAGCAGCGACAGCAGCAGTGACAGTGTTTGAGATACAGCTAGAAAACAGCGGAGCAACAGACACGCAGCTAGTGGAACTAGCAGTGATAGCATTCGATCAGGCCAGAAAACCAGTGCTAGACGAAGTGTTGGAAAGCGATCGGCCAACAGAGCGGATGCTGACAGCAATAGCAGGAATACTGCAAGCAACGCGAGAGGCATTGAGTAGGATAACAGAACTGGAAGGCAGTGGCTAGAAGCCACTACAACACTATTCCCGCAACCGGTTATTGGAAGTCGCTGGAAGCATACGACGGGTCCATGCTGGCTGTTGCGACGTAATGGGCTGCTACCCCATTTGTCGCTGTTACGGTGGGCTGGTGGGCTTAGTCGGTGATGCTAGATATTGAACATCTCACGACTCTTGTGATATTCAAAACTTGTTCACCCCGTGTCAAGCCTTGTTGAACAAGACCACGGGCAGCGGGGGAATGTTCCTTGCAATGTTTGAAACTCGCTTCCCAAAACCTGTTTTGCTAATTTTTGTTAATTATTGTTATTTTCAAGTATCTGTTATGTTACAGATAGTCGTTGTGTCTCAAACAGATGGTATTATTGAACGACTATGAGTTTTTGATTTTAATGAACTTTGGAGGGTTTTTGTGTCTGTGCAGCAACAGATGATTTTGGATTCCGACCCCCGAGCCCGCCAGGTGGTTGATGTCCCTTTGGCGGAGGAGATGAGCAATTCGTTTTTGGCTTACGGCTTGTCGGTTATCACATCCAGGGCCATCCCTGATGTGCGAGACGGGTTGAAACCCGTACAGCGTCGCATTTTGTGGTCGATGTTTCAGATGGGGGTGCGTCCTGATACGCCATTCAGGAAATCAGCTCGCATAGTGGGTGACACAATGGGCCGTTATCACCCTCACGGTGATGCCGCTATCTACGATTCTCTGGTTCGTTTGGGGCAAGATTTCAGTCGCCGGGTTGCCTTAGTGGCCCCGCAAGGCAATTTTGGCAGTTTGGACGATCCGGCTGCTGCTCCTCGATATACGGAGTGCCGTTTGTCGGAAGCTGCGATGGATTTAGTGGGTGAAGTCGAGGAAGAGACAGTCGATTTTCGTCCTACCTATGATGGTGAGGGGTTGGAACCAGAAGTTTTTCCGGCAACGTTTCCCAACCTGCTCGTGAACGGTACAGCGGGTATAGCTGTGGGTATGGCCACCAACATGACCCCGCACAATCTACGCGAAGTCGGTGCTGCCGTGGAGTTAGTGTTGCAAAGCCAAGCGCGAGGCAAAACCGTAACCACCGACGAGCTTCTCAAGGTGGTGCCCGGACCTGATTTTCCTGGTGGTGGTCGAGTGGTGGATCAAGGATTGCGACAGGTTTACGAAAGTGGGCGAGGTCCGATACGAACTCAGGCTTGTGTTGAAATCAAGCGAATCACCAAACTCCGCGAATCCATTATTGTCACTGAGTTGCCATACCAGGTGGGGCCGGAGAATGTGATATCCAAAATCGCCAAGTTGGTTGAAGCTGGCAGGCTGGTCGATGTTGCAGGTGTTGCCGATCTCACCGACACTGAAGGCCTGAACATTCATATCAAGCTCAAGCCAAAAGCCGATGCGCATGCGGTTTTAGCCGCACTTTACAAACTAACACCGTTGGAAGACACATTTTATGCCAACAATGTCGTATTGGTGGATGGTGTGCCCACCACGCTGGGGTTGCGTGACCTATGCGAGCATTACATCAAACATCGCTTGGAAGTAATCGTACGCCGTACTCACTACCGCCGTCGTAAAGCTCGTTCAAGGTTGGAGATAGTAGAGGGCTTGATAGTGGCTCTCGATCACATTGATGCGGTCGTGGCGTTGATCCGCCGGTCGCGCAGTCCCTCGAAAGCCCACCGACAGTTGATGAGCAGCTTCGATTTAACAGACAAACAAGCCACCCGTGTTCTCAGCATGCAGTTGAGACGTCTCACAGCACTGGAAAGGCAGAAATTAACGGACGAGGCTGAATCTTTGAAGAAGATGATCGCGGATTATGAGCAGATACTGGATAGTGAGCGTCTTCGTCGTAAGATAGTGCGAGATGAACTGCGCAGAATCATCAAGGATCACGGCGCGCCACGGAAAAGCGAGATAGTGTCGGCATTCGAAGCCGATGATCTGCAAACAGGCCTTGACCTGACCGCGGCTTCAGCATCCAAAGCCGACAACACTACACCTGGTGACAATACTACTAAAAATGGGCTGGGAGGGGATCATCCAGTGATTTCAGTTGGACCGAGTCGTGATATCGCCTGCATAGTCACAATGTCTATTAGTGGGCATTTAGGGCGTGCACCCATATCAGGGGCGCGACGCACATCACCCGGCGTCCACGACCTCCTAGCTGCCCGAGTGGAGACATCCACTGCTGCTCCTTTAGCTCTTGTCACTTCTGAAGGTAGGGGGTTCGTCATCAGAGCAGGCGAAGCAGCTGATGCTTCCAATCGTTTGCGCGGCACTCCTGTTGCTTCGATGTTGGGGCTGGCGAAGGATGAGCGAGTGCTGGCTTTGGTAACAGCGGGTGATGAGAGGTTGATGGTGGTTACAGCCAGCGGGATGGCACGACGTCTGAAGGCTGACACTGTTCTGGGTGTGGGTTATGGTGATCCGGTGATCAACTTGGATCCCGATGATCGAGTAGTGAGTGCTTTTCTATCTGATGACAACGTGGATGCAGTGATCGTCTCCGACGACGCGAAAGCTCTAAGGGTACCGCTGGTGGATTTCTCTTTGGATTCCCGTAATGCTCGTGGTGCTATGGGCATGAGATTGCAACCCGGTGCTGAAGTGGTTGCTGCTGGTGCCGTTAATGCCCGCAACACGGTTGAAGGGCCCGCGGAAGGTGTGGTGGTAGTTGCCACAAGCACTGGAGGTTTGAAAGCAACGTGGTGTAGTGAACTTACTGCGCAAAGAAGCGGAGGCCGAGGGGTGTTCATCGTCAAGCTCGCAGGTGGGGAACACATTACAGCCTCGACAATTCTAGCTCCCAGCTCAAGCAGCGGTGTTCCTGGCCATGCGGATACGAATCCAGCCTTCGATGCTGGCACAGGTGTCAATGAACCAGCAGAAGCTGCGTCAGCGGATGCATCTTGGCTTTCTACTATGAAACTTATGGCGTTGAAAACATTGGACGGTGATCCTCGCAAGTTGGATAAGCGTCCGGTGGTTGTTCATATAGAACCCACAAAACGTTACACCAAGCCCAAGCAGCAGGATCGGAAAATACTATCGATGGCTCTGGCGAGATGGTAGCTTTAGGTGGTGATATCTCAGGTGACGACAAGGCAATACCCACAACCCCGATCCGATTACGATTCTGATGCTTGAAAGTTCTACGTACACGGCGGATTCGATTGAGGCACTCGAAGGCTTGGAAGCTGTTCGCCGCAACCCGGGTATGTACATCGGTGGTAGCGGCTCAGAGGGTCTCATGCATTTGGTATGGGAGATAGTAGACAATGCCATCGACGAAGCTGCGGCTGGATGGGCTGATAAGGTATCGGTCACTTTTCATCGTGACGGCTCCGTTGAGGTTGTTGACAACGGCCGAGGTATTCCAGTGGGGCAACACGCAGTTCGCAATGTCACAGCCTTGGAAGTCGTTTTCACGGAATTGCACGCGGGTGGCAAGTTCAAACAAGGCGCGTATAGCACCTCAGGTGGATTACACGGGGTTGGAGCTTCAGTGGTAAACGCCATGTCTGTGAGATTGGACGTGGAAGTGCGTCGTCACGGCTACCGTCACTCGCTGAGTTTTCATAAGACTCGTCCAGGTCTTTTCAAAAGCGGTGACTTCCACCCAGGCCATAAGCTCCGAAAGACTCGTTTTCGTAGTTCTGCCAACCCTACGGGTACGACAGTTCGCTTCTGGCCTGACACTGCACTATTCGATGCGGATGCGTCTTTTAGTGTTGAAATGGTGCGAGAACGGCTTCATCAAGTTGCCTACCTGGTGCCAGGATTGAAGGTTCAAATAATTGACAGGCGTTACGGAAAAAACCAAGAACCCTTCATTTTCGTCAGCCGGGGAGGTCTCACCGATCTGGTTGAAGAAAGAGTGGAAGAACACTCCGGGCCTTCGGGGCGTGCCATTTGTCAAGCTATCACCCTGAACGGCATTGACACCTTTCTGGATAAAGTGCCTTCTGAGGGGGGTGTCTCTGAAATTGAGAGAGAATGCGTAGTTGATGCCGCTGTGTGCTGGGTGGAGGGAACAACTTCAGAAGTGATGTCTTTTGTGAATACAATCCCCACCGCTGATGGTGGCACACATGTGGTCGGATTCGATAAGGCTCTCACCAGGGTGGTGAACAACGTGTTATTGAAGGGCAACCGTAAACTAGCCAAGCTGGCTCGCCGGAATCAGCATAGAGCTGCTAAAGATGATGTTCAGCAGGGCCTGATAGCCGCCGTGCAGGTGAAGTTTCCCAGACCGCAATTTCAAGGACAAACCAAGCAGGCGTTAGGCACACCGGCTGTTGCTGGGATTGTTTCTCGAATTACGTATGAACAACTCAAAGAATGGTTTGAGCCTGGCGGTGGCCCCAGAAAGCAGGTACGCAACATCGCAGACAAGCTGGCGGTAGCGGTAGCTGATCGTGTGGCTTTTCGTGAACGTCTGGCAATTGATCGCAAAGCCTCACGTCTAGGTTCAGCGCGTCTACCGGCGAAGCTCGCGGATTGCCGTGTTCACGGCCCAACAGCGGAGCTGATTTTAGTGGAGGGAGACTCTGCCGCCGGGCCGGCAAAACGAGGCCGTAACAGTGAATTCATGGCTGTTCTGCCTCTCCGCGGAAAAATTGTGAATGCGGCAAAGGCCAGTGCTGCTCAGGTTTTAGAGAATGTCGAAGCCAAAGCCATATTTACGGCTGTGGGTGCCGGAGCGGGCCCGACTTTCGATATTTCTGCGGCGCGTTATGGTCGTATAGTCATTTTGTGTGATGCTGACGTGGACGGTAGCCACATTCGATGTTTGCTGTTGACCCTGATTTATCGCTACATGACCGACATGCTTACACAGGGAAGAGTCTATTCGGCGCAACCTCCCTTATACAGTACCAAAGTAGCCCAAAAAACCTTACGGGCTTACACTGAAGCGGAACGTGACGAAATGACACGGAAAATAATCGGCAACTCCAAGAGTGGGGGTGGTGCAACAGCGAATGATGGTAAGAGTATAAGATGGCAACGCTTCAAAGGATTGGGGGAGATGAATGTCGAAGAGTTACGCTATTGCGCTCTCGACCCGAAGACTAGAATATTGCGCCGTCTCACCATAGTCGACGCTGAAGAAGCTGAATCCGCAGCCGAAATGTTTGATGTGCTGATGGGAAGCGACGTAGCTCGACGTCGCAACTACCTGGTGAATCACTCGGTATTGGTGGACGCCGATATGCTGGACATTTAGTCGATGGTTTCGTGCTTTCCTTTTCAACCGGCTAACGCCCAAATGATCAAACCGGTGATCACGATGAGTCCGGCAGCTACATAAAGAAAATCGGAGGGACGGCGGCGATGCGGTCTTGTAGGGTCTATTCCCATTTCGGGTATGCTTTCACTTGTTGCGTTTAATCTTGACTGTTTGCTTATTTTTGGGCTTGTGCCTTGGCTTTGCGTGTGCTTCAGATGGAGTGCCGGAAGTACCGCAGGGGCCTGATGGCCTAGCCGATCCGGTGCTTGTGCTTGGACGTCTTGTTTACGTGGGTCGTTGCGTCAACTGTCATGGTAGTGATGGTGGAAGCATTGTGGGAGTTGATTTATCTGGGGATGCGATAGTTGAAATATATCCTGATATCGAAGACCATATCTCGGTGATAGCCAACGGTTTGGATGCTATGCCCGCATTTGCGGACATACTCACAACCGAAGAAATCGAAGCAGTAACTAGATTTACACGAGAAATATTGTAAATCACTGTAAATTATTGTATACTGTTTGTGTCTCCAGGTTGTCTGTGTGGCTTGCACAGTTTAACTTGCAATAGCCTGACACGGCTAGGAGGATATCGGCAATCTTTCCAGCACTGAGGTAACAAAGTCTGGTAAAAAGCCCGGGAGCTACTGCTGCTTCATTATTGTGCATTGCATCTCTTCATTGTGCGTTGCATCTTTTTCACACACTTTGTCGGTTGCTCCGTGCCAACCGTTCATTATTAGTCAAAGGGGCTTTTTATGCTTGCTACCATACGTTCTGCCACATTAGTCGGCGTTTGGGGGCATCCGGTTTTTGTGGAAGTTCATGTGGCGAACGGTCTTCCCACTTTTACTGTGGTCGGATTACCTGATGCCTCATGCAGAGAAGCTCGGGACAGGGTGAGGTCTGCTATTACATCAAGCCGACTTGAGTGGCCGATGCACCGCGTTACAGTCAATCTGGCACCTGGTGATGTGCACAAAGCAGGTGCAGGACTCGATTTCTCCATTGCTATTGGCCTGCTTATCGCTTCAGGTCAATTGAGCGGCGACGCAGCGGAGGATGTTGGTTTCCTTGGAGAGGTCGGCCTCGATGGTTCGATTCGGTCGGTACCCGGAGCCTTGCCGTTGGTTGATGCGATTAAAGCGAATACTGTGGTGGTTTCCGCGGATGATGTGGAAGTGGCAAGATTAGTTGCTGGTGGCCATGTTCGAGCGGTGCGTACTTTGAGGGAAGCCTACGAAGCTCTGGCCAAGAACTCGCCTTGGCCTGATCTTCCGTTGCCGCCGAAAAGTGTTGCTACTAAGGAAAGCGTTGACATGGCTGATATTTCCGGTCAGCCTTTTGCTCGTTGGGGCATGGAGGTGGCAGCTGCTGGAGGGCATCATATGCTTTTTGTAGGCCCTCCAGGTGCTGGCAAGACGATGCTATCTCGCCGTCTGGTCGGTTTACTTCCTGATTTGACACCGGATATGGCATTAGAGGCCACACGAGTGCATTCGGCGGCTGGTCTGCCACTACCAGCCGGAGGTCTTATTACCCGTCCACCGATGAGGGCACCACATCATTCGGCATCTATGGCTTCACTGATTGGGGGAACATCCAAATGCAGACCAGGAGAAGCAAGCTGTGCCACCGGGGGTGTGCTTTTTCTTGATGAGTTGGGTGAATTCGCCCCATCGGCTCTTGATGCTTTGCGGCAACCACTCGAAGAAGGCATGATCCGAGTATCCCGTGCTAAGGGCACGATTGAACATCCAGCTCGTTTTCTACTGGTCGCAGCCATGAATCCCTGCCCTTGTGGGGCTGGTGGGGAAACAGGATGCCGTTGCAACTCTGCGGCTGTTACTCGCTATCAACGTCGTCTTTCCGGCCCTTTTGTAGACAGGCTTGACATTGTGATTCATGTGGACTGTCCTGATCCCGCTGATCTTTTGGATGTTGAAGGCAATGAATGTTCGGCAAGAATAGCAGAACGCGTAAGACAGGTAAGAGAGTTAAGTCACGATCGAGGGGTTAACTGCAATAGCGAACTGGATGGCCCACAATTAGAAGAGCATGCTCCGCTGAGTGATGCCGCTGTCAAAGTTTTAAGGAAGGCTCTGACTGATGGGCGTATGACGGCACGAGGTTTGCGCCGTGTCCGTTCGGTGGCTCGCACAATCCGTGACCTTGACGACGGTGGTGAACGAATTCGTGATATCGATGTATTGGCTGCAATGTCTTTGCGCTCACGTCCGCAGCGTGTGATATCCTAGTGGGCTGAGATCAAAGTTGAAGCTGGTTCGTGTGCTTTTGGTGTGGTACTGTGATTGAAGTTTCAGGTAGCTGTGATGATCGTGGTGCTTATGCGGCGGCTTTGGCTTCTCTGCCTAAAGCTGGACCGCGTCGGCTTCACCGGTTGCTGTCGGGATATAGCCCGCAGGAGGCTTGGCAGATGGTCAAACGGAAGCTGGTGTCGGCCGACGTTGCCGATAAGTCCTTACGTGAACTTTGGGCTGCTTTCGCTGCCGAGGTCGATGTCAACGAAATAGCCGACAGATTACAAGAACTTGACATTTGGGCAACCACACGAGTAGATTCCGGCCATCCGAAAAGATTTGCAAGTGATATCGATCCTGCGCCTATTATTTTTCGGAAAGGCGATCTGCTTGAAGACCATGCTGTCGGTGTCACTGTCATAGGAACTCGACGCTGTTCACCGATAGGCCGGTCGGTGGCACATGAATTCGGAGCCGGGCTAGCCGAAGCAGGGGTGACAGTGGTATCAGGTTTGGCATTGGGAATTGACGGAGCTGCTCATAGGGGTGCTCTCAGTGTGAGCGGCACTCCACCCGTAGGTGTGGTCGGCAGTGGGCTTAATGTGATTTATCCACGTGCCAACAACAATTTATGGCACCGAGTATGCGCTGCCGGCACTTTGCTCAGCGAAGCTCCCATAGACGCTAAGCCAGAACCATGGAGATTTCCTGCTCGCAATCGGCTATTAGCGGCTTTAGCGGATGTAGTGGTGGTGGTTGAGTCAAAACAAGCGGGCGGATCGATGCTTACAGTGGAGGAAGCCATAAGGCGTGATGTCACTGTTATGGCTGTCCCCGGTTCTGTGCGTAACCCTGCTGCAGCAGGCACGAATCAGCTTATCAGTGAAGGCTGTGCTCCTGCCTGCAGTGTTGATGATATTCTTGCAGCGGTCAGTCTTGCCGTTCCGCATCATTCAACGCCACAGTCAACGCAGATGTCAATGGGGGTGACCACGCAGATGATTGTGGACAATGCTACAAACGCGGGCGATGATACAAACATGAGTGACACAGCAAAAAAGCAGAAACAGCACTACGCAAAAGAGCATGATACTCTCCCAAATAGCGAGCAATCAAAAACTGAGAAACACGGCCTGAAGCGTCGGATACTTGAACAGGTCGATGGCAATCCTGTAAGTATCGATAGCCTGATCGCCTACCTAGAAGAAGCAACACCTGCTGTGTTGACTGAGATTTCCAACTTAGAAGCAATGGGCCTAGTAGTCTCCTATGAAGGAAAAATTATGCGCTGTTGAAGGAAGGACGCGTTTGACTGATCAGGATGCCGGCTTGGCAATAGTGTCTCGAAAATGTGTGTCCGCAGATAATCCTGTGCAAACCACAAACAACAGGCTTTTATGTTTTAGCAGTAGCACTCAAAGTAGTGCTAGGAGCGTCCATCGATAGTTGCCACAAACAACAGGCTTTTATGTTTTAGCAGTAGCACAACTAACAGTTAGCCAGGGAGTGCTAACACGAGCTGCAGTCCGGCTTCGATGCGTTGCATCGTCGGGAAGTCCACAGCACCAACGCGGTCGGTTACACTCGTTTTATCGAGAGTCAAAACCTGCGAGACATTGACGACGGAATCGCGGCTCAATCCCGAATCACCAGCCGCAAGCTCGACATTGCCGGGTGCTTCGGCCAGATTGATGTTGGAAGAGATTGCTACTACTATAACCGTGTTGATACCGCTGAGATTGAAAGAGTCGGCCGACATGACCAACACGGGGCGACGGTAGCCGGGTTCTGATCCCACAGGCTTACGCAACTCGGCCCACCAGATCTCACCGCGTGCAGGTACAATTGTCGTCACCACTGTTCGCGGACGGCGTCGGCTTGAGCATCAACCAAACCGGTGTCGAGCTGCGAGTCTGTGTGCTGATACACGACGTTGAGCTGTCTAGTGATCTCGCTGTCGTCTTGTTGACTGACAAGCAGTTCAAGTGCTTGGGTATATAGCTGAGACCGGGACAGCTTCTGACGTTGAGCAAGACGCTCGGCTTCAGCGAACAACGGATCGGGAATGGAGATAGCGACCTTCATACTTTTAGCATACCGGGTATTATTGGCGCGACACGAGATCGCGCTACGAACTCATCTCACAACAACTCTATCCGTGTTGTGTTTCAGGGGGATTGGGGTGAAGTGTTGGGGCAGGATGTCGTATGATATGGTTCTGCCATCAGAGTGATTGTTACGCAGAGTTGAGAGTACTATCTCCAATTTGACGCATAAGAAAACCTGGAAGTTCATCAGCTAGCGGGCGGACGTTCACCGCTCGAAGCCGAATCGGTTCTGCTCATTGCGGATGTAGGCGATGACAGCTTCGATCTCGTTGTCGGTGATGTTGTCGACGGGTGGCATGTCACCGAACCTCCAATGGTGTTGACGGGTGCCATTGCGAATCGCCAACCGGAAGGCGGTGTCGCTGTGATGGCCGGGCTCGTAGACGATCGAGAATAGCGAGGGCCCACGATCGGTGCCGCGAAGGTCGCTACCATGACACGAAGCACAGTGCGCCTGGTAGACGGCTATCCCGTCGGCTCTGTCTTGCAGGCTCGGATCATCATCTGATGAGGTGACGTCATCAGCGGCGCAGGCTGTGATCATCATGATCGCCGACGCGAGTGCGAGAAAAACTTTGGTGGTCACTGTATTGAAGTATCATACCCTCTGCCGATCAGTCTGTCCATCGAACAACGACAACAAGGTGAAGGGGTTGTGGGGGCTACGCTGTTAGGCCTATGACGGACACTACCCAGTTTCATTCGCGAAACGTTTCAGTATTGCTGCGGCCTCACCGCGTTCTAGGTGTTCGTGAACGTTTTGGTTGCGGTATGTGCGGATACATCCGTAGCAACTTGTGCTTTCGGCGCAGTTACAGTTGTTGACAACTCCGTACGCTGCTCGCAATAGTCGTTGGAGGTTCTTGCTGACATGTTTGACATGACCAGCCCCACCGGGGACTGTATCGAATATGACCATCGGTTTATGACCATTGGGTCTCGCTGATACTAAGACACCGTTGATGTCGTCTATTGGGATGCCAAGGCTTGGAGTTGCGGCGAGCAGAGCGTGAAGAGTGCTTAGAGCCTGTGTTCTGTTCATTGGTTCCATCAGATTGAGTTCGACAACGTCAGTGAGATAGTGATGACCCAGATGTCGTACACTCAGCCATCCGTTGCATTCACGCTTGGTGTTAGGCCGGTAATGCTGAGCGGATGTCTGAGCCTTAGTCTTAGTTTTGGTGACAGTGGGTTCGGTGTGACCACAGGACAAACAGACACGAAATCCTCGTTCTGCCGGACCGGGGTTGATTGCCGTGATACGTCCCTGTCTACTAAACCACGCCTGCACTTTGGATTGGCCTATTGTGATATACTCAACTTCGGAGCGATCTCCGGCGTAGTCACTGAAATGAAACTGTGAGTGGCCTACCCTGACAGGACGTGTCTCACCGGGTTGATCTTTACTCCGACAACCAACGAACCCGAACGAGGGAACAATGAACTTTTGAGGAGTGAGCTCTGCACCGCAACTATCACACAATTCGACGTTTTCCTCATCTGCGGTGTCAATTTGGGTGCGGAACGATCCACAGTTACTGCATTCAGTGTAGCGGTAACTGATAAGTGCTTTGCCCGGCAGTATTCGCAAGCCGGTAGACTCCCAAATAGACTTATTAGCCACCAGTTTGGCACCGGGAGCGTATTCTGTTATGCCCATACGCAGATCTCGCGAAAGATCTATCCCCGAGGCTCCTTTATCACCCGCACGCCATACATCCAAAGTGACAACGTCCACTGGAAAGCCATACTTTGGGAGAACAACACGTGTAGCAAGATAATCAATAAGACGTCTACTCTCCAAAGTGCGTCTGACCCTGTAGAGCACAGTTTGGCGTCCTGCCTGTGTTTGGGCATTTTGGCTGCGGTTCTGAAGCCGGGAATTTCTGATGCGTTCTTCGGTTTCTTGGATTTCGCTGTCGATTTCCGCTAATTCAGAACGGACCTCCTTGACAGCTCTTGTCAGCCAGCCGTAGTGCTCACGATTTTCGCCTCCCTGATCGTCCATGAGATCATCAACCCACTTCCAGTCGTCAACTCCTAATTCTTCAGCAATACCTATGGGGGTGATGCGAGCAACAGCTGCGGCTAGATCACTGGGATGACTTTTCAGCCATTGCACAAAGTCATCAACCGCGGCCGGAGCGTCGTCTGTCGCTACAAAGAATGAAGCTACGTCTCTGTGGGCTTCACCACCTTGTTCAACGTGTCGACGCTCGTAGGCGGCAAAAGCGGCTGCGTGTATATGTCGGCGCACTATCAGAGGATTACGCAGTGACAAGATCGGGACGCCGACATGTCCTTCTATCAGTCGCATCGGTTCCCGGAAATGGTAGAGATCATGACTGCGTCGTCTGGCGAAAGTAACCACAAGTGCCGCGGTGGTGGCACGTCGACCCGCCCGCCCGGCACGTTGGATGTAATTCGCAGGCGATGGGGGGACATTACGCATCAGAACCGATTGCACATCACCAACATCCACACCTAGTTCGAAGGTAGTAGTGCAGCTCAAAGTGTTGATCTCGCCATCTAAAAACTTCTGCTGGAATTCTCTGGCGAGTTTCGTTTCCAGCTGACCGGTGTGCTCCTCAACCCTCATCCCCGAAGGTTGCAACGTCGTATAGAGGTATCGGTAATGCTCTGAAGATGGCCGCCCCTCTGTTCGCGCAGGCCGCAAGTTCCCCTCACAGCAGTAGGTAGGGCATACATTGTTAACGCAACGCCAAGCAATCTGATGACATCTAGATGTGATAACCATAGACGTTGTATCTGGGTTGATGGGGTAGTGGGGTGAGCCCTCCAGTGCGAGAATATGGGTTAATTAACAATCCGTTATCCGCAAGGAGGACTCATAGTGAATACTACCGTACGACAGCACCCGAACGCGGCTTTGACGCCTATAGCACGGCGTAAAATGGCTGATTTGATGCTCGCAGGTGGTTGGAGTGTCAAAGCAACAGCCGAGCGGTTTCAGGTCAGCGTCAAAACAGCACGCAAATGGCGTGACCGCTACACCTCTGAGGGAACTGCTGGTCTCTTGGATCGTTCCAGCCGTCCGAGAAGATCACCCAAGAGCACCCCAGCGGTTAAACAAGCTGAAGTGATCAAACTGCGCCAGCACCGCCGCAGGGGTGCGGCGTGGATAGGACACGAAGTCGCCTTTAGCGGCTTCTACTGTGCAGAAGATCCTCAACAAAGCTGGTCTGGGGCGTCTCAGACGCGCCGGTCGTGCCACACGGACACCCCCAAAACGTTACGTACGCGACCACCCGGGTGAGCTGGTTCACGTGGACATCAAAAAACTGGCTTCTATACCCGATGGTGGAGGCTGGAGAATCCACGGACGCCCCAACGCAGGCCCCCGACAGCGCGTCGGATACGTTTACACCCCACAGTGCTGTCACAGGTCACAGCCGGGTCGCTTATTCGCAGGATACTCGCAGATGAAACCGGTCTGACAGCAGCAGAATTCTACAAACGAGCCCACACCTGGTTCGCACAGCGTGGTGTAGCCATCGAGCGGGTACTCACCGACAACGGCGGCTGCTACCGCAGCAGCCTTGTGGTGTGAAGCCATGCGAACCACCAGTACCCGCCACAAGCGTACCCGGGCTTATCGTCCCCAAACCAACGGCAAAGTCGAACGCTTCCACCGGACCCTGCTAGAGGAATGGGCCTACAAGCGACCCTGGACATCGCAGACACAACGCACAAAAGCCCACAAAGGCTTCCTACACTACTACAATCAACACAGAACCCACAGCGCACTCAAATGGGCCACCCCCGCATCCACCATCGGATACAACCTATGCGAAACACACACCTAGCAGCCGCTGCTATGGTAGATAATTATAACAACCCGCTAAAGAATAGGGGCTGTGATATGGAAGTAACGTTAGGACAACTACTAATCGCTATGGCGGCTTTGGGTGCTGCGGGTGTTGGTGCTGTGGTGGCGTTCGGGGTGTTCATCTTGCGTAGCCTGTTCCGACTACAGCACGACAACCAGCAGCTGCTAGCAGCTGTGAACCAGCTGGGCGGCAGCCTAAGCCGCGATATCACGCTATAGACAAAACCCTAGCCAAAAGCGAAGCAGTGCTAGTCGCTCACAGTCAGCGGCTAGACAAACTAGAAGCCGCACCCACACCATCAACAGAACCGCTACCGTTCACGCCAGCAGCGCAACCCGAACCCGTAGCGGCTAGCGGCTAGACAATCGCATATGCTGGGATGGATCTTAGCAACCTTCTGTGCAGCCTGGTCGACATCCGACCTGCTCCTATGGGCCGTGCTGGGGCTCACCGCCACGGCTGTCGCGGTGCGTGTGATAATCACCCGACGGCGGGACGAGGGAATAACACCAGCTAACAGCCAACTTAATATAATAATGATTTTGGGCCGCTGGTGTGCTTATCGTGTTGTTTCATAGCACCCCCACGGGCTACTAATATTCGACTAAGCAACCCTCGCCCACAATAGCACTCGGATAGTAGCCTGGCAGGCAATCACATCCCATATTACGGCTAGTCGTAGTATTGGGGGCGGGGTAGTATCAAACGAGGCGAGAACTGCAGAAGCTGCCTAACAACAACAGTAGAAGTGATAGCAGTAGTAATACAAGGGGGTAATAGCTGATTATTCAAGCTAACCTGTCTACTGTGTCAACTGTTCGCAATATTGTGCTCACAGGGTTTATGGGTTCTGGTAAAACCACTGTGGGAGGTATACTTGCCAAGCGTTTGAACAGGCTTTTCGTGGATACGGATTTGGTGATTGAGGGCCAACATGGCCCGATTCCGCAGATTGTAGCCGATCACGGCTGGGATACTTTCAGGTCTATGGAATTGAAAATGGCAAAACAACTATCCCAACGAGCTGGGCTTGTGATTTCAACGGGTGGTCGTCTTATGCTCAACCCCGAATGCGCTGCCTATTTGGAGCCTGTTAGTGACGTTGTTTGGCTGAAAGCAACCTCCGAAGCCATTGTCGACAGGATTCTCAATGCTCCTGACGCTGATCCTTCCAAAAGGCCGTTGCTTGTTTCGGGTGATGAGAGCCCTCAAGAGGTTATTGAAAAATTATTGCAAGAACGGGATGTCCTTTACAGCCGTTATGAGGTTGTGGATACTTCTCCTTTGAATCCTCGCGAAGTTGCTGACGCAGTGTTGGATATGCTAGGTTTCAAAGACGTATGAAGATTTTAGTGCTCAACGGCCCCAACCTTAACATGCTCGGCACCCGTGAACCCGATGTTTACGGCTCAGCAACCCTAGATGGCATCATGGAAGACCTTATCACGTATGCGGCATCTTTGAATGTTACAGTGGAACATTTTCAGTCCAACCGTGAAGGCAGGTTGGTCGATGTGATACAAGCAGCCTCAGGGGAAAGCACGTCTGTTCGCAAGAATTCTGACGAACGTTCTGCTGGTGAAGCTTGGAGTGAAGTGTTGCATCCTTTTCCTGTGGTTGGAGAGAAAACCCCGGATGGAATAGTTTTAAATGCCGGTGCCTTCACACACTACTCTATAGCATTGCGTGATGCTATTGCTTCGGTGGATGTGCCTATTGTCGAAGTTCATCTTTCTAACGTGGCAGCCCGTGAAAGTTTTCGACATGACTCGGTGATAACTGCTGTTTGTGTAGGTGTGATCGCCGGTTTCGGGGCTACCAGTTACCGTCTTGCTGTTGACGCTCTAGTCGATTATCTGGCCTGATGAACAGTTCTTTCCGATCACTACTGGCTAGAGTTGCCGATGATCCGCGTAGCGTATGAGTGGTTTTTATCCTATGGGAAGTCAATTCAGCGGCTGGTCGTTCAGTTGCTTTCAGTACTCATACTGGTACTGGCTGGGATTTCCGTTCGTTGGGCCTGTTACGGTTTCGCTGGATTTGTTGCTGCTTGAGCGAATCTGCTGTAGGTGTCGGTAAGGCTGCTCGCTGCTGTTGTGGTTGAGTCGAAGTTGTAGCAGAGTTTTAGTCTCTCGGGTGTTGTGTTTGGGGGTTTAGGCTGTGCTTTGGGTGTTTTGGGGGCATTGGTAGGGGATGGTGTTGC
>JAPPJC010000013.1 GCA_028820455.1 Acidimicrobiaceae bacterium
TCCCCACCACATTCACACACCACACCCTCTAGTGCCCGCCCATTTCCGAAGAGCCTGTTATGGCTTGTGTACGTTTGGCAGAACAGTTCATAGCATCGCCTGCGGTGGACTTGGTTTTGGTTTCAGTGGGCGTTGTAGCGTTTTTGCCGTTGATCCCTTTGCTGGTGTTGCAGCAGAAAGAGGGTGATCCTCTGCTTGGAGGCCGATGGCGTTTAGGGCTTCTGCTGGGTTTTGCAGTTGATACCGTAATCAAAGGGGGGTTTTCTACGTTGGACACGTCGTGGCATCCCAGCGTATGGGCGGACGTAGTGGCTACCGTTTTAACGTTGAGTCTGCTAGGACTTGCAGTGTGGAGGATGATGTCGCATGCCAGGGCTTCCTCTGCTACCACGTCTGCTACTGGGTCGCCGCCTGCTGCCGTTTCACCTGCCGGTGCTTCTACTTCGCCTACCAACACTTTTGCGCCACGGGATTATCTGCCGCTTTTGACGGTGGGGCCCTTGCTGTTTTTGGAGATGCTGTTTTTTCAAAATGTTGCGCAGCAAACAGCGTTGACCGGATGGCCGCAACCGTTTGTGTTGGCATGGGTTGTCGGCTTGAATGTTGCCGGTCTGTGGTTGGCTGTTTCGATGGTCGGCCGTCTTCTGCCTGCTTGGGTTTCAGGGGTAACAACAGTTGGAGCGACTGTTTTACTCATGTTCACTGTGGTTGTCGAGTGGAGTGGTGTTGGGGCTGCTGGTTTGATGTTCGCAGGTCATCTAGCAGTAATTTTTCTGCTTATGGCGTCTTGGAATTGGAATGCCGGCACCGACTTGAATGCTGACATTCACTTAAGACGCATGCTTTCTTCTAATTCAAAGCGTGCAGTTTCTTCTGACAAAAAGCGTGCTTTTTCTTCTCATGAGACCTTGTGGGGTTTGCAGGCTATATGGATCGCCGGGTTCGGCACACTTTGTTTCATGGTTTTGTCGTTCGCCTATTACGCTAGGTATGACATCGATATAATCGCTTCACGCTCGGTAGTGCTTGTTGTTGCCGCTGGTCTAGTAGCCACTCCGGGTTTGGTGGCGGTGTTCGGCGGCTGGTTTAGGCGGCAATCGGAGTCGCAGTCGAGTTCGCTTTCGAGGCCGGGGTGGAAGTTTGATGTCTGGGTGCCTGCTGTGGCGACTGTTTTTCTGTTAGTTCCGTTAGCCCTTGCAACAACGTGGACGGAGCCTTCCCCCGTTTGCAGTGCTGCTTATATATATTCTCCTGGGTCTACTGCGGCAGTACCAGCTTTTGTGCCTTCTAGTTGTGATGGTGGGCCGGTGCGGGTGATGACCTACAACATTCATCAAGGTTTCGACACTTCTGGCAGACTCGACCTGGAAGCTTTGGCTGAGACCATCGAAGCGGAGTCCTCTGATATTATAGCCCTTCAGGAGGTGTCACGTGGGTGGGCGATAAACGGGTCTGTAGATACGCTTGTGTGGCTGTCACGGAGGTTGGATATGCCTTATGTTTGGGGGCCTGCTGCTGACTCGGTTTGGGGTAACGCTATTCTAAGTCGGTATCCTGTGATACGCGCTGAATATTATGACATGCCCAACAATCATGAACTATTCATGGATCGTGGTTTTATTGACGCTGCGATCGATGTAGGAGATGTCGTCGTCGATGGAAATGATGATTTCCAGGTGGATCCTATTAGGCTTATTGCCACCCATTTCCATGCTTATAGCAGTGAGGGGCGCATACCTCAAACCCAGGCGGTGTTGCAGCAATGGAACGGTGCTGATCGCACTATACTGCTGGGTGATCTTAACGGACGTCCGGATGATCCGGAGATTGAGGCCTTAGTAGGGGCAGGCCTGAAAGACGCTTATGAGGATGCTGGAGCTTCAGGAGATTCGTTTACCTACCATTCGAAAAACCCGTACAAACGTATCGATTATATTTGGGTGAGCTCCGATCTAACAGCAACCGATTATTCGGTTCCATCAAGCCAAGCGTCAGACCACTTCCCGGTAACTGCTACCGTGCAATAAGAGAAGCCGTGCTCATTACTCACCATAAGGCAGCATAGGCCTCTTGGACCGTTCCAGCAGCCCGCAACGTATTCGGTAATGTTCCCCCCACTTTGTACGCTATCTGGAACATTCGTTATCTTTACCGCACCGACCAGTAGGTTGACTGGTAATCAGACAATTGGGGTTTTGCATACACGCTGCAAAATACGCATGCAAACATGTATAATGAATGTGCAGTTCATCATATATTATTACTACAAGCGTGAAAGGTGCCAGCTAGTGGGTGACATAATGGAGGGGTTTGGTGTTGGTATTGGTGCGGCGGCTGCTAGCAGGTTTTATGATGCGTTCGTTAGCAAGCTCAGTATCAGGCTGCAACTAGTAATTGGATTACTTTGTCTACTAGTATTATTAGGAATACTGGGAGTGGTGTTGTGGGATAGGCCGCCCGCTCCCATTATGCACTGCCCGAATGAATCATATTGTGTTTCGTATGGCACTCACCCCGATCTTATCGATGACTAGATGTGAGAACCGATTACTAATAGTAGCAGTCGTAGAAATCGCTGTTAGCATATGCTCGATTTCGGGTTTAGTCCGTCCTATGCGTAATCAACGCAGTATTGCACGAAGGTACAAGACTGACTAGCCGCTAGGTATGTGTTTCGCATAGGTTGTATCTGGGTTGAGGGGGTAGTGGGGTTAGTTCTCCAGTGTGGGAATGTGGGTTCGTGGGAGGAATCCGAGACTCATAGGGAGGGTTCGTGTCGTCTTCTAGATCGTGTTCTGGTGTTCAGTGTCCGAATGTTGCACTCGCACCGTTGGGCAGGGGAAAGATGATGGTACTGCTGGTCGTCGAGGAAGGCTGGAGGGTAGCTGTTGCGGCGGAGCGGTTCCAGTTGAATCCTTGAATCTGGAAACGGTTACGCAAATGATGCGACAGGTACTTCGTTGGAGGCGAGCAAGGCTATGTTGGACCGTTCCAGCAGTCCGAGGCGCACTGGTGGGGCCAAACGCCGGGAGGTGCTCGGGTTGCGGTAGTGCAGACGGCGGGGAATAAAGAACCCACGGACGCGGACGCGTCGGACCACGCCAGCGCGTCGGGCGCATCTGCTTCCACTCCGCTTTGGATGATCGCAGCCGAGTGGTGTATTCAGAGACACACTGAGACGATAAAGCAGTCATCGCCGCCGGATTCTGGCAACGAGCAGCAGCGTGGTCCGCAGTCCGGGATGTTGCCTGTGAGCGGATTCTCATCAACAACGGTGGTTGCTACCGTAGCCACAAGTAGCTAAAGCAGTCAAAACGACCGGCACACGCCACAAACACACACGACCCTACCGGCCCCAGACCAACAGAAAAATAGAACGCTACCCGGACCCCCACCACAAGAGTGGGCCTACATCCGCCCATGGACGTCACAACAACAACGCGAACACGCCCACCAAAACTTCACACACCACCACAGAACCTACGGTGCACTCAAATGGGCCACACCAGCCCTAAAAATCAGGGACAACCCATGCGAAACACGCACCTAGGAGTTAGAAGGGTGTAGACGTCTCGTATAGTGAAGCGTAAGCACTCTGCTTTAAACGAAATTTAGTACCGTGGTTATGGCCGGTTCGAGCGTCAAAATCAATGAAAATATCGCTCCTTGCTATGGCGTCTATGAGTAAGTTCATCCTAAAGCCTTCTAGTAACATGAACTTTTTATATTTTTATAGTAGAAGAACTCAATCCCCGATTCGCGTTTTCTATCTGCTATGGCATACACAGTTTTGTTAAGTTTGGTCCCTGTTTTGTGGAAAAGGTCGTCGAAACCCCAATAGGGCTGTGGATTCAATTCCGCCAAACCTGCTCGTCTCTCCACTTCGTAAAGCCATTTGCTGTGTTGGGATGTATCTACATTGTCGCTATTGAACGATATTTCAACGCGGGCCTTTTTCGTGGTTAATCTTCACAGAAAATCCTCGGTTCGAGCACGATCCTACACTGATAGTCTGTCGGAAGCTCATCTCGCCCTTCGGGTGGTTGTCGCCTGCTTGCTGGTGTGGCCATCCGTATTTTGGTAGTAGTACACGAGGCACAAACTTCATTGCCCGAGGGGATGGCTCCATGTGAAAGAGGGTTATGAGTGATGTAGTTCCAGCTCGTTGTCCTTTGATTTCCCACTCACCAGCGTTGGGTAGAGGCAGGTTGTTTTCTTCTATGCCTAGCAGGTCTTCAAGGGTGTTGCCAACCCCTCCGTCATTTCCCCTCCTGTGAGTTTTGATCCATCCTCTCTTCCTGATTTGATCGAGTTCTAACATCAACGATTCTTTGGTGAAAATTTTCATTCTGGCGGTTTCCAGAAATCTAGCAGGTATTCGAATGTCACTCCCATGGTGATGTAGTTGGATGGCCATCCAAAAATTCCAATCCGGTTGACAATATTGGTGCGATCCCAGATGATAGTGTTGCGAAGTTCAAAACCTCGACTTCTGAGTTCTTCGATTAAAGAAACGTGAATAGTGATCCTTTCGTTCTCCCACCACATGTCGGGAACGTTTATTATGCAATGGGCTTTCGGTTTCAGCAGTGGGAGAATGTCTTCAAAGATATCTCCCATGTTTTTTGTGTACACGTCCAGTTCCATCGTGCCTAAGTCTCGAGGGTCCTGCGAATACTGCTCCACCTTTCCTAATTGTTCGTTCTTCCGTTCTCGACGCGACTTGTTCTTACGTTTTCTGTTTAGAAGGTTTGCGTATGGGGGTGAGGTGAAGACCAGTTTCGTAGACTCATCAGGAAGATACCGACGTATATTTTTGGCATCGTCACACACCACCATTTGTCGAGTTGCAGAAAAAAGCGGTTTTTCTATGAGTCTCGTATTGCAGAGATCAACATATTGAGACAGCAGATCAAATCCTACGGCATTTCTATTGGCGTCTTGTGCTGCCACAAGAGTAGTGCCCGAACCTACGAACGGGTCTAACACCAATTCACCTTCATGTGTGAACTGGTCGATCACTCTGCGGGCTAGACTGATCGGAAATGTTGCTGGGTGAATACTCTTGTCTCGGATATCTCGTTTTTCGTAGTTGAACTGCCAAACCCCTATCTGATTTTTCAGCCATTCCTTAGCGGTGAGGCAGCAGAGATGGTTGGCCTTACAGCCGCAGGTTTTTTCGAAGTCGATATCTAACAGACTGTTCGCAGGAGTCTCAGTAGTCATATCAGCAGCTATTTCAGTAACAGGCATAGAACACTCTTAAAATCAGCGGTCAATCAGTGGAAACTGCGGCGCACTCACACAACGACCGCGTATCAACCTGTCTGCCTCCGGCAGGTTCTCATCGGTGTTAATCGCATAACGTTGGTCCGCATAATTGTTATCATACCGATAGGTGTGACAGTTTATTATCAACCTAAGGTACTTCATAGTATTCTCAATGCTTAACCATTTGATGGTTAAATGTGAAATGAGGTTTACCCTGTTACGTAGTGTCAAGCCAGACGCATATGGTGTCCAGTAGTAGAGAGTTATGCGCATTGCTGTTTTAGTGAAGCAAATCCCTGATCCGGAGCAACTGCAGATGATAGATGGCAGGGTCGTGCGCGACGGAGTGCCCCTTACTGTGAGTGCATACTGCCGCCGAGCAAACGCTAAAGCAGTAGAACTAGCGGGCAGCAAAGGTGGTGAAGTGATGGTTTTCACGATGGGGCCACCATCAGCAGAGGACGCATTGCAGGAGATGATTTTTTGTGGTGCCACTCGTGGAGTTCATCTGTGTGACCCTGTTCTAGCGGGTAGCGACACTTTAGCCACAGCCGTCGCGTTAGCAGCTGCATTGCGACAGAAAGGCCCGTTCGATCTGGTGTTGGCGGGGTTGAACTCACTTGATTCCGATACAGGTCAGGTACCCGCTGAAGTTGCCGAGCTATTAGGACTGCCTTTCGCAGCGGGTGTGCGTGAGCTTGAGATCAACGCTTCTGACGATAGAGAAGTGCGCACGGGAGGTGCCAGCAATTTTAAGGCTCGTCTAGAAACGGACGATGGCTACCGCACAGTGGAAGGTGAGCTACCAGCTGTGCTGTCAACGTCTGAGCGGCTGTGCTACCCATCAAAAGCACCACCCGAAGAATACGCCTCTGTGAATGCTGTGAACTGCATAACACGTCTAACAGCTGTTGATCTTCAGGTATCACAGCACAAGCTGGGGGTTGCTGGTTCTCCTACTACTGTGGGGATTACTAGAGAAATCAAAACTTTTCGTCATCCGCTCATAGTAGCGGACGTGTCTGAAGCGGTTGACATGCTCGTCGACAGTGGGGTTTTGTCCGTTGATGCTAGTCAAACTAGCCCTGGTAATTTGGATAGCAGCGTTCCTGCGGCTGAGCCCAGTAATGGCCTGCTTATAGCAGACGGTGGCTTGCCTATGGTTGACTGCGACAAGTTTACGGCCAACAGTGGCTCTCTTGTGGCTGATCGCGGCGGCAAAAGTGGTAATGAAGCTCGTAGCACTGAGACAAGCCCGGTGACTCCACGACAGGTTTGGTGTTTCTTTACGGAGGCTGGTATTGGTGTTGAGTTGTTGCAGGCAGCCACAGAATTAGCGCGTAATGTTGCGGGTGTGGTCGCGGCTGTAACAACCGAATCGCTGTTCTCAGAGCCTCTATCTGCCCCCGACTTTGCGTCGAATGATCTGCTGATGCGTTTCGAAGCGGCAGGGGCTGATCGTCTCCTGATTATTCCTTGTGTACGCCGAGACAGTCTTTCGGAACCTGCTGAGAAAGCTGAAGCTTTAGCTGATGCCGCTGCTGCGGAGTTGCCTTGGGTTTTGCTGGTGGAGGGCACCCGTTCGGGCAGAAGCGTGGCTGCTAAGGTGGCTGCCCGTCATGGTTGGGGACTCACAGGCGATGCTGTTGATTTAAAAGTTGACGACCGTGAACGTCTAGTAGCTTGGAAGCCCGCTTTTAGTGGTCAACTTGAGGTAGCTATCCATTCCAGATCACCTGTGCAAATGGCTACTGTACGCCCGGGGGCACTGTTGGCACGAGGTTCAGCAGCGTTCAGGCTTTCAGGATCTGATAGGCTAGGCGGCTTTGTGCCTGGCAGTGGCCTTGCGGTTCAGCTTCTTCCAACACCTCCGCCAACCAAGATACGTACAACAGCAGTCCATCAGGAGGACTCTAATATCAGCGAATTACGCCGAGCGGCGACGATTGTTGCTGTAGGACAAGGCGTAGACTCTGCCGGCTATCCGCTGATTGATGAACTTCGCGTTGCTCTTGGCGGAGCCGTTTTAGGGGCTACCCGTAAAGTCACTGACCGAGGATGGATACCCCGGTCACGCCAGATAGGTGTGACAGGTCATTTTGTGGCACCCCAGTTGTTGGTATCGGTGGGGGCTAGCGGCCGATTCAACCACACCGTGGGCATTCGCAACGCACGAACGATACTCGCAGTTAACGCTGATCATAACGCCGAGATTTTCGGCCAAGCAGATATTGGCATCGTAGGAGACTGGCAGCAAATCATAACAGAGCTAGTAGATGAGCTCAAAACTCGGGCATTGACAATAGGCCCACGTAAACCCTGTGCACTTCGCAACGAAGCACGGCAAATCGGAAGACTCGGTAATCACTGAGGGGCTACTTCTCACCGCGGCTGTTGTTTTTCTGATATATCGAACAGTCATCAAAATTTGTTGGCTGTCACCAAAAGCAGAGAACGAGAGCTGATTGACATATTTGTGCCTCCACTACCGCCTAGCTGAGTGGCCTGTAACCGGTTCACTAGTCCAGTTCGTCTACCTGAACCCACGAAACAGCTAACGCCTTGCTCATGGCCGCCTGAAGTGTGCGATTCCTGCTGGCGCGTCTGTTTGCCCGAATTCGTTCCAACCCCAGCATTTGATGGTCTCATCTGTGGCGATAGCGCAACTGTGGCGTTCACTGGTTGTGATGTGCGTGTAGTTGGTCACCATACCGTGCGGCTGTGCCGGGTGGTGGGGGGGGGGGTGTCCCTGTCTTTTTTGCAACTTGTTTTGCTGGTTTTTTCTAGGGTTTTTTATGCGGGTTGTTGTTGTTGGTGTGGGGTTCGGGTTTTGAGCATTGTTGGAATTATGTCGCATCGTTTGCGTGCGACGCAGATTACGGCTGCGTTGTGTCGTTTGTGTTGGTTGCGTTTTTGTTGGTAGTGGGCTCGGGCGTGGGGGTCGTGTCGGGTAGCTGTGAACGCTGCTGTGAACAGGGCGTTTTTGAGGCGGTGGCCTCCTCCTCGTGGTTATCTGGCTCTTCGGATTTGGGGGTGGTGTCGGGGTGGCAGATACTTTTGAATCCGGTGTTTGAGCGTACGGCGTGATCCTGGAACAGTCCCTGAGGATCCTGGGGGGGGGGGGCGTTCGTGTTGTCAAGATCTTGTGTTGGTGGTAGTGTCGGGCCTGGCTGCCGG
>JAPPJC010000019.1 GCA_028820455.1 Acidimicrobiaceae bacterium
GTCGTGTTCGACATTTGCCAAGAGCAGCGCAGCAGCGATTGCTATGCCCTACGGCCTGTTTTTTTCGATGATATTCTTAATATTATTAGAGGTGCCGGGATTGTTATTGTTTTTGGGGATATGGATAGTAGGGCTGCCTTTTTGGTGTTTATGGGCGTGTAGGAGGCTGCGTTTACCGGGACACTGATAACAGACCCCACTAATAAGGTAAAGGGTTTATGTTTGCTCAGGGCGTAAGGTGGGAAACAGTATCACGTCACGTATAGCGGAAGTATCGGTGAGCAGCATTGTAAGCCGGTCGATGCCGATACCGAGCCCCCCGGTCGGTGGCAAGCCGTGTTTGAGAGCACTCAAGTAGTCGGTGTCGACAACCATCGCTTCTACGTCACCGGCGGTTCGTTGGGCTTCCTGTTCTTCGAACCTGAGACGCTGTTCGTCTGGGTCTACCAGTTCAGAAAAAGCATTACACAGTTCACGGCCCGCCACGATCCCTTCAAAACGTTCTGCATAGCCTTTCCTAAGGCGATGCTGCCGGGCTAGAGGAGACACTTCTATAGGATAATCGGTTACGAATACCGGCCCCCAAAGCTCAGGCTCAGCGGTTTTCTCGTAAATCTCTAATACCAGTTTTCCAGGCCCGTAGTTTTCGCGCACTTCAATGCCAAGCTGTTGACAGTGGGCTACCAGTTCAGAGCGTGGCATATCGATGTTGACTTCAAAGCCTGCGTGTTCCGATATTGCTTCCTCCAAAGTGCAACGCTGCCAGGGAGGAGTGAGATCAACAGCACGTCCCGCATATTCGATTTTTGTTGTGCCGCACACTTCAGAAGCCACATCGGCTATCAGTTTTTCGGTGAGTGCCATAATATCGTTGTAATCAGCGTAAGCCCAGTAAAGTTCGAGCATGGTGAACTCTGGGTTGTGGCGTGTGGAGAGTCCTTCATTGCGAAACACGCGCCCAATTTCGAACACTCGTTCCATGCCTGCTACAATAAGACGTTTAAGATAAAGCTCAGGGGCTATACGCAGGTACATCTGTGCGTTGAGAGCGTTGTGATGAGTGATGAAAGGCTGCGCGGATGCTCCGCCAGGGATCGGATGCAACATGGGGGTTTCCACTTCCACAAAATCTTGCTGTTCAAGGTTTTTTCGCAGTGTGGACACTATCTTCGAGCGTTGCTGAAAAACTTTGCGGGTATTTTCGCTGACCCAAAGGTCTAGGTAACGTTGACGGTAGCGAATATCAGTGTCGACAATACCATGCCACTTATCAGGAAAAGGCTGCTGAGTGTGGGCTAGCACCTTCCAATCGTCCACTCGCACCGAAAGTTCACCGCGGCGTGTCGTCATTACAACACCGGTAACACCAACCCAGTCGCCTATGGATAATTCAGTGAATTGTTTGAACTTCGGGGTATCGGCCTTAGTAGCGAAAAGTTGGATACGTCCTGTGGCATCTGCTAATACACCGAAAGCAATCCGCCCTTGCAGGCGACGCAGCATAAGACGGCCCGCAACAGATACCGAATCGTCGGTTTCAACCGCAGGCCCCAGATTACTGTAGGTTGTGTGGACAGATTCTGTGGAATGGCTGCGTTTGAAACTGTAAGGGGTATCTCCTCCATTGCCGTGTCTTACGTTGTCGCTGGTTTTGCTTGTGGTCATTTGCTCAGTGTTGGTGGTAGTGGGTTGAGTACTCTGTCTCGTCGCTGGTTTTGCTTGTGGTCATTTGCTCAGTGTTGGTGGTAGTGGGTTGAGTACTCTGTCTCGTCGCTGGTTTTGCTTGTGGTCATTTGCTCAGTGCTTTCAGTTACTGCAGTTATTGCTGTGTTAGGGGGTATCCCCAGGCGTTGCGTTAGTGTGGCAGAGTAGCGGCTCGGTGTTGACTGCGATGATATGTCTTAGAGGCTAGCGGCTCGGTGTTGACTGCGATGATATGTCTTAGAGGCTAGCGGCTCGGTGTTGACCGCGATGATATATCAAACGTAGGCCATGCAAAGTGAGGAGTGGCTCTACGTGTTCGATATGTCTTGACACTGGGGCTATCAGATAGGCGAGTCCCCCGGTGGCTACCACAGTGATTTTGCCTAGTTCAGCTTGAAAACGTTCAACCATGCCATCGATCATGGATGCAAAGCCGTACAGAGTGCCTGATTGAATGGATTCTGTAGTGGTTTTGCCTATAACCCCACGTGGTTCTTTAAGTTCGACTTCTTCTAAAGCAGCGGCTCTGCTGAACAGTGCGGCGAGACTAGTCGCGATTCCAGGGGTTATAGCACCACCAAGAAAAGCTCCTTGCGCTGATATCACATCGAAATTGTTGCCAGTGCCGAAATCAACCACCACCGTGGGGCCACCATACAGGTCGTAGGCTGCTACCGTGTTGGCAATTCGGTCAGCACCCACCTCATAGGGATTGTCGTAGAGTATTGGTATTGGGGGGGTCATATTCGAGTTGACCACCAGCGGCTCAATGTCGAGATAGCGTTGACACATGTATCGCAGGTTCATAAGCACTCTTGGCACACCCGAGCAGATAGCCATTCCGGTCACATCCTCAAAGTCGATCCCCATAGTGGCAAGTAAAGAACTGATCATAATGCGCAGTTCGTCGGTTGTACGGTCTGGTATTGTAGATAAACGCCAGTTACCTACAAGGCCTGCTGTGGAACTGCCGTCGCGGTTGTTTGTGTCGTGTGCGGGTTTTGTTGTTGGCCCATCCTTATATTGCTGCGTTGTGGAACTGCCGTCGCGGTTGTTTGTGTCGTGTGCGGGTTTTGTGGGATTATGAACACCGACTTCGTAAACACCGACTACTGTCTGGGTGTTACCAACATCGATTGCAAGCAGCATAACCACATCATAAAGCCATATTCTGTTGCTGCCCTTATCCGGTATTTGAAATCCGGCTATTTTCCGAAATCAGGTGCAGAGTGTCAAGGCCTGTCCGGTATCACGTAGCCAGCATTGTCTATTAGACGGGTTTCACCGAATCGCACCGCTACTAGCAGGCGTATCTCCCCGTTCAATGGCTTGGGGATACTTAGGTCGACAGCGGACACAACTTCAGCATAGTCGATTTCGGCTGATGGGGCTTTCATTATGGTTTCTCGCATCACAGCCCGCACTGCTGCGGGATCTTTTTCACCGGCTCTCATACAACTGATACCGGTTTCCAAGGCTTGGTGAAGCATGGGGGCTTGAGATCGTTCAGCTGCATCGAGGTAGACATTGCGACTTGACATGGCTAATCCGTCGGTTTCTCTAACGATAGGACAGCCAACTATTCGCACTGGTAGCGACAGGTCGTCTACCAGTCTTCGCGCTATAACCAATTGCTGAAAGTCTTTACGGCCCAAATAGGTTGAGCATTCTCCCACGATGGAGAAAAGTTTCACTAACACCGTAACCACTCCATCAAAATGCGTGGGTCGGGATACGCCACACAAGGTTTTAGCCAACTTGCCTGCTTTTACTTTGGTGTCGAGTGGTGCAGGATACATCTCTTCCAGACTGGGAGCAAAAACTACGTCGGTGTTTACGTTCGAACACGCTTGTAGGTCACGGTTGAGATCGCGGGGATATTTTTGAATATCTTCATTGGGGGCGAACTGCATAGGATTGATGAATATCGAAACCACCACACAGTCGTTTTCTGCACGAGCTTTCCGTATGAGTGAAAGATGGCCTTCATGGAGGGCACCCATGGTGGGCACAAACCCTACAGTACGGCCTTCATTTCGTGCTGCAGCAAGGTAAGAACGCAACTCTGCGATAGTTGCAATGCAAATCGGGGAGAAGGTGGTAGGCATGATAAGAGTAGCAGTGTTGACTTGGACTTCTGGGACTTCTGGTAGTGTTGGTTGAAAGAGTGTATGTAAGTGAAAAGGTATGCGTGTCAGAGTGTACAGGTATTGTTCCGTCGGTAGTTGCCGTTGATACTATAGTAAGCCGTTTTAAAGTTTCATTACGTTGCCCCGGTGGTAGACCAGCGACAGTGGAGATCAGCAGATTGTAGTGTAAGCCGTTTTAAAGCTCATTACGCCCCAGTGCGATGGCGGTGACTACCAAACCGATTCCTATCAATTCACGAGGACTAGGTGTTTGCAACAGCAATAGAAAGCCGATTATTGTCGCGGTCACCGGAAGAAGAGCTTGCAGTGACGCGAAACGGGTGTGACTGATCCTGCTCATGATTAGCTGTTCAATTCTGTATGGAATAACGTTCGATAACAGGCCAAGAACACAACCGAGAGCTAACACCTTGGGTGAGTCCGATGTCGACATCACGTCATCTAGCCCTATGGGGCTTATTGCCAAGGCACCGACTAGCAGGCCGATACCTAATTCTTCTCTTGCAAACTGGCTATGAGCGATCTTGTGTCCAAGCAGGATGTATCCCGCCCAAAAAGATCCTGCCAAAACCGCAAATCCAACGCCTCTCAAAGTGCCTGAGGCTTCTACTCCTGCTAGTATTGCGACCCCTGTTGCAGCTAAAGCCAAAGCCCCAGCTGATCGTTTGTTGCGTGTTCCTGCAGCAGCTACAGAAAGAGGCCCCAAGAATTCAACAGCCACAGCGTTACCTAGCGGTAGTTCTGCTATGGAGAAGTAGATGGAAGTATTCATGCCTGCAAGTATCACACCGAACAAGCAGGCCTGTTGCAAGTCTTTTCTGCTGATATATTTGCCGGAAAGTTGTCCTCTGCAAACCCGTAGTGCCATAATGATTGTCATTATCAACGCCGCACTGCCCACCCGCAGCAGCGCAGTGCCAGCCGGGGCCAACACTAAAAAAAGCTCAACCGCCAAAGCCGCACCCAAATATTGAGATACAGCCGCCACCATGAATAACACTTCTGGAGCGGGAAACCTAAGCTGAAACGGTCTTTTAGCAGAAATCATCGATCAAAACACCCCAAAACCGACTAAAGGCCTAGCCTGGCATCTAAGCTGAAACGGTCTTTTAGCAGAAATCATGGATATTATTCTGAAGTGCCGCCCTTGGCAGAAATCATGGATATTATTCTGAAGTGCCGCCCTTGAATATGTAAAGTGGAGATGAGATTCGAATACTATGGCTGATAGCAAACTCACACCAGAACTAGTAAACCGTTTAACCTGGAAAATACCGAACGCGTTGGCGTTGGTTGGTTCTCGTGCGAACGAAGAACGTAACGCCATGACGACAAGCTGGATCACACAATTATCCATGGAACCGGTGTTGATAGGCATAGGAGTGGATAACACTGCCGTAACACACCGCCTGATAACGGATGGAGGCTCGTTTACGGTGAATCTGTGGGATTCGGATGATACTCGAGTATTTGTGAAGTTTTCGAAGCCAGCAGTCTACGCGGATGGCAAGCTCAACGGCTGGCTTGTACAGGAAGCCTCCACTGGCGCACCGGTATTTGTGGACGCGATTGCCTGGATCGATTGCGAAGTGCGTCAAGCATTCGATTTCGGCACTCACACTTTATTTGTTGGAGAAATCGTTGATGGAGCGATCCGCGACGATAATGTTCGCTCTGCAGCTATGAGTGATACACGCATGAAATATGGGGGTGTAAAGCGCCATTAGCCTGTTTGAAGCTTAATGGCTGCCCTGATGGCTTAAGTATGATAGTTCTGCTAGTTGGTGCCAGTCAATAATTTTGCGACGAAACCGTCGCCAGTTGGTGAGAATATCGGCAAATATCGAGTTTTCATCTGCGATAGTATCCAATAGTGAGTCTGTTTCTTCTTTGAGAGCTGCTAGCAGATTCGGTGAGAACTCTCGAATTTGAGCGAACCTCTGAACCTTTTCAAGATCTACAGAGTTACGGGTATCATAGCTGGCCACAGAGTCAAGATTTGCTGCCATAGCTGCTACTTCTACAGCGTTCTGATAGTGGGGTGGTAGTTCAGCCCATCGATCTAAAGATATCTGAACTTCCAACACAGGACCAGGTTCCCACCACCCTGGATAGTAGTAGTACAGCCTGCCTTCATATTCATCGAACCCTAGTACTAGATCGTCGGCAGGCCCGGTGAATTCGGCTGCGTCGATAACATCGTCTTGTATGGATTTCACTATCGCATCAGGAAGTATCGTGGTGTGTGGTGCAACCTCTACACCAAATTTTTCCAGAACCTTTCCAGCTAGCCCTGGTATATGCATGCGTAGTCCGTCTAAGTCTCCGGTTCTGTTGATTTCTTTGGTGAACCAACCTCCCATCTGACAGCCCGAACCTCCTGCAGGAAATACTATGATTTCATATTCGTTCGCATAAAAATTATTTAACAAATCTAGGCCTCCGCCGTGGTATAACCAGGCGTTTTGTTGGCGTTGGGTTAACCCGAAAGGAATTGTTGTGCCGAATGCTTGGACAGGGTCGGCGTGCAAGTGGTAGTAGGATGCAGAATATCCGATGTCAACCTCAAGGTCTCGTACTGCAGGTAAAACGTCAAAAGCGGTAACTAGCTCTCCGGCGGGGCGAGGATTGATTTTGAAACGTCCTCCGGTTATGTTTGAAACTTTCGTAGCAAAAAATCTTGCTGTGTTGTATAAGGTCAACAGTTCCGGTCTCCAACTGACAGCCATTTCCCACTCAATTTCTGGCTCCACTGCATCCGCAGATCCTTTTTCTTCCCGCTCTTCGGGGATGCGGTCGGTTTCTTCCGTATCAGAAGCTTTTTCTGCATCAGGAATCTCGCAAGCTGCCATTATCGATGAAGCAGCAGCGAAACCGGCTACCCCCAACCCGTTTTTAATGAACTCCCGGCGGTTGGTTGCGGGAGTTTGAGTCTGGCTGGTGTCCGGGGTGCGCGTCTGAGGACTTTTAGAGATGCGGGTTTGCAAATTGCCCATGGTGTGGATCTG
Source organism: Acidimicrobiaceae bacterium (assembly GCA_028820455.1). Lineage (GTDB taxonomy): Bacteria > Actinomycetota > Acidimicrobiia > Acidimicrobiales > Aldehydirespiratoraceae > JAAXHB01. The sequence continues at coordinate 6,863 of JAPPJC010000019.1, forward strand.
GTCAGCGGTGTGCAAAAGTTTATGTTGGCAAAAGTTTACGCTGCAAATGTGGAGGCCGTTGCATCATCTTAAGCTTACTACGCTTTTAATAGTTACATAATTTCGATATATCATGCTGAGCGTGTTGATGAAAACCATTACAGCTACTACCCACAATCCTCCCAGAATAATCCCCGGCGACGCAATTATCGTTTCAAAATTCATCCAATGAAAGAAATCAAAATCACCGTGTTCACCTTCCGTAACGAATGCTATTAGAAAGTCGACTACCGGGAATCCAGCAACCGACAGCACAGCAAAACCAGGGAGCGCGCATAGTAAGCTTAACAGGCCGAAACCGAGACCTCCTGCAAGGTTCTCACCCCAAGTTTTGCGGAGCAGAGACAACGAATGCTTTATTGCTTTGATCGGTCCCATTCGATCTATGACTATCGCAGGCACTGTTAAATACGATACGACATTCCACGCCATGCCTCCTAGATCAAGTAATATGGAGCTTGAACCACTACTTGAGCTTCTAGAGCTAGAATTAATCAGGTTTATCAAGTACTTGATCGAAGCCCAGCCTATTAGAGGGCCAAAAGACATGAAAGCCGATTTTAGTGCACTTCTGATAGTGGGGTCTCCTCCTGTCATACGCTCGTGAGCGGCCGCTATGAGAGCTCCTTGGGCGAATTCAACAATGCAGACAAAGATGAAAAGTACAATTGGGAAAGACACCATAAGTTGAATAAGCGACTGTACTTGTTCGTTTTGTTCGTTCCTCGAGGTTCCATCAAATATATCAGCAAGAGTGCTGGATCGATTGATCCTACTGTCTAAAAGTGAGCCCGCTATGGTGGCGTACGTTATAAGCAGAGCGAAAATGGGCACGATCGCAGCAATAGATATAACCAGCATTTCTCGATCTTTAGAAAATACAGACCAAGAAGTTTTGGCCATTTTAATGCTGTTGTCCAGCTTGCCTTTATGAGGTCTTTGAAAAGGGGATTATGTAGTTATTGCCACTAGGGTTTGTCTTGTGGCTACCCGAGGTGA
>JAPPJC010000046.1:0-6468 GCA_028820455.1 Acidimicrobiaceae bacterium
GGGGGGGGGGTACTAGCAGAACTGCTGGGGGTTGACACCAACACCGGTTGAGCAGCCGCATAAGCAGGAACCAGCGATATGACCAGCAAAGCCGCCAAGAATACCCTCAACACGTATAATAGCCTTCTAGACGCCGACAACACGACCCAAACCTACAACCTCAAACAAACCGAAACGAACCAGATAACATCCATTATACTCCCTAGGAGCAAATATAACCACGGGGAAGGGAGAGAGTATTCAGAGTAATTATACAACTTAGAGGTTGTCGTGCTAAGGCTAGTTCGTGTCTTAGCATGAACTAGCCTACTGATGGGAGCCAGGTTTTCGATAGTTGATGCTCACCTACACGGCGAGCGATTACTTCACAAGTGTCGCTGAAGAAACCATCCATAATTCCAAGGTTATGTCCCGTGGCATCTGCTAATCGGTTTTTTACGGTTCCGATGTCTTCTCCAGTGGTTTTCTTGAGATTGTCGTCGATTTTGTTTATATCTACCCCGATCTGCTTTGCTAGCCATGAGCGAGTGGTATAGCAAGGGTCGGAAGCGGAGATAGCTTCCGCTGCTGTGTTAGCTGTCCAATTGTAGGTAGTACCCCTGTACAAGATTTTACCAGTCTCACCGGCTGCTTGCCTGTAGCCGGACTTTTTGATGCTGTTGACAGCGTTTTTGACCACTGTCATGCTAGCACTCAGTCCTGAACCTGAAAGCCCTGGTAGAGGTACGATTCCTAGAGCGAATAAAGAAGCTGACTGCCAATTACCGTGTAAGGCATAGTAGATGGATCGACCTCCATCGACGATATCACCTATTACCGGCACAAAAGAAAGAGCGTCGAGTGCTTTTCCCCAACTGATGAAGCCACTGGGTTTATGGTATGCGCCATCGCTCAATACTTGATGGATAGCTGCGGATGTCGCAGGCGTGGGATCATAGTCTTTAAGAAAGGTTTCAAAATCTTTGCGACTGAGCTGTCCATCGGGACGCCTTCCTTTATGAGCTGTGTCGATTACGTTTGCGTGCGGTAAAAGCGTTGCCCAGGCAGCGGTTTTAGACACGAATGTATCTATATCGCTGATTCGCAAGACGCCGTCGGCTTCTTCAGGGTTGTAAGCGAATTCATTGTCGTAGGGATTGTTGATATAGTCGTCGTTGTTGTCAGCTGTTTCCACTCGGGCAAAAAAGTTCTCGTGATCGGCAAGCCAAGCGGCTGCTTCACCGACCTCCCCGTCAAGTTGGTGTCGAGCCCATTCAAGATCCCCTCGGCCTAGTTTCCCATCCGCATGATCGACAGCACCCCGCGTTTCTATGACAGTGAAATTCGCTCGTATCAACTCCAGTGCAGCTAGTCCAGCGTTCATTTCTTGGCCACCGGCTAGTACCATCTGAATACGGGTCATAAGATCTTCAGCATTGTCATCGATATCTGCTGCTACTCGCCGTATCACCCCTACCACATTAGGGAGAGGTTGACCAAGAAGCACTGCTGCTTCGTTCATGGGTTCCACTAAAGCTTCAGCGTCAAAGCTCAATTCGTCGACTGCGGCGGCCATCCGTTTATGCAGAGAGATGGCTGACTCAACGTTCATCATGATAAGATCAGCCATGAAATAACATTAAAACATTTGAAAAGCTTTTACAACCTTGTGATAATAGAATATACTTGAAATAATTAAAATACTAAGAAAAGTGTGGGCGAATTGCGAGTTGGTCTCAGCTCTCATCGTGTCTATGTCTCTCATTGTGTACATGCAATGAACGCACTATCTGCTGGACTTCTCTGATAGCTGAACTTAGTTTGCTGATAACAGCAGTGACAGGTTCGGTATTTTTTCGTAAGAGTATCAATTCCACTCGGGCTACTTTCTCACCTGTTGCTGCTTCTACCGCAGCAGCGTAAGCAGCACCTTGAAGCCGGTATCGGGCTAGCTTGGTAGCTGCGTTTTCGTTGTTTGTGTCGGCCATATCGGTTTTCCAGTCGACCACTACCAAACCTTCGTTGCTTCGATACATGAGGTCAACATAGCCTTCGACGATTATTTCACAGTCGTGAACTATTCGGGCAGCTACGTACATTTCGCGCCAGTTTTGCGATTTGGACGCTTTCTTTGCTGTTTCAGTCTTAAGAGCAGACTGCGCTAGTTGTGCTATCAAGTCAGATTGGTCTTTGATTGTCTCGACTACTGCTTGGCGGTGGGCTTCAGCCCTAAGATCTGCACCGGTTGCCAGGTCGACAGTGTGTAACACACTATGCACTGCCTTACCTACAGCAGCTTCAAACCCCTTTTGTGGCCATGAGTACTCAGAACTTGGACGCAGGTCGTGCCGATCGATGCCGGGGATGGTTTGGGTTGTTGAAGATTTACCGGAGTCATCGGTGATTACTATTCGTACATCAGAGGTCGACTGAATACTTTCAATGCCTGGGCGAGTGATGCCTAAGCGAGTCAGTTTTGTGGGGCTGACCACTTGTGGTATTTCTGCATGTTCAAGACATTCGGAGAGCTCTGCCAGCCAGTTACTTCGGTCTGGTAGCTTTTCAGCGATGTTCGATCGGGCCGTGTCAGGTATATCGGCGATAGCTGCTGCGGGGTCATCGGTAGCTGAAGTCAAGGCGTTACCGAGAACATCTACGCTGCGGATTTCTTCGAAGTCGACCGCGTCCGTGTTGATAGCTCCTCCTGCTATGAGAGCTTCCGCGTAGGTTGTTGTGCCATCGATGCGCATATTATCGGATTGATTGTTTTTGTTGGGCTGGGCTTTTGATTCTTTGATGGATTCGGGGTTTCTGCATAGACTGACCACAAGGTGATCTCTGGCTCGTGTGCAAGCTACGTACAACAAACGGATGCGTTCGTCACGGTCTAACTCGTGTTCTCTCAGACGATGAGTTTCGTAGTTTCTTGTGTGCACGCCTTTTTTGATGTGTACCTCGGGCAGCATCCACTTATCGGGGAATGCTACAGTGGGTCCGCGTGTTGCTCGGCTTAGGCGAGACGTCATTCCCGATATTACTGCTATGGGGAATTCAAGACCTTTCGATCCGTGGATAGTGAGTATGCGCACACTGTCATCATCGGTTTCGGGGAGTATGGCCTCGGTAACTCGGGACTGTTCTTCACCTTGAAGGTGGGCCCACTGCAAGTATTCACGCAATTCCTGTCCACCAGCGTCAGCCCATGCTTGTGCTTGAGCAGTCAGAAAACGCAGCCTGCGCCACACATCGCGAGGCCTGTTTGATATCACGGCCATTTCATACATGCCACGCTCACGGATGAGTCGATCTATCAGCTGTGCGGGGTTGTGCCACCGTTTAGAATCAAGTAGTTTGCGTAAATGTTGAAGGGCTTCACCCACAGGATGATCCAGTGGTATATCATCGGGTTGTCGAGCGATCAGTGAGAAACATCCTTTAACCCCGAATTTCCAGTGAGCTAGGTCATCGTCGCCGCATCCGTACAAGGGTGACCTCAAGGCGGTTACAAGAGCTAATTCATCGGTGGGATCGGCTAACGCTTGTAAAGTATGCAATATGTCACGCACTTCGCTCGTGCTGTATACCAAGGAAGACGTTTCCGTTCGATGGGGGATTTCTGCGTCTTCGAGAGCAGAAGTGAGAGCGTGAAGACTATTACGATCGGGGATGAGAATCGCTATGTCATTAGGACTGACAGGCCGCCAGTTTTCGCCATCTTCTGACAGCACATCCCACTTTTGTGTCAGGATATGCAGCACAGCATCAGCCACCTCTTTGGCCTCATAAGCGCGAAGATCATCCGCTGCAAGCTTTACGAACTGTTGTTCGGTATCGTCTGATGAGGCTTTGGGCTCGTTGTTTTCGGATAATGTATCATGGGAGGGTGTTTGCGTTCCCAGTAGTGTTACCGCTGATCCTCTGGGTGCTGCCGTACGCCAGGTGTTCAACGGGACATAGGGTGGCTGAGAGCCTTCACTGGGTGTGATCAGCTTCGCGAATACGGTATTGATCCAGTCGATGATCGGTTCAGTGCAACGGAAATTGGTGGTGAGTGTTTCCAAAGAACCACCCGACCCGTCATGCACGAACTTCTGTGTTTTCAGGTAGGTCGCTATGTCTGCACCGCGGAAACGATAAATCGATTGCTTAGGGTCTCCCACAAAGAAAAGCCTGCCAGGTTCGTATTCCAGTTCATTCCAAGACCCGCTGACACCCAGCGGACTAGCAAGCATCACCGCTATCTCGATTTGGATTGGGTCTGTATCCTGGAACTCATCCAACAGTAGGCATTGGTAACGGCCACGCAAGGCAGTTCGCACCGTTTCGCCATGCAAGGGACTATTCAGCAGTTCGCGGGCCCGTACCAGCAGGTCGTGAAACTCAAGACGGCCGCTGAGGCGACGCTGTTCCGCTGAATCAACGGCAAACACAGCCAATCTCGCTGTCAAGCGTTTCAAAGCTTCAGCAGTTATGCCCGCCAACCAATCTTCACATACTTTTACTAGGTGGCTCACGGTTGCACGGGTTTCATCCAAGTGAGCCCCCCAGTTTTTTTGGGAACCTCTTCTACCTACTTTACAACGCTTGGTTAGCTCCTGAACCGAGCGGATCGCTAAAACCGGGTCGTCGTATTCGAGGATTCGACGAAGTTTCCCGCCGTGTTCGACAATACTCTCAATGGCAGTCAAAAGCTTGTCATCATCTGCTTGGCAGTGAAAGCTTAAAGAAGACAGGTGTTCTATAATTTCCAGTAAATGGTCAACATTCATTGGTAACGGATCCGCCGAATCAACAGAATGCTCTGGCAGCTTGTCCCAATGTTCACTCATTTTGAAAGTTATCTGTCGGAGTTGTTTTATTCCTACGTGGAAAGCATCCATTATGAGTAGGGGAACACTCATAGAGATGTCGTCGAGGAATTCGTTCAAGAAGTTATGCCAACGAGTTTGGAAATCTATCTGCGTTTTGATTTGATCGAGTACCTGGATATCGGGAGGTAGTCCTGCTTCCACGGGATACTCCGCAAGAAGAGACTGGGCAAAGGAATGCAATGTTCCCACCGCAGCATTATCAAGCTGCAGAAGTGCTGATCTTGCTACTTGTGGCGTTAGTCGTCGGTTGAATCCGGAAATACCGGATATGCTTCGGTTGGCTATTTCTTGGTTGGTGATCTCTTCGGGGTTCAACATGCCATTGAACCCGGTGTCGGAGATACCTCGGCGAGCTGTTTGCATGCCATTGAACCCTGTGTCGGATATACCTCGGCGAGCTGCTTCTTGGTTGATGGAAGTCTTTGATGGTTGAGAGGGTGCCGCGGGGATTTGTGTGTAAGGTTGTTCATGCGGATGTTGGCTTGCGTCGTCTAAACGTTGGCGTATACGGTGTCTCAATTCTCCAGCGGCTTTTTCAGTGAAAGTGATGACTGCTATTTTTTCCATCGGCACACCAGAAGCAACTAAAGATATGACCCGATCAACCAGGGCTCTGGTTTTACCTGATCCGGCACCCGCTTCCACAAACAGGGTTTGCTGAAGGTTCTGAGTGATGCGGTCTCTGGCATCCTGATCAGGAGGTTGTCTTGTATTGTTTTCTGTGTGCGTATTGTTCTTCGTGTCCACGATGTTCAGTTCACAATGCGGCAACTTCCGCTGTTCTACGAGAGTGTGCCGGCTTATGCTTCTTTTATTGAGTGACAATCTCTAGTTTTATTGAGTGACAATCTCTAGTTTTATTGAGTGACAATCTCTAGGTAGCGGCTGATAACAGGATCTTCAAGTTTGCGTTTCCAGGCGAGATTCACGGCTCGCATACTTAAACCATCAGGACTACAGAATCGGCAGACAGCCCCGAACTTCCCATCTTTTGCAGCACCCCGTTTAGGGAATATGCCGCTGCTGATGCATCCCACTATTGCCGCAGTGGTCTTGAGCACCTGTGCTTCAACTGAATGCACGGAGTAACCTTTCGACGTGAAACCACCTTTGGATGACACAAACCAGTACTCCCCCTGATCTTCTTTTGTGTTAAGGCTTTCTTTGAAGGATATTCGTTTGCTGATAGCCGAGAGTCTTGTATTTCCATCTGAAGTTGAAAAGCTGGTGAAGCCGCCCCCAGAGGTTGTGGTGGTCTGCTGTTCGGAAGCTACCTTTGCCTGCAGGATAAGCTGACGAGCTGCCAGAGTGTAGAGAACGAGTTGAAGATGGCCGCCTTCAGGGTTGGGATCTTCAGCTTTCAGTCTTTGGTAAGGGCGATTTGATCCTGTTTTGTAATCTACCACCACCAAACCCCCTGCTTCGCTTAAATCAAGCCTGTCGATTGCACCGCGGATGCTTAAGATTGGCTGGTAGCGTGGATTAGAAGCAGATACTGATTCTTCGGTCTGGTCGTTAACTCGGGGGTTACCATCCGGGTTAGGGGTCTCGTCTGAGTTGCATAGCTGGGTAGTAAGGCTATATGGCAACTCGACATTCACGGGGCCATACTCAGCAC
>JAPPJC010000046.1:6478-41000 GCA_028820455.1 Acidimicrobiaceae bacterium
ACTCAGCACCGGGTAAACCAAAACCAAGCTCAGCAGCTATAGGGGTAGACTTGCGCTGAGAACGCATGTTGTCGTCGAAATCAATGAACTTGCGCAAATCGTCCATTAAGCGTTTACGATCACTATGCCAGTAGATTCTCTGCCCGTTGAGACCCGCCTTCTCAAGATAGTCACATCGTTCTTCGGCAATATCCAACAATCGCTGAATCCATCGCATAGGCCAAGGTTCATGAGGTTTTGGTATGTCATCAGCTTCCAAAGCTTCAAGCATCCAACGTTCCAATATCTCGTGGGTGACACTACCGAGATCGAGAGGTGAGATTCGGTAGTTGTCGAGCTCGTCCGTAATAGGCTCAACATTGAGAATGTGTCTTACAAAATAAGCATGCGGACATCTCACCCAAGCTTCGAGCCGAGACGCCGAGATGGGGTTTGACACTGGATTCGGCAGTTCTGCTCCTCGTAAATTGCCATCTGTGTGAAGATTGCCGTCAAAACGCGTGAGTCGTGACGATTTACGAGCGAGTGCCAACTCAAAACCACGTTTTAAGGCCGGACGGCGAACGACAATGTGGTTTTGTAGGATGCTTCGTGGATTGTGCTGTCCGGCTTTGTGCTGTTCATACCAGTGGAAGAGAACGTGAGTATCGTATTCTTGTTCATTGGTGGGGAAGTTCATACGACGCAAACTTGACACAAACGATGGTATCTCTTCAAACCAGCCACTTGTAGCACTGGCAAGATCATCACCTTTAAGCCGGATACCTTGAGGGTTTGTAGCTTCGGCAATGTCTAAAAGCCACCGGCTTGGAGAATTTTCGGTGGAGCGACGTAAATCTCCACGAGGGTATAAGAGCAGAATACGCTCGGATGAAGCTATGGCCGACAAGAACTCTCGGTGCTGGTCACTATTGCGCGCAGAATTCAAACCCAGCTCAGTTGCAGTGTTTAAGCGTTCCATATCGGGTAGCAATGCATTCACATGATGTCTAGACGGGAAAACTCCTTCAGCTAGTCCACATACCACTAAAAGATCAAGTTCCAAACCAAAGATCAAACTTGGAGGACCAACCAACACGCCGCTGCCGAACAGTCCACGCGTATGGTAACTGTTGGCTAATTCAACCTCTAAAGCGTGACGAAATCGCACGGGAGAAGGGTCATCATCAATTCCATCGAGAGTACTCAAGCGGTCGATGGCTTCGTAAACTTTGTCGGCTAGTTTTTTTTCATGGTCAGGCCATCCGCTGCGCCTTTTCTTATTGTCGCAATACCGTCTGATCAGTTGCTGACACCATTTTGCAAGTTCGGTCCAAGTACGAGGGAGCGGTTTGGGATGCAGATCATTATAGAGTCTGTTAATCAGGGCAAGCAGTTGCTCGGCAAGTTCAGCCTGCTGATTGTAATGCTGAGCCAAGGACAGATATTGCTCTGAAATGCTGTTGTCTATGATTCTTTCCGCTTCTGATCGACGGCCATCGATATAAAGCCGCAAGCGGCTTTCCCAGTCTGAGAGACCGGTATTCACCCGAGCTGTTCGTGTTATTCGTTCCCATGCTGCGGTTGGAGCCATCCGCCATCGGATGTTCTCTGTGGAAGGAAACGGCTCGGCTGCTGAAAAACTTTTAGATGGAACATCTTGTGAGTGTGGTGACGAGTTTTTGTGATTGGCATCATTCTCCTGGGTTTTGTCAGTGCACGGAATCTCAATATGAGCTTTATCGAGCCAGGCCATGACTCGCTGGCGTGAGAATCTGTTTCCGTGAAGACTCAATAACCCCGTAACTGTCCGCCCTAGCCAGGATGTGTCGGCTGCGTGAACATCAGCTCCGCAGTGTTTGATCCCGGCAACGTCGAGCGCATCTCCGATTAAACGGGCGTAAGGTTGTGAAGACCCGTAAACGATGGCACATTTACCTAGTTTTTTACCGGAACGTGCAGCCGAGATGATTTCACGGACTGCATGACGGACCTCATCATCAGGATCGGAAACGCTGACCGCTTTGAGTGCACGTTCTTTGAGGAGACGTCTGAGATGCTCGATCTCATTGGTCTTGCGACCCTCGCCGGTTCGAGGATCGAAGGTGTGCGGAGTAGGACGTCTGGGATGCTCGATCTCATTGGTCTCGTGACTGTAGGTGAATGTGGGTTTGACTGGAAGACCTGCCAGTGAAGACCGCACCGCTGCGTCGGCATCATAAAATCCTGTGAACCCGGCTATAACCGTTGTAGGTGTGATCGACATCACAGAACGCAGCAGCTTGATTTTGCTGTAAGTTAAATGTTGGGGCAAAAAGAGCACCACCACACCTAGCTGTTCGGCCACTTCGGCGTTGGTCTTCAAGGCTATCTCAGCCTGCTCGACTAGTTGCCGGAAATTGCAAAATCGCGGACTGCTGTGAAGTCTGTCTCCTTGCGCGGAGTTTACTTTCATGTTTTTATTCACATGTGGATATAGGGTTGCGGATACTTCATGATGAATACGCACCACATCGGCTACGCGGTCTGATTGTTCGGACAACGCATCCAATTTGTCTGCACTGATCTCTGAAAGCTCTTTATGAGCTGCCACTAGAGCTTTCTCTGTTGCCGGATGTGTTTCTATTCCCGCGAAATATCCTGGATCGTTCCTTAGGATTGTACGTACTGTGCCTGCGATAACAGTGTTGGACACAAGATTCAAATCTAAAGCAGCTATACGGCTACCACCTAGCCTTTTAGCTAAGTCGTCCACTGTTACGAACTCCGCAGCAGCAATTCCGTTGCCAAGATTCTGTTTGGTTCGAAGTAAAGATGCCAGTGTTCTGGCAGCTGCTAAAGCAACATAATGCGTTGGTGTCACAACTGTTACAGGTGCAAGTGGGTCATCACCCTTAACCTCTCTGACAGCCGTTGCCAATCTTTGGTATGCCGCTTCTCCGTAGTGTGTGATGACAAGACTTGATTGGTCGAGTGGTGTTTCTTTGTGCATTCATTTTCAGTTTAGCTTCGCATGTGACATTCCAATGAAAGGTGGGTATTGGGTTATGTGTTTCGCTAATTTTGTGCCACTGAGCTTGTAACCTTGCAACTAGCTGTGCAATCGAGGAGACCTATGACAAACAAATCTTATGATGCTCCGACTTCTGATCGTTCTGTTCGCGAGAACGTTGAGCAAACTTCTGAACCACGTAAATCGCATCTCAGTGCGTCTCACCCACAAGATCTAGTCGAGCCACAGAGCTTGATCGAAGTTTATGAAAACGAGGCGAGATGTTTTCCACCTCCTGAAGAGTTCATTGTCGAAGCCAACATTCGCGATGACTCGCTTTACGAGGAAGCAGAAGCCGATTTCGAAGCCTTCTGGGCTGGACAGGCTAGACAGCTGATCACCTGGGAAGAAGATTTCCACACCACACTCAATTGGAATCCATCCACCGCTGAAGCCGAGTGGTTTCCAGGCGGCACTCTCAACGTGTCTTACAACTGCTTGGACCGTCACGTAATTGCCGGCAAAGGAGACAGAGTAGCGTTTCATTGGGAAGGTGAACCAGGTGATACGCGTACCATCACATATGCGGAGCTCTTTGAGGATGTTCAGCGTTTCGCCAACGTGTTATTGCGTTTAGGGTTGCACAAAGGCGACCGCATCGCCATCTACATGCCGATGATACCTGAACTTGTGGTGGCCATGCTGGCTTGTGCACGTCTGGGAGTGGCCCATTCTGTGATATTCGGCGGGTTCTCGCCTGACGCGATCACCGAGCGTTGCACCGATGCGGAAGCTCGGTTGATAGTCACTGCTGATGCCGGCTACCGGAGAGGTGTCCCGTCTCCTTTGAAACCCAACGTCGATCTAGCACTATCCTGTGGAGCTCCATCGGTGGAACATGTCGTAGTGGTTGATCGTTGTGGAACCATGCCGGAAATGACCGAAGGTAGAGACTTGTGGTGGCATGATCTGATGACTGAAGCCGGTCCCGACTGCCCAGCAGACCCCATGGATTCGGAGCAGCTCCTGTATTTGTTGTACACTTCAGGCACCACAGCCAAACCCAAAGGCATCATGCATACCACCGGTGGCTACTTAACACAGGTTGCATTCACGCATCTCAACGTATTCGATCTGCATCCTGATACCGATGTCTACTGGTGCGCAGCTGATATTGGTTGGGTTACGGGGCATAGTTACATCGTTTACGGCCCTTTGGCCAATGGCTGCACTTCGGTTATGTATGAGGGGACACCGGACACACCCCGGCTACCGGAACGTGAAACCACTGATCGTGCTGATTGGAACAAAGACCGCCTATGGGATATCATCGAGAGGTATGGGGTGACGCAGTTTTACACTGCTCCCACTGCTATACGAACGTTTATGAAGTGGGGCGAGTCTTGGCCGGAGAGGGCAAACCTGTCAAGCTTGCGAGTGCTGGGTACTGTTGGAGAGCCGATCAACCCCGAAGCGTGGATGTGGTATCACCGCCATATCGGAAGGGAGCGTTGCCCTATTGTCGACACTTGGTGGCAGACGGAAACAGGTGGACACATGGTTGCCCCATTACCGGGGGTCACCACAACAAAGCCCGGTTCAGCCGGCTTTGCATTGCCAGGTGTGTTTGCAGAGGTGGTGGACAAGCAAGGTAATCGTGTTACGAGGGGTGGTGGCTATCTCACAATCACCAAACCCTGGCCTTCGATGTTGCGTGGTATTTGGGGAGATCAGAAGCGTTATCTTGACACCTACTGGTCGACCTATCCGGGCCGCTATTTCGCAGGTGATGGTGCACGCATAGACGAAGACGGCTATCTTTGGCTGTTGGGTCGAGTAGATGACGTGATGAACGTGTCGGGGCATCGCATCTCCACAACTGAAGTGGAATCGGCTTTGGTTGATCACCCGGTGGTGGCAGAAGCAGCTGTGGTGGGTGCCGCAGATGAAATAACCGGACAGGCGATAATCGGCTATGCGATCTTGGTGGGAGATGTTGAAGGTTCTGAAGAACTACGGGAAGAAGTACGTCAACATGTTGCGAAGAAACTGGGTCCGGTCGCGAGACCTGAGATGGTCTTTTTCGTGCCGGATTTGCCGAAAACCCGCTCTGGAAAAATCATGCGCAGGCTCCTGCGGGATATAGCGGATAGACGTGACTTGGGTGATACCACCACATTAGCAGACCCGGGAATAGTAACCGCAATCCAAGAACAAGCCGGTAGTGGTTAGTCGCGGAAGTTCACGTATTGCAAAGGTATGTCGAAGTCAGCTTCCTTTAAAGCCGCAATGACTTCCTGAAGTGAATCCCGCTTTTTGGATTGCACCCGCAGCTGCTCGCCTTGGGTTGAAGATTGTAGGCCTTTAATCTTGAGCTTGCTGATGAATTTGTTGATCTCTCGTGCTTTATCTGCTGATATGCCTTTGCGTAGCGTCACAATCTGCCGATATGAAGCATTGGCCGCTTCCTGGATTTTGCCGTAGTCGAGCGTTTTGAGCGACACCTTGCGTCTGACTAGTTTTTCTTCTAAGACTTGACGAACAGCGGTTAGACGATCTTCAGTGGAAGAGCTGAGTGTCAAGGTGTTGTCAGTGAGAACTACCGACGAATCGGTGTCACGGAAGTCGTATCGAGTGGATACTTCACGGCTTGCCTGGTCGACCGCATTGCGGACTTCCTGCAAATCGAACTGGCTGACAATGTCGAATGTGGGCATAGCTGATAAACCTCTATCAATTCAGTGGAAGCAGATTGGAAAGCAGTTTATAATGGATTGTTTGAAGTGACTATAGTACTGACCGGTGTCGATGATGACCGGTTGTGCTATGTTACGTGTGGTTTTAGTGTTTATGGAATCTCGCAGTCAGGAGTCGTTGTGGCCACTTATAGTCCCAAAGCCGATGAAATCAAGCGTGATTGGCATCTCGTGGATGCCGAAGGTTTGGTGTTAGGTCGACTTGCCACGGAGGTGGCAAGATTACTGCGTGGTAAGCATAAGCCTACTTTTGCTCCCCATGTCGATGTAGGGGACTATGTGGTGATTGTCAACGCTGACAAGGTTGTAATGACCTCCGGTAAAGCCCGATCCAAACAGGTTTATCGTCATTCGGGTTATCCTGGTGGCTTGCGCTCTGAGTCTTATGCGTCTAAATTGGATCGTCAACCCGAGCAGGCTCTACGGGACACTATCCGTGGGATGCTCCCTAAAACTCGGTTAGGTCGGTCTCAGCTTTTGAAATTGAAAATTTACGCTGATGCCAGTCATCCTCATGCCGGTCAAACCCCTGAACAGTATACTATTGAACACGCTAAGGCTCGTTGATGGTCATCGGACACTGGATCAGCCGTCATTTTCATCGGCTGAGTCACGTAGAGTAGCCATACGACAAAAAGAATTCGATATGAGTATTTGCAGTAATCATGATAGTATTTTGAAAAGTTCTACTGCTGGGATAGGTGATTTTTGATATGGGTGAGTTGCTTGCGCAATGCACAGGCCGTCGTAAGCGGGCGATTGCTAGAGTTCGGTTGAGATCCGGAGATGGTTCTACCACGATCAACGGACGTGAGTTAGAAGACTATTTTCCCTCTCGTACACAGCGTATGTACGTGTTGAAGCCGCTATTGGCCACTTCCAAGGAGGAGATGTACGACATAGATGCCACGGTTACCGGCGGTGGTACAGGTGGTCAAGCCGGAGCTCTACGTCTTGGGATAGCACGTGGTTTGGTCGCAATAGACCCGGAATTGCGCGATATCCTCAAGTCTGAAGGATATCTCACTCGAGATCCACGTAAAAAAGAATCCAAAAAATACGGCCTTAAGAAAGCTCGGAAAGCACCACAATTCAGCAAGCGTTGATCCGGATGGTTTGAGGGTTGCCTGAGAACCACCTGTCGTGCTGGGTGCTGCTTGATTTGTGCTGGACGTTGCTTGATTGGGTCTGGACTATGGGACTGATGTTCGGCACTGATGGAGTGCGCGGCGACACCCGCACAGAGTTTGATACAACTGCTGCGCGAATGCTCGGCAGGGTTGGTGCGGAAGTGTTGGGGGGTGACAGTTTTGCGGTAGGACGTGATACACGTGAATCAGGCCCTGTTCTGGTTGAAGCGTTTCTGCGTGGCGTGGTGGATGCTGGTAGCACGCCAATCGATTTAGGTGTTCTTCCCACTCCGGGTGTAGCTCGCTGGTGCACGCACCGGCAAGTCCCCGGGGCTGTTGTATCGGCCTCTCACAATCCTTGGCATGATAATGGGATCAAATTCTTGGCAGACGATGGCTTCAAACTGGACAACCGAACACAAACCGAAATTGAGCAGCGGCTAGTTGAGCTGTCCAACCGCCAACAAGAAGGTCTCTTCGATGTGCGTGAAACCTTGTCTGTAGAATTGTTGCAGCATGACGCTGCTGGCCGTCACTACCTCAGTGCTGTGATGGATAGCTTGAACGGTAGGGATTTGGACGGTTTGCGTGTTGTGGTGGACTGTGCTAATGGAGCTGCATCGGAGTTGGCCGCACAATGCTTGAATCGGCTTGGCGTTGAAGTGGAAGAAATACACACCCACCCCGATGGTCGTAATATCAACAAGAGATGCGGTTGTTTACACCCTGAGAGCTTACAGGCAGCTGTAGTTGCCTGTGAAGCTGACGCAGGAGTGGCTTTTGACGGCGATGCTGATCGTGTGTTAGCAGTCGACCATTCGGGGAGTCTGATAGACGGCGATCAGATTCTGGCTATCTGTGCGCTGGACCATCATCGGCGTGGTTTGTTGGATGGTGGTGGAGTGGTTGTTACCGTGATGGCGAATCTCGGTCTGCGAAGAGCTATGATCGCCCATGGGATAGCAGTTGCAGAAACCCCTGTTGGTGACCGTCATGTAGTAGACGCCCTCGATGAGTATGGCTTTGTGTTGGGTGGTGAACAGTCAGGGCATTTGATTTTTCGTAATTTGGCCACCACAGGAGACGGGCTGCTTACAGCCGTACAGCTGTTTGATGTCATGGTGCGTTCACAACAAAGCTTGTATGATCTCGCAAAAGCGGCTATGAAACGTCTACCGCAGGTGCTTTTGAATGTCCCCATTCCACAGTCGATCTCGTTGTCGGACGATGTGTACAAAGCTTCATTGGACCGGTTGACTGCTGAAACATCTGCCCGGCTAGGCGATTCCGGCCGTGCCTTGATACGCTTATCAGGCACCGAGCCGGTTGTGCGAGTTATGGTGGAAGCCGATAGTGAACCCGTAGCCCTCACCGAAGCAGAAAAAACTGTAGATAAGATTACGGCGATGTTTCAGTGGCTATGAGTGTTTGTGGGTAGAGATGCTCACACTGTTACATGAGCTCACGCAGGTGCGGTTGCTTTAGTAGGAGTTAGAGGATCATTTTGTATGTGTGGTATAGTAGCTGTACTTCGTCGTCGTGTCAACAGACCGCAAATCGAACATCACACAGTTCTAGACCTACTTGACGAGGGGTTGGACAGTTTCAAAACCTCCGCCTCGAACCCCACGTCTGAACATGGCTTGAGCTTGCGAGATGGCTGGCATTGGGATGGTCTTATAGCTGAACTAGCTGCGACTGCGGGGCGTCTTAACTCTGCTGATCGTTTACTCAGAAGTGTGGCCGGGCTGCGTTTGATGCTTGACTCGCCGGATACTGTGGACACTATCGGGGTTCGTGTGCAAGAGTGGCTAGCAGTTGTCGATGCTCTCGAGTCAAAGCTTGATACCGGTCTTGCCGACAGCCCTCCTCGTTTGGAACGTTTGAATCGACAACTGCTAGACCTGCGTGACAGCTTGTGGGCTATCGGCCATGACCGGCTAGGAGCTGCGCAGTCCGTGACGGCTTTGTTGAGTGGTGCTTTCAATGGATCACGTGCCACCGGTGCTGTTGAGGCGATGTTTTCAGTTCATCAGGTACTGTCTTCGCTTGATCGTCTGGAGGTGCGTGGCCGTGATTCAGCTGGCGTGCATCTGCTGATTCAAAACCCACGATTAGATGCGAATACCCTCGCAGTTCTGCAAAAGCGCGGACATGACCACAATTTTGCTTCTGGTTCTGTTCGTCTAGTGAATGAAGTGCTCAGCATCGTGTATAAGACTGCTGTTGAAATAGGAGATTTGGGGTGCAACACCGAGGTGCTGCGCACTGAGATAACCGACGATGAGTTGCTAGCATCCGTGCTAGCTTCAGACGCACCGGTTACTCAGGTGCTAGGTCATACGCGTTGGGCTTCAGTGGGAATAATATCCGAACCCAACGCTCATCCCCTCAACAGTGATTCGCTGGGTATGGGTATCACCGATAGAGCCGCCGCCTACGATGTCGATGGCAACGTTGAAGACAGTTCGCCCCACATTTCCAGTAGCAATGCAGGCAACCACTACCGTAACCACTACCAGGGAGACGAGTCGATACCTGACAAGCCAACAGCTTATGTGGTGACAGCGGTTAACGGTGACATCGACAACTATGTCGAGTTGCTAGCCGAAGAGGATGTGACAATCCCACCAGCGATCACAACCGACTCTAAAACGGTTCCTGTTTTGATGAGTCAGCGGTTGCAGGAAGGCTTGAGTTGTTTTGAGGCTTTTCGGAGTTCAGTTGCTGCTTGTGAAGGTTCGGTAGCGATAGCTTCTATCACAGATCATGCGCCGGATCGTTTGTTATTGGCTTTGCGGGGCAGTGGGCAGGGTCTTTATGTAGGTTTGGCTGAGGATGCTTTTGTAGTCGCAAGTGAGCCTTACGGGCTTGTGGAAGAGACAGCCAGATATGTGCGTATGGACGGGGAAGCCGTATCCAATCCTGATGACCCCAACTCCAGGAATGGCCAGATAATAGAACTGGACAGATCCGCAGCGGGTTCGCTGGCTGGCGTGAAGTGCTGGTCTTATAATGGCGATGTTCTGCCTTTAACAGCTGATAGTGTGGTCACAGCGGAAATCACTACCCGTGATGTGGATAGAGGCGAATATTCTCATTTCTTTTTGAAAGAGATCGGCGAAGCTCCACTTTCGTTTCGTAAGACGTTGCGAGGGCGGATAGTTGATTCCAGTGCTGAAGGTGGTTTGGAACTTCAGCTCGGCGCGGAGGTGATTACCGGAAAGACACGCAACGAACTGCGTTCTTCTCAGATCAAGCATCTGTTTGTGATTGGTCAAGGTACCGCAGCAGTAGCAGGTATCAGCTTGGCTGAAGGTTTGCGGTCTCTGCTACGTGATGTGGGGCTACCCGCGGCATTGGATGTGCAGGCTATGGCAGCTTCTGAGCTGTCTGCGTTTCATTTGAGATCACAGATGTCGGACACGCTGGTGATCGCTATTTCTCAGTCGGGAACCACCACTGACACTAACCGTACAGTTGATCTGGTCCGTTCTCGTGGAGCGACGGTAATAGCAATAGTCAATCGTCGTAACAGTGATCTGACCGAACGCGCTGATGGTGTGCTTTACACATCCGATGGTCGTGATGTGGAGATGAGCGTGGCATCCACCAAAGCTTTTTATTCTCAGGTAGCGGCTGGTTGGCTTCTTGCTTTGACTGTGGCTGATGAGGTAATGGCAGGTGTTGGCTTGAAGCCCGACAGTGAAGACCGTGGCAGACTACTGCGGGCTTTGGTGGATATGCCGGAAGTGCTTGAGGCTGTGTTGAAAAGTCGTGGCGCAGTAGCCGAGGCAGCACGCCGTTTCGCTCCGAGCCGCCGTCATTGGGCAGTGGTGGGAAGTGGCGTTAACCGTGTTGCTGCACAGGAAATACGTATCAAACTTTCAGAGTTATGTTACAAGTCGATACCGAACGACATAACCGAAGACAAAAAACACATCGACTTGTCATCCGAACCTTTGATAGTGGTTTGTGCTGCGGGATTGCCGGATTTCGTGGCGGACGACATTTCAAAAGAAGTAGCCATATTCCAAGCTCATCGTGGTGCTCCTATCGTGATAACGGACGACGCTTACCATCGAAGTGACATTCACTACCCGGGAGGTGGTTCCCATCAGCAGCGTGTTATTCGAAAAAGCGCAAGATTCGATGCAGCTTGTGCGGTGTTGACGGTACCTGAAGTCGATGTTAGGTTAGCTTGTATCCCTGTTACCATGGCAGGTCATTTATTCGGATATGAAGCGGCTTTGGCTATCGATGGAGGGGCTCAACCTTTACATCAAGCCCGGTGTGCGGTTGAGTCTGCATTAGAGAATGCTGACGTCACAGGAGAGCAAGTATTGCAAGAAGTGAAGGGAATGTTGGAGCAAAGTGCACTCACTTTTTGGAATGGCTTATGCAACGGCGAATACGATGGCCATCTTGAAACATCCACAGCAGTGCGCATCTCGACTGTACTGCGGTATGCTTTGCAGCGCACATCGTTTGACTTTTATGAGTTGGAGATGGGTCGAACAGCCACACCTGAAATTGTGATAGAAGACCTATTAGGAGCTTTGAGTGCTGGTATCGATGAATTGACACGGCCGGTTGATGCGATTCGGCACCAAGCGAAAACAGTTACTGTGGGGATATCCCGTTCAGATGACACGTTTTTGCAGACACAGCTCGTGCAAGCGATGCTTGCAGCTGGAACGCCTCGAGCCCGTGTCTCGTACTCATCTTTGCGAACCTTGGCATATCTCGATCCAGCAGTGGCGGAAGTTCAAGGTCATACCCGCTATTCGATAGAAGGGATGACTGCTGATCCAACTACCGAGCAGGCGACAGTCGCAGTGATCGATCAGGGCGGTATTTCGCTCACCTTGCAATCTCGCACGAAAGCTTCGCCTGAGCTTACAGGCACTAAACATCAGGTGGCGATAGAACGCGAGGTACTGGCGGAGCGAGGTCGCTATGACGGTAGGACCTTGGTGTTCATACCGGAAGTGGTAGCGGGGACTACGGTTGGTATCACACTCCTGCATGTACGTTTCTGTGAGAGGCTGCCCGCAACTGTGGCTCGTGAGATACTCCAAGGCTACCGTAAGCGTTATTTGATATTGCGGGACACTGTCACTGAAACAGAATCCGTGTTCGATGAGTCGCTTTTGAGCGAAATCAAAACTGTAGACTTACTCACAGCACCTGTAAGTGATCTAGCTGATCGTTGGCGTATTCAACAGGCGGACAGCGGCTGAGCAGTTTACGTTGAGTCATATCCGCACTGCGTGTCTGCACAATGATGTTCAACAGCTGTTGTTATCAGTAGTCGTTCAGGAGGATCCAGTGACCCGCATAACGACAACAAGAGAAAGCCATGAGATTGATTTCCACATTTTCGGTAATGAGCTTCCGTTGGTTGAGATAGAACTCGATCCCGGTGAGGCTGTCATTGCTGAAGCAGGAGTCATGATGTATATGGAAGAAGATATTACCTTTGAAGCGAAATTGGGTGATGGTGCTTCTGCCTCCAGTAAATTTCGGAGGCTGACTTCGGCGATAAAACGAGTTATCGTCCGTGAGTCTCTTTTTCTGACTCACTTCACCAATATGGCTCATACGGGCAAACGCAAAGTTGCATTGGCAGCTCCATATCCTGGCACGATCATGCCGATAGATCTAGCCCGCGCCGGTGGGCGTATTATTGCACAGAAGGAAGCTTTTCTATGTGCTGCGGCCGGCACTCGGATCAACGTTGCGTTGAATAAAAAAATCAGCAGTGGTTTGTTCGGTGGCGAGGGTTTTGTCATGCAAAGTATTTCCGGTGATGGTTTGGTTTTTCTTCATGCTGGTGGAACTCTCATGGAAAAACAGTTGAACGGTGAGACCTTGAAAGCTGACACGGGTAGTGTTGTGGGCTTTCAGCCTGACGTCCAATATTCCACAGCACGGGCGGGTAATCTCAGGTCGATGGCTTTTGGTGGTGAAGGCATCTTTGTCACCACACTTAGTGGTCATGGGTCGGTTTGGCTTCAGTCGATGCCTTTTCATCGGATTACTGATCGCATGATGACCGACTATTTGGCAGATCGTGATGACTGGCGAAAAAAACACGCTGAAATCATGGGACGGTTGGATAAAGTTGACGAGAAAGCTGAACAGTCGATTTCATTGATACAATCTTTGGACAAAACAGATACCAAGTCGCATACTCAGGAGATCAATGAAGCCGTATTGGTGGACAAACTCAAAACTGAAGTAGCCGAGGAACTCAGGACGGAATTGTCTGGGCAATTCAAAGCCGACCTGACCGAAAAACTCAAAAAAGAAATATCAGCACAACTGAGAAAAGAACTTCTCTGAGAAGAGAAGAACTTCCCTAGGAAAGGAAATGTGAAAATGAGATGCCATGAAGTTGATTATGTGATTATGGGCGATGATCTTCAGTATGTGAAAGTGGAGCTTGACCCGGGTGAAAAAGTGATCGCTGAAGCTGGTGCCATGATGTTCATGGAGGAGGACATATCTTTTGAAGCAAAGATGGGTGATGGTACTGATCTTTCCTCGAAGATCACTACGGCTTTCAAGTCCATGGCTAAACGTTTTCTGGCTAGAGAGTCTATTTTCATGACTCACTTCACCAATCAGTCGACTTCGTTGAAACGTAAAGTGGTTTTTGCTGCTCCTTACCCCGGCAAGATCATACCTGTTGACTTGGGTGAGATCGGCGGAAGGGTCATTGCGCAAAAGGATGCTTTTTTGTGTGCCGCGTTCGGCACCAAGTTGGATATTGCGTTTCGCCGCAAACTCAGTACGGGACTTTTCGGTGGTGAGGGTTTCATCATGCAAAATATCTCCGGTGATGGTTTGGTTTTTCTTCAAGTGGGTGGAGCCGTCTACGAGAGGCGATTGAACGGTGAGAAGCTGCTCGTCGATACTGGATGTTTGGTGGCTCTCGAACCGCAGGTCGACTATTCAATTGAACGAGCTGGAGATCTCAAGTCGATGCTATTGGGTGGTGAAGGATTGTTTTTGGCCACGCTTCAAGGTCATGGTCGTGTATGGTTGCAGTCTCTACCGTTCAATCGTTTGGCTGCTCAGGTATTGAGCACAGCACCTCGATCTCAGGGTGAGGGGTCGGTACTTGGAAGAGGTGCTACTATTTTCGAACGTACATAGGCCGACAGGCTGGCAACAAGGCTTGCTACCAGTATGAGCATTTAAAGTGCCAGCGACAGTTCTGTGCTGCCGGGTGTGTGGGTAAGCGGTGCTGGCAATACTCTCACATGCAGGCTTTTCAGCGTTTACGCTGTCGTTGTTTCTGTATTCTGGCCCATTCGTCTCGTAGGCCCACTGTACGGTGGAACATCAGTTTTGAGTCTGGTTCCATGTCACGGGCGAAATAGCCGAGGCGTTCGAATTGCACCACGATACCTGGTGGTACCTCTGCGAGTGCGGGCTCTAATTTGGCGTCGGTGATCAGTTCACGGGACGCGGGATTGTACGACTCTAGGGGGTCGACGGTGTTGTTTTCACCTGGTATGGGTTCTGTGAACAGGCGGTCATACAACGCAACTACACCATCGACTGCATGCTCCGTCGACACCCAATGTATGGTAGAGCGAACTTTACGTCCGTCAGGTGCTTGGCCTCCACCGGTTGCAGGGTCATACGAGCAGTGCAGTTTCACGACTGTGCCGTCGGGTGCTGTCTCGAAATCTTCGCAACGTAGAAAATAGCTAGCACGGAGACGCACTTCACGACCCGGCGCGAGACGATAAAACTTGCGGGGTGGGTCGACCATGAAATCGTCACGCTCAATCCATAGACGTCCGCTCATAGCTACGTCGCGGGTGCCTTGGGATTGATCTTCGGGGTTGTTGACGGCTTTACGGGTTTCCACATGGCTGGCTGGCCAGTTATGGATAACCACTTCCAAAGGGCGTAGCACAGCCATACGGCGTAGAGCCCAGCGGTTGTGGTGGTTACGCACGAACGATTCCAGTAGCTCGATCTCGTGGACACCGTTCACGCGGGAAACCCCGATATGACCGCAAAACTCTCGGATCGCTTCTGGTGGGTATCCCCGACGACGCAATCCGCGCAACGTGGGCATACGTGGATCATTCCAGCCATCCACTAGGTTGTCGTCTACCAGTTTTGCCAATTGCCGTTTTGAGGTAATCGTGTGGGTGAGGTTCAGACGGGCGAATTCAGCTTGCTGTGGGCGGTCATTTTGTAATGGCAGATGATCGAGGAACCATTCGTATAAAGGGCGGTGGGCTTCGAACTCGAGACTGCAGAGTGAATGCGTGACACCTTCAATGGCGTCGCTTTGGCCGTGCGCCCAGTCGTAGGTAGGGTAGATGCACCATTCGTCACCGCTGCGGAAGTGTGATGTGTGACGGATTCTATACATCACCGGGTCACGCATGAGCATATTATCGTGAGCCATGTCGATTTTGGCGCGCAACACCTTTTCCCCGTCGGAGAAACGACCTGCACGCATTTGGTGTAGCAAACGTAGATTTTCTTCGGGTGTGCGGTTGCGCCAGGGACTGTCCGTGCCGGCTGCTTGAAAATCTCCGCGGTTGAGGGCTATGGTTTCGGCGTCCTGGTCGTCTACATAAGCTAAGCCATTAGCCGTAAGATACTCAGCCCATTCGTATAGCTGCTCAAAATAGTCAGAGGCGTATAATGTCTGTCCGTCGGGTTTGAAGCCGAGCCATTCCATGTCGGCCTTGATAGCTGTGGCATTGTCAGCGTATTCGCCGGTAGGATTGGTGTCATCGAAGCGTAGCTTGCACATGCCGGAGTTTTCGGCTGCCACATTGAAATTTATGCATATCGCCTTTGCGTGACCTATGTGCAGGTAACCGTTCGGTTCAGGTGGAAATCGGGTTTGTACTCGTCCTTTGAAAACACCGGAAGAGTTGTCAGCGCGTATTCGTTCCCGTATGAAATCCAGTGATTTGCTCGGCCGGCTATGAGAAGCCGTTGGTGGGGATTTATCGGAGCCGGAAGGCGTTTTCACTCTGTGAGCATGTTTGAGCGGCTTTAGGTTTTGTGTTGAATGTCGGTGATGATCCTTCACATTCAATAGCGTAGTCTGTATTTATGGCGTTTGTAGTCTGTATTTATGGCGTTTATAGCAGTTTTGACGACTTCAGTGGTTTCGACTTCAGTGGTTTCGACATGGTTATCGTCTTCTGGTTTTCCATGTTTTCGGACTAACCGTCCTTGTCATAAAGACTCCTAGAGCTGCGATTAGCATGAGAAGCCCGCCGACTATCCCCAAAACGACACCATTGGCGTTGTCGAGTACGAGGCCTCCTAGTATTGGCCCCACTGCGCGTCCAGCTGACATCAACGCCTGGGCGTCTCCCACTCTTTCTTCGGGGTAACGTGAACGACTGGCAAGAACCTCGAAAACTCCTGGTATCGCCAGCCAGTAAAAGAAACCCCACATTATCAGAGCGACTACATACAGCCAGGGTCGGGTTGTCGTGGCTGTGAAAAAAGCACAGGTGGCAGTGCCGGCCAGCCAGAAACCTGGGATCTTTCGAAGGGTTTTCCAACGCGCCGCAAATATGCCTGCAACAGCGTTGAGGCTTATCAATAGCGCGATCATGGTGACCGAGACCTCTGGGCCTTCAGTGCCCAACACAACCACGTACACGAACACTGAAGACCCTCCGAGTGTGAATATTCCCAGACAAGCCAGTAAAACACGTGCTGCTGGTGCAGCACGGTTGTACGAGTGTTTTTTGGGCAGTTCGCGTACCGCGCTTTGATATCCCAACACGAGAGGAAGTGGTGCTAGTGCAGCTAGTAGGATGAACACTAGTCGCAGTCCTCCGATTTCAAGTGGTATCGATATCAGTGGTGCTGCTATTACACCTACCACAGGGCCGGCCATGGCTACATCACCCATACGACGAGCATCACCGAAGGCTTGTACCCAGCCATACCAGATTATTGTTCCTAGAGCGAGACCATTGATGAGCCTCAATATGATCAGAAGTGAATAATCGGGTAGGCCGAAGGAGAATAGATTGGAAACCGCAACAACCAATAGAGCCGCCATGAAGTATCGTTCACGCGGTTGCAAGAAGCGTCCAACCGCCCATGTGGAAACCATGAACCCGAACAGTTGAAACGTTCCTATAAGAGACGCATTGCCAAAGCTGATGTTGTAATGCTCCACAATCTCCGGTAGTAGAAAAGTTGTCGAAATAAAGGATAAATCGCAGTATCCGATAGCTAGCAGGATGCCGATTTTGACAGTTGGCCGTGGAAAGTGGGAAAGTCGGATCGGAGATTGCATCAGCAGCGTTTCGTCATTTTGCTTGTCTTGATAATGACATGGAAGTTCTAAAATGATATAGAGGTTTGTATATGTTGAATCCGTGTCAGCCATGAATGAGCCCTTTATTTCCGTGGAAGCTACGATGTCTCGCGCCGCAAGCGAGAATTTTCCTGTCGCCTTGAAGGTGCTACCGGAACAGGTGCGGCAGCATTTGCAAGCTATCTACGGATACGCTCGGCTTGTAGACAGTTTAGGCGACGAGTATTCCGGGGATCGTTCTGCTGCTTTGGATTGGGCCGCTGTTCAGTTGGAAGCTCTTTTTGCAGGTACTCACAGTCACCCTATTTTTCGTCAACTCGCTCCAACGGTTGAACACCTGGGTTTGTCTCGCCTGTACTTCGACAAACTACTGGAAGCCAACAGGCTTGATCAACGCAAGACCAGCTATACCGATTGGGATGATCTACTGGAGTACTGTGATTTGTCTGCTAACCCTGTTGGGCGTCTTGTTTTGGCTGTTTTCGGGGTTGACAGTCCAGAATGTGAAAAGTATTCCGACGATGTTTGCAGTGCATTGCAAGTACTTGAACACCTCCAGGATGTAAGTGAGGACGCTCAAGTAGGACGCATATATCTACCCACCGAGGATATGAAGAGGTTCAACGTCCACCGTGAACATTTGCTGCAACCAGTGGCAGGTACTGCTTTGCGTAAGTTGATTTCTTATGAGGCGGACAAGGCACGTCATATGCTTGCCAGTGGCCATAAGCTTACAGCTTCGTTGCGAGGCCATGCCCGTTTGGCGGTAGCAGGTTTCACAGCAGGTGGTTTTGCTGGCCTTGAAGCTATTGGAGCGGCGGATTTCGATGTTCTGAGTGGGCTGCGCAAGGCAGGTAAGTTACGTCTTTTGAAATGGTTCGCGAAGGTCTATACTAAAGCCGTAATAACACCCCGAAAAAGAGCAGCTGATAAATGATTCCACCGATCGCTTGGTCGATCCACTCCTGAAGCAATTCACAAGAAGCGGCTACAGAAATAGAGTAACTTCGGGAGTGTTCTGTGATTTCAAATGATGATGCACAAAAGTATTGTCAGCGGATTACTTGGGCTGAGGCCCGCAACTTTGCTTATGGTATACGTTTGCTGTCACCGGATAGGCGTCGCGCGATGACGGCTTTATATGCTATGGCTCGTCGTATCGACGACATCGGTGACGGTGATTGGACTGAGAAGCGCAAACAAGAAGCCCTACAACAGCAGCATAAGACGATTGATGCTTTGGAAAGGGGTGACATATCCGATCCGAACGACCCTATACTGCTTGAGGTCGCGCATGCAGCCTCCTGTTTCCCGATTCCTGTTGCCGCTTTGCACGAGATCGTGGAAGGTTGCGAGCAGGATGTCAGTGGCACTGACTATGTCACCATGGAAGATACGATCGAGTATTGCCGTTTGGTGGCCGGGTCAGTCGGTCGTCTCTCCTTAGGAATTTTCGGACTCAAGAAAGCCAAGCATGAACATAGCACAAAGGAGCAGACAAACGATGGCGACTCCAATGTTTTGGAATGTTCCCCTGAGAAGCTCGCTGATGATCTTGGTGTCGCATTGCAGCTTACGAACATCCTTAGAGACATCGTGGAGGACGAACGAAGAGGTCGCGTGTATCTTCCTGAAGAAGAATGTGAACGTTTCGGGGTTGAACCAGGATTATGGAAGCCATCTGAAGGCTTTTCTGCTTTGGTCGAGTCAGTAGGAGGGCATGCTATCGGGTGGTTTGATCGTGGTTTTGAACTGTTGGAGTATCTAGATCATCGCAGTCGGGCTTGCACAGCAGCCATGGCTGGTATATACAAGCGTCTGCTGATACGCATTTTGGATGACCCCATCAGCCCATTGCGTGAAAGGGTCGCTTTGCCTGCGTGGGAAAAAGCCCTTGTTGCGGTGCGTAGCGTTTCTGGTTTTACTCCGTGAATGGGGATTGTCTGTGATGGGCCGGCGACCTTTTGTGGTGGTTGTCGGTGGAGGTTTGGCAGGTCTCTCAGCAGGCATTGAAGCTGCTGATTCCGGAGCGTCAGTGCTTTTGCTGGAAAAGCGACACCGCTTGGGTGGAGCTACCTGGTCGTTTGAACGTCATGGTGTTTGGTTTGACAACGGTCAGCACGTTTTCATGCGTTGTTGCACTGCGTATCAAACGTTCTTGAGGCGTATCGGCTCCGCAGGTAATGTGCGCATTCAACCACGATTGAATGTTCCTGTGTTAGCTCCGGATGGTCGGGTTGGATCGATACGTCGCACTCTAGGACCTTCCCCGTTACATTTGACACCCTCATTGCTTGCTTATCCTCATTTGACTTTTCATCAGCGGTTTGCTGTGCTGAAGGCAGGATTTGCTCTACGGCGGCTTGATCCTGATGATCCCACTCTCGACAATGTATCGTTTGGGGATTGGTTGGCTGAACATAAACAGGGCGAAACCGCTATTGCCAACTTCTGGAACCTGATCGTACTACCAACAGTCAATGTGCCTGCTGATGAGGCTTCCCTCAAACTTGCCGTGAAGGTTTTCAGTACCGGATTGCTCAGTAGGGCTACGGCTGGTGACATCGGTTGGGCTAAAGTACCTTTGTCTGTTTTACATGGTGACGCCGCAAGAAACGCTTTGCAGTCTGCTGGCGGTGAGATCAGGACACGTTCTGAAGTGTCTCGAGTGGGCTTGGGAAGTCAGGGAGATTTGGAGGTTCGCGTTGACGGGCAGAAGCTTCCCGCTGATGCAGTGGTAGTAGCAGTCCAGCATGATGTCGTGGCTTCACTGTTGCCTCCTGAAAGTATTAAAAGTCAAGACCGGTTGGATCAGTTGGGTATTTCGCCTATCATCAACGTTCACTTAGTGTACGACCGCCCTGTGACCGATTTGAAGATTGCAGCTGGAGTTGGCACTGAGGTGCAGTTTCTATTCGATCGCACGGAAGGGGCAGGACTAGATGACGGAAGCCAATGTTTGGCGATTTCCCTTTCAGGGGCTAAGTCTTATATGAGGCACTCTTCCGCCGACCTCATTGCTCATTTTGCTGCTGAACTCACGAAGCTGCTGCCTGCCGCTGCGGAGGCGAGCATGATTGAGTCGATGGTGACCAGAGAGCGTGCTGCCACTTTCTTCGGAGGGCCTAATACTCACAACCTCAGAGCGGATGTCGCTAGCGGTATTCCTGGTGTGTACCTCGCAGGTGCGTGGACTGACACTGGATGGCCGGCGACAATGGAAGGTGCCGTACGCAGCGGTGTTAAGGCGGGACGTTTCGCAGTGCAGTATGCGAGTGTCGGCAACGCTTGGGATGTTCGCTGAACAGTTTGAGCGTGCATGAGGATTCTGGCTGCTCCCGACAAGTTCCGTGGTACCGTTTCAGCTGCTGAGGTGGTTTCCATTATCGGTGAGGTGGCAACGATATTCTCAGTCCGCCTCGACAAAGCCCCTATGGCCGATGGCGGTGAAGGCACCCTTGAAGCACTGGGGGGCTTTACTCGTTCGTCAGTTGTAACAGGGCCTCTGGGTAAGTCGGTTACAGCGCCGTGGCGTTTCTCTGAAGGTGTTGCAGTAATTGAAATGGCTTCAGCCTCGGGCCTCACATTAGCGGGTGGCGCATCGGGTAATGATCCCATGAATGCCACTACCGCGGGAACAGGAGAGTTGATATCTGAAGCCATCCATGAAGGTGCACATCGGGTAGTCGTTGCTGCAGGAGGTTCAGCTACCACCGATGGCGGTTTGGGAGCATTGAAGGTTTTGCCACCGGCTAGCAGGCTACGAAGTGTAGAGTTGGTAGTAGCTTGCGATGTGAGGACGGGTTTTCTTGATGCAGCAGAGGTGTTCGGTCCACAAAAGGGGGCATCGACAGCTCAAATAAAGCGATTGAATCGTCGTCTGAGTGAGCTGGCAGAGATGTATTTGCAAGATTATGGCGTAGATGTGACACGTATGCCCAGGACCGGCGCGGCCGGTGGTTTAGCCGGTGGTTTAGCTGCAGTAGGGGCCGAACTCGTCGACGGTTTCAAAGTTGTGGCTAATGATGTTGACCTACGGAAACGCATTGCTGATGCGGACATCGTGATTACAGGTGAAGGACGTTTTGATGCTACATCGCTGAAAGGAAAGGTAGTCGGCGGAGTTTTGGAGATCGCCTCCGAGTTGGGTGTTCCTGTTTTGGCGATTGTCGGTAGTGCGGATTCTACGCTCGAGACTTCTCGCGGATTGACCTTCATCGACCTCACAGAAAGGTTTGGTTCCGCCGAAGCAAAGACCGATGTCCGTAGGTGCATCAAGACAGTGGTCACCGAAGCATTTGCACAGCGTTGTCCTATGTTCTGTCAATGTGCGGTAGACAGCAGGCGGTGTTTTGATGATTGAAGAATCAGGGATTCCAGGGAGTGAGGTACTGGGGATTGGTTCGGATATTGTGGATGTCCATCGTTTTCGTGGGGTGCTGCAGAGACGCCCTTCACTTGCCGGTAGACTCTTCACGAGTGGCGAATTGGACTACGCAGAACGATTCGTTGATCCGACAGAGCGTCTGGCAGCAAGGTTTGCAGCCAAAGAGGCGACATTGAAGGCATTGGGTTTCGGGCTTGGAAATATGCGTATGGTCGATATTGAAGTGGTGCGCACGAGTAAAGGCAGCCCTCGACTAGTACTGCGGGGGGAAGCTGCTGCAAAAGCGACAGCTTGCGGAGTTAGTCGTTGGCTGGTTACCATCTCACATACAAGTAGTCTTGCTTCAGCGACAGTATTGGCCTTGCGTTAAGCGATGATTCCTGTTGTGACTCCGGCACGGATGTCTGAAATCGATGCTGCGGCCAGTGAATCAGCAGAGGATTTGATTGAAAAGGCAGGAGCTGCAACTGCTCGGTTGGCGATGGAGATAATGGGAGGACGGTACGGGCGTCGGGTGGTAATCGTCTCTGGCCCCGGCAACAACGGTGCTGATGGACGAGTTGCTGCGCATCGTTTACAGCGTGCTGGTGTTCGCGCTTCAGTGGTGTCGGCTTTGAATGCGCCTGAGATACTGCCTGCAGCGGACTTGTATATCGATGCAGCTTTTGGGACGGGCTTGTCACGATCTTACAGTGCTCCGAAGCGGGCTTGTGAAGAGACACCCGTACTTGCTGTGGACATACCAAGTGGCATCGATGGTCTTACCGGTGAAGTAATGGGTGGTCCGGTATGGCCGGCAGGGCATACTGTAACTTTTGCCGCTCTCAAGCCAGGATTACTGTTCAACGTGGGATCAAAGATTTGTGGGGCGGTAACTGTTGCCGATATCGGGTTGAAGATCAAATCGGGCGACAGCACTAGGTGTGCTTTGTTTGAGGACACTGATGTCGAGCCTTTGCCTGTGGGTTCACACACTACCCACAAGTGGGGTAACGCGGTTTTAGTGGTTGCCGGTTCGGTTGGTATGGGTGGTGCTGCCGCTCTTGTATGTGAGACAGCTCAAGTTAGTGGTGCCCGTTTGGTTTGTCTGAATATTCCCGTAGAGGCGTCTAAAGGATTACCAGTGGAGGTGGTGCATGACGAGCCACCACTCTCCGTCGACGCTGCTCGTTTCAAAGCGTGTGCGGTGGGACCTGGGCTTGGTAGGGATAGTGCGGCGGCTGCTCGATTCGTAGATGTCCTTAGACTGGGCTTACCTACAGTAATCGATGCAGATGCCATGCATTTGATGCATGATCCAGCAGTTGCAGAAGCTATGAGTCAGAGGCGTAAAAGAATGGTGCCCACAGTATTCACTCCCCATGATGTTGAATTTGAAGCACTCACGGGGCACCGCCCCGGTGTTGATCGCATTGCGGCGGCACGTGCTGCCGCGACAGAGTGGCAAGCCACGGTATTACTCAAAGGTGGGCCCACAGTTGTTGCCAACCACGATGGACAGGTCCGCATTATCAGCTGCGTAAGCCCGAAACTGGCTGCAGCGGGCACGGGTGATGTTCTCACAGGTATCATTGCCGGACGTGCAGCTGCTTTCGGGGCTGAAAGAATATTTGAATGTGTGGCTGAGGCTGCTCATTTGCACGGCCGCGCTTCAGAAGTCATTCAGAGTGCGAGGCTTACAGCCAGTGATCTTATCAGTGCTTTACGTCAGGTCACCTGGTAGTTGTCTTCGCTTGCTTGATTGGTTGCATTAGCATTCGAAAACCTTGCATGATATTATCATATAAATAGTGCATTTTCAATACTTTTTAAGTTTTCAGTTGTCTGAAATACATGATAGAATGTGATCAATGGGTATTGAAACGGTTGTAGAAGTTGTCACACTGCTTTTAGCTGTGCTGGCATTGGTGTGGCATCAACAGCGAAATATCGACAAACTGCGTGGTGAGTTTCAGGGGTCATTCAGGGATTTGCGTAGTGAGTTGCGTGGTGAGTTTGATGAGTCATTCAGGGATTTGCGCGGCGAGTTTAAGGATTTGCGCATTGAGTTTCAGGAATCGCGTAGTGAGTTTCATGAGTCGCTTAGGGTGCTGCGTAGTGAGTTGCGTGGTGAGTTTCAGGGGTCGCTTAGTGAGTTGCGTGGTGAGTTTCAGGGGTCGCTTAGTGAGTTGCGCATTGAGTTTCATGAATTTCGTCAAGAAATAAGCGATGCAGTAGCAAGGAACGGGCAGCAATTGGCTCGTATCGAGGGTTATTTGAATATTCGATTGGTTGAAATGCCAGATCCTCCGGATCCCAGGGTGCTTGGCACATCGAATAGTTAGGCTTCAGAGTTTTCAGCTTGTCGGGTCGTAGCTTGCTTGGCAGAATCCGTGATGACAATATCCACTGGGATTGCGTATCAAGTACTGCTGGTGGTATTCTTCGGCGTAATAAAACTCAGGTGCATCGCTTATTTCAGTTGTGATACTACCGTAACCTTTTTTTAGCAGTTTCTGTTGATAACGTGTTTGACTAGTGGTTGCGGCTAGATGCTGCTGTGTGTTGTAAGTGAAGATAGCACTGCGATATTGGGTTCCGATATCGTAACCTTGACGCATACCAAGAGTAGGGTCATGTACTTCCCAAAACTCTTTAAGCAGACGCTCATAGTCTATTGAAGATGGGTCGTAAACTACTAAGACCACTTCGGTATGCCCGGTTTGCCCACTACAGACTTCTTCGTATGTAGGGTTCAGGGTGAAACCACCTGCGTAACCCACCGCTGTGGTATGCACACCTTCAAGCTGCCAAAAACAACGTTCAGCACCCCAAAAACAGCCAAGACCAAACATAGCCTGTTCACATTCGCTAGGGAATGGAGGTATTATCCGAGTCCCTAGGGATAGATGCTTGGTAGATTGTAAGGCTATCGGCGTGTCTCGACCCGACAATGCTTCATCCATTGCCGGCATTTTGGTTTTGTCCCATCTTGCTGAGGTATAGTTTCGTCTCATCTTGCTGAGGTATTGGTTTCGTTGTAGTCTTGCCCTAACATCTTTTAATCATAGTATAGGTTAATCCGGCCCGAATAGCTCAGTCGGCAGAGCGACGCTCTCGTAAAGCGTAGGTCAGGGGTTCGAATCCCCTTTCGGGCTCTGGTTTCTTAAAACGCTCAAGCTCTTTGTCGGGCTTTTACATGCTACACTGACTAACATGATTATTGCATCCGTGGTTTGGCACTTTTGGATAGCGGTACCACTCGTTGTTCTTGCATTATTAGTACCTGTATTGACCATTGTCGGTTACCTGCATAAGGTTACCCATAAACGATACCCTAAAAAATTGAACTGAGTATACATGAAGAACTCTTTTGTTGACTGGGAGCTTGCCAAGCGTGTGGCTGTACGGGTTGCGGGCCGTGAGCCTTATACTTTGTCGTTTCATCGGCGTGGACTTGTCGATGATTTCACAAGATTCACATCCCAGGCTGAGGAACTGGTCGGTGATTGTACGGGTCTGCGTTCACAGTCGGGTTTGGCTCGAAGTCGACTTATCGGGCGTTCTGGTTGGATCGATGCCAATATTGCTTCGTTCAAGCGTTTGCTGAGACCACTTACCGAGAAGTTGAGCGACCGGTTGGATTCTCCGGCAGCACCGGTGACTCGTAGGCTGGCCGGTGCGGAGTTCGGGTTTGTTCTGGGCTGGATGTCAACCCGCGTATTAGGGCAGTATGACCTGCTCGTAATAGAGGACGAGCAGCCTGATGAACAGGATATCGTGTATTATGTGGCTCCGAACGTGTTGACCATGGAAAACCGTTATGCGTTTGATTCGTCTCAGTTTCGGTTGTGGTTAGCCTTGCATGAGGTGACACATCGAGCGCAATTTACAGGGGTCAGCTGGTTGCGGGCGCATTTTCTCAGTCTTGTAGAATCTGTTGTTGAGGGTTTGGCTCCCGATCCGAAAAGATTTTCCGAAGCCTTACGCAGGGTGGTTAATGCGCGTCGTCGAGGTGAAGACCCTTTGGCTTCAGGTGGGATCGCAGCTTTGTTTGCCACAGAGACACAAGCTGAGGTGTTGGATCAACTGTATGGCCTTATGGCTTTACTTGAGGGGCATGGCGATGTGACAATGGCTCGTGCGGGGAGGGGTTTGCTTCCCGGTGCCGACCGTTTTGCCCGTGTCATGCGCAGCCGCAGGCGTTCAGTTCGAGGTTTTGTCAAATTAGTGCAGAAACTAGTTGGGATCGATGCGAAGATAAGCCAATACGCTGCAGGTGAGAACTTCATTGAGCTAGTCGAACTAACAGGAGGCTCCGAGTTGCTGAATCGTGTGTGGACTGCACCGGAGTACCTGCCGAACAAGTCCGAAATAGTCGACCCACAACTTTGGGTGAATCGAGTCAGTTCGCACGGTTCGGTTGTAGCCTCACGTTAACGCACGCTGAGCAGTGGTAATGTCTTCGATAACCGAACTTCTTACGCGTTGTCGGTTTCCTGCGCGTGGTTCGCACGTATCGTGCGGTCTTTCAGGTGGCCCGGATTCCAGTGCTCTAGTAGCTCTCGCGGTGACCGCTGGTCTTCATGTGACTGCCTGGCATGTCAATCACAAGTTAAGGCCATCAGCAGACGATGATGAGACAGTTGCTAGCGGTGTCGCTTCCCGGTTAGGAGCGGATTTCAAGGTTAGGACTGTGTTTTTGGAGTCGGGTCCACACCTGGAGGAAAGAGCTCGTATAGCCCGTTATGCGGCTTTGCCGGATGATGTGATGGTAGGCCACACGGCTGATGATCGTGCTGAGACTGTATTGTTCAATATCGGGAGAGGCGGCGGCTTAGCCGGGGCCGCTACACAGTTCAAGTTTATTTCTAGGCCTCTGCTTGGATTGCGACGTGAAGAAACTCATGCTGTGTGTGCTCAGCTAGACCTTGAGGTTGTGTCTGACCCGATGAACACAGACGAAACTTTTTCACGGGTGGCTATACGCACCCAAGTCATACCGGCATTGGCTCGAGCATTGGGACGTGACCCTGTACCACTGATCAACCGACATGCCGATCTTGCGTCAGAGGCGTATGATGCACTTAAAGAACTTGCGAAACAGATCGATCCTGCCAGCACGGCTGAACTGCTTGCAGTTCCCAAAGCTGTGGCTTCTGAAGCGCTTAGAAGCTGGATCAGCACTTCTACAGCCTCAAACCTTGGTGCGGTTTCAGCTGCTTCGATAGATCGTGTGTTAGCGGTTGCTGCTGGTCGTTGGGTAGCTACAGAGGTTACTGGAGGTTACAGAGTGTCGAGGAGATCCGGCCGTTTGTGCATTAGTGGTATCGCTTGAATCGTCATGGTGGCTTTGAGCAGATGAATGCGGTGGAGCCGAGCGGTGATCCCCGGCGGGAGTCGTCACGTCGTCGTACGTTTGCGATTATCTCACATCCTGATGCGGGCAAAACCACGTTAACCGAGAAGTTGCTGCTTTACGGTGGAGTTCTCAGTGCCGGAGCGGGTGCAGTGAAAGCCCGTCAGGGGCAGAGAAATGTTACTTCTGATTGGATGGAATTAGAACGACGCAGAGGTATTTCAATCACTTCCACTGTCTTGCAGTTCACGTATCGTGACAGGGTTTTGAATCTGCTCGACACTCCTGGTCACCGTGATTTCTGTGAGGACACTTATCGGGTCCTGGCAGCTGTGGATGCTGTGGTGATGGTGCTTGATGGGTCTAAGGGTATTGAGGCGCAAACCCGAAAACTTTTCGAGGTATGTCGTGAACGTGAAATTCCTATTACTACTTTTATCAATAAATGGGATCGTCCTGCTCGTGATCCTTTAGAGTTGCTTGATGAGATAGAAGATCAGCTGACGCTCGACCCTGTGCCTATTACATGGCCAGTCGGAGATGGTGACCGTTTTGTGGGTGTGATCAACCGTAATACAGGAGATTTTGTGCGTTTTGTGCGCACAGCCCGGGGTTCTTCTATGGCCCCTGAGCAGATAATTGCGAAGTATGCTGCTGGTGATGGTGACCCCACTTGGGTTGAAGCTTTTGAATCCGTTGAGCTTCTTGATGCCGCTGCACCTGATTTTGACCAAAAACGTTTCGAAGCAGGCGAATTATCGCCGGTGTTCTACGGATCGGCGTTGACGAACTTCGGTGTGAAGCTACTGCTTGACGCTGTAATAGACTTAGTTCCACCTCCTCGCCCTTATTTTGATGTCAATAACGATCTTCGTAGCATAACTTCACCTTTCAGTGCCATGGTTTTCAAAGTTCAATCCAACATGAATCCAGCTCATCGTGATTATGTGGCTTTTCTCAGGGTCTGTTCAGGGAGATTCGAGCGAGGGATGGCGGTGATCAACGGTCGAACCGGTAAACCTTTCTCCACAAAGTATGCGCATTCTCTACTGGGGCGTGATCGCAATACTGTTGAGGAGGCTTGGCCTGGTGATGTGATCGGTTTGGTCAATGCCGGGGATCTCCGGCCTGGTGATGCTGTTTATGTTGACACACCTGTTGAGTGGCCTGCGATTCCGTCGTTTGCTCCTAATCATTTTCGGATGGCTTTTTGTGCTGATACGTCTAAAGCTAAACAGTTTCGTTCGGGGGTTCGGCAACTTGACTCTGAAGGCACCGTACAAGTGTTGTATCAGCCCGATTATGGTCAAAGCAGGCCGATATTGGCAGCAGTGGGGCCGATGCAGTTCGATGTGGCGTTGTATCGGTTGCGCCATGAGTTCGGTGCACCCGCTGAGTTGAGTT
Source organism: Acidimicrobiaceae bacterium (assembly GCA_028820455.1). Classification (GTDB taxonomy): domain Bacteria; phylum Actinomycetota; class Acidimicrobiia; order Acidimicrobiales; family Aldehydirespiratoraceae; genus JAAXHB01. Next base: position 34,798 of record JAPPJC010000046.1, read on the forward strand.
CCACTCCATGGACAACTGCTCGGCGTACCGAAACGGTTTCTGCTGAGACGTTGAAGAATCTGCCGGGTGTTGCACTGGTGGAGAGAGGCGACGGTGAGCTGTTGGCACTGTTCGAGAGTCCCTACTGGTTGGAACGTGTCATAGTAGACAAACCCGAGCTGATGTTGGAACGTCTGATCGGCGAGGGCTAGCGGTAGTGTCATGGGTGTCTGGCTTGTCACTGGCAGTGATGTCGTTCTTCAAAACAAGGCTGTCGCGAAGTTGGTCGACGATTTGGTCGGCGACAGTGACCGTGCGTTGACATTGACACGGATTCGCGAAGAGGATCTGCGTGACGCCGACTCCGAGTGGAGTCTCGCTCCGTTGATTGACGCAGCTCAGACTCCGCCTTTCCTAACCGAAAGGCGGGTTGTTGTCGGCCACCATCTGGCGAGATTCGCCCGTGATTGCGGGGAGCTTGTGAAGCTTCTCGCGAACCTGCTTGCTGTGGTTGACTTGGTGTTGGTATGGCAGAGAGGGCAAAAGTCAGCCAAAAGAACACGCTTGCCTCCTGTGCCGAAGGAACTAAGAAAGGCAGTTGAATCTTCGGGAGGGGAGATCATCAAAACAGACGCCCCGTTCAACGACAATCGCCAGAATAACAGATGGTTGAAAGAGCAGATAGCTGAAACTGGTCTTCGCTTCGAGCCTGCAGCTGTGGCAGCTTTAGCGGGGATTGTAGGCCAAGATCGTGGTCTTGTGGTGGGGTATTTGCGTACTTTGGCAGGTGCCCTCAGTGAGGAATCGAGAGTCACTGCTGACGATGTGGAACGTTACAGCGGTGATCCGGGTTCGTTAGCTCCTTGGGAGCTTGACAATGCTATCGATCGTGGGGATATCAAGACCGCTATCGGAGTTCTTCAACGTCAGCTTCTCACTCAGAATCCTTTTATGCTGCTTGCATGGCTGCATAGAAGATATCAGAGGATGCTGCGTTTGGATGGTGCTGGAGCCAGAAACCAAGCTGAAGCAGCGAAAATATTGAACATGAAACCTTTTCCTGCTAAAAAGCTGCTTTCTCAGGTCGATCTTCTCGGATCGAAAAACATCGCAGAGTCCATTCAGCTGTTGGCTGAAGCGGATTTGGCTCTACGTGGAATGGTTGACTGGCCGCATGATCTGATATTGGAAGTACTCGTAGCTCGCTTGGCTTCCATGGTGTCAAGATGTTCCCGCCGTTAGTTCGCGTACCCGCTTGACTAGGCGACTTTTGCGCCGTGCTGCAGCATTTTTATGTAGGACACCTTTAGCAGCGGCTTTATCCAGGCATCTCAGAGCAGTGTTGAGCATTTGTTCGGTGTTATCGCTGCCGGTGGATGCGGCTGCTATGGCAGCTTTTGTGAGGGTGCTGGTTTCGGAACGTAAAGACTTGTTTCTCAAACGGCGTTTCTCATTTTGTTTGTTCCGCTTGATCTGTGATTTGATTATAGCCATTGTTACCTATCTATCTGTTGGTCAATAGCCATTGCAGTATACATGACATAAACTCTGTATAGTCAGCAGCATAGGTATATTGTTCGATATTCAAGAATTTTTTGACGGCTATGCAACAGCACTTGATTCGTAATACGTCTATCATCGCCCATATCGATCACGGAAAATCCACTCTGGCCGATCGCATGTTGGAGCTCACCGGTGCTGTTGATGCTCGCGATATGCGTGAACAGTTTCTTGATTCCATGGATCTTGAGCGAGAACGGGGTATTACCATCAAACTTCAGTCGGTTCGCTTGAACTGGAAGGGTCACGTGATAAATCTGATCGACACTCCAGGTCATGTTGATTTTTCATATGAAGTGAGCAGGTCTTTGGCAGCTTGCGAGTCGGTGATCCTTGTTGTTGACGCAGCTCAGGGCATTGAGGCACAAACGTTGGCCAACTGCTATCTTGCTGTTGAGAATGATCTTGAGGTTGTGGCTGTGTTGAACAAGATTGATCTGCCTGCTGCTGATCCCGATCGTTGTGCCTTAGAGTTGGAGCAGGTGCTTGGCATACCTGCTGAGGATGTGTTGCACATTTCAGCGAAAACCGGTGAAGGGGTGGCTGGTCTGCTGGATGCTGTTGTGACGAGAACGCCACCACCTGAAGGGTCAGGAGACGCTCCGCTTCAGGCTCTTATATTTGATTCTCATTTTGATCGATATCGTGGAGTTGTCTCATCGATTCGTGTAATGAATGGAGTATTATCGTCTAGCACGAAGCTGCGTTTCATGCAAGCTGACACTTGTCATGATCCCGATGAGATCGGTGTGCGCATACCTTCCAATGAGATTGTCGGGCAATTAAGCCCCGGTGAGACCGGCTACCTGATAGCGGGCATCAAAAACGTCGATGAAGCCCGCTCGGGTGAGACTATTACCAGTGATCACAACCCGGCCTCCGAGCCTCTGCCAGGATATTCAGAGCCGAAGCCCATGGTGTTTTCGGGTCTTTATCCCACCGACCGGGACGATTTCGCCCACCTTCGGGTAGCACTTGAGAAACTCCGTTTGAACGATTCCGGGTTTACTTATGAGCCTGAAACCTCCGAAGCTCTCGGCTTTGGATTTCGTTGTGGTTTTCTGGGTCTTTTGCATATGGAAATCGTGCGTGAGCGCATTGAACGCGAATTTGATCTGCCGCTTATCTCCACTGCTCCTTCAGTGAAATACGAGGTGAAGAAACCGTCCGGAGAAACGGTTGTAGTGTCGAACCCTTCAGAAATGCCCCCAGCTGGTGAGGTGCTGACAGTTGCCGAACCTTATTTGATGGCGAGCGTTATCAGCCCATCCGACTACACTGGAGCGCTTATGGATTTGTGCCAGTCACGCCGTGGTGAGTTGATAGGTGTGGAGTATCTATCACCGGAACGGGTGGAACTGCGTTATCGTTTGCCATTGGCTGAGGTTATCATGGATTTTTTCGACCAGATGAAAAGCCGTACGCAAGGCTATGCCAGTCTGGATTATGAGTCAGCAGGATATCACGTGTCTGACATGGTGAAAGTCGACATACTGCTGCAAGGCTTACCGGTGGACGCTTTCTCGATGATAGTTCATCGGGATAAGGCGTATTCTTATGGTAGGGCTATGACAGTCAAACTGCAGGAACTTATCCCTAGACAGCAGTTTGAGATTCCAATTCAGGCTGCTATAGGGGGTAGAATAATTGCCCGGGAAACAGTTAGAGCATACAGGAAGGATGTGACATCTAAACTTTACGGTGGCGATGTCACGCGCAAAAGAAAATTGATCGAAAAGCAAAGGGCTGGCAAGAAACGCATGAAAACCATAGGTAGGGTAGAGATACCTCAAGAGGCGTTTATTTCAGCTTTGACCCTAAAATAAGATCATGCTCGACGATCGTAAAGCAGTCATACTGCACGCTCTGGTACAGGAATATATTCACACTGCTCAGCCTGTTGGTTCAAGCCGACTATCAGGCTCTCCGGGAGTGGAAGTGTCTTCAGCGACGGTGCGCAGTGAGTTGGCGTCTTTAGAGGATCAGGAATATTTGGTTCAGCCTCACACCAGTGCTGGCAGGATACCAACCGTCAAGGCTTATCGCTTTTTTGTCGATCAAGTGCAAGATCGAACACCCATTCTTGAAGAGTCGCATAGCCAGCAGGTAAGAGATTTTTTCTTTGATGAGCATGACGGGCTTTCTTCGTTGTTGAGCCATACTGCTCGCTTATTGTCCGAACTCACTGATTGGGCAGGAGTTGTGGTGGGCCCGAGCTCTGCTCAAGTGGTTGTACGGTTGGCTCAACTGATTAAGGTATCCACTCAAAAAGTTCTGGTATTGGCAGTTATGTCCAATGGCAGTGTGGAGAAACGGGTCTTGGATTTGCCTCAAGGTGCTACCGCTGACGTAGTAGCGGATGCATCACAACGACTAGCTGAGAAAGTGATTGGTTGTACATTGTCTGAGGTGGAGGTTGAGTATGGAAGCACAGCAGATGAAACGGATAGGCTCGTAATAGCCGCACTTGATGCTCTGCATGAGGCTAGTGAACATCATAGGGTCTTTGTGGGTGGTACGGGTAAACTAGCCGACGCGTTTGATGCTGCAGATCAGCTGCGTGCTGTTTTGAGCTTGCTTGAACATCAGCTAACAGTGGTGTCTTTGGTTCAGGAGCTCCTTGACCGTGATTGCCGTGTTGCCATCGGTGTGGAGAATGGAGTACCATCACTATCGGAGTGTGCTGTTGTACTGGCACCTTACAGTGCGTATGGCACTGACTTCGGAACAATAGGGGTTATCGGGCCCACCCGGATGGACTATCACAAAGTGATTTCGGCTGTGGATGTCGTGGGGCAGCAGTTGGGGAGTGCCCTCAGTCAAGCTTGATATTTAGTGACATGAGTGATTATTATGAGATGCTTGGAGTAGAGCGGAGGGCTACTCAGGAAGAACTTAAACGTGCCTACCGCAAACTAGCTAGAAAGCATCATCCGGACGCCAATCCTGGTGACCCGAATGCGGAGTCGCGTTTCAAAGAACTGAACAAAGCTTACGAAACGTTGTCTGATCCGGAGAGGCGCTCTTTGTATGACCGTTTCGGCACAGATGACCCTAAGAAAGTTCAGATGTCCGATCCGTTTGCGGATGGGCTGAGTAGTCTCTTTGAGACTTTTTTCGGGGCTGCCGCGCCTTTTGTTGATATGACAGGCAGCAGAAGTGCAACACCAAGAGGCGAAGATATAGAGGGGTATGTCGATTTGGAATTGAAGGACGCCGTGTTCGGAGTGAAAAAGGATGTTAAGGTGCGCACTGCTATAGCGTGTGGATCGTGCGGAGGTTCAGGCGCGCAATCTGGTATGAGTCCAGTTCGTTGTTCGACTTGCAGTGGAACAGGGCAGGTGCGCCAAGTTCGCCAATCCCTGTTAGGGCGAATGGTTTCTACGTCGGTGTGTGATGATTGCGAAGGGTTTGGCGAAAAGATTGAGCAACCGTGTAGTTCATGCAAAGGTTATGGCCGTTCCATTGAGGATGTCACGTATCCTGTGGAGGTGCCAGCTGGTGTTGAAAACGGCACCAAGCTACGACTAACCGGGAAAGGAGCTGTTGGGCCCCGTGGAGGCCCTAGCGGCGACTTATATGTGCATCTTCGTGTCAGGCCTCATCCCTATTTACACCGTGAAGGCAATAATCTTGTGCATGAAATGCACATACCTTTTACGCAGGCAGCTTTAGGGGTGGAGCGTGATTATGAAACCCTTGATGGTACTGTGAGTATTACCGTCAAGTCAGGCACTGAGACAGGCAAAGAATTAAAGCTACCCGGCAAGGGCGTTCCTTATATCAGAGGAAGAGGTCGAGGTGACCTGCTGATACGATTTGTAGTAGATGTTCCAGACGATCTCACTGCCGAGCAAGCACAACTCATAAGAGAGCTAGCTGAATTGCGGGGCGAGGATGTTGCTCCTCCATCTCGTGACGGATTGCTGAAAAAGTTGCGCTCAGCCCTTACCTAAGTCTTAGCTAGCAACCTAAGTCTTAGCTAGCAAAATATCGGTATCTGCTGAACATACTCGTCGTGTTTGGGGTCTGGGTAGGGGTGGGGTAATTGTTGCGGGTGGTTCGCGGGTGGTTTTGGGATTGGGTGGTTGTAGTATTCTGCTGGTGTGTTGGTTCTGTGTTTTGGGATTGGGTGGTTGTAGTATGAAACGGTTGTTTTGTGTGGTTATTTGCCAGTTGTTGTCGTGTATTTTGTGGTGACATTCGTAGCAGACTAGGACAAGGTTGTCGAGATTGGTTTTACCGCCTTTTGACCAGGGGATGATGTGATGTGCTTGACACATACTGTGATGCGCTCCACAGCCAACGCAGTTTCTGTCTCTTAATTTTAGTGCTTTGAGTTGGGCAGCGGTGACTACGCGTTTGCTTCGTCCACACCATAATGGACGCCCGGGTCCGTTGAACAGTAGTCCGGTGAGGCGCGGTGAACTGCACATGAGCCGGTCAAGTATTGATGGTGGTATGGGTGTGCCGTCTACTAGTTCCCCGATCCCACTCATATTACCAAAGCAAGAGTGGCTGCCGGCACCATTGTTGTTGGTTGCTGCGTCAATTCTGAGCCTGTTTTCACTGCCATCGTTGTGGTTGCCGTTGATCCCGTTGATGGTGTCATCGTTGTGGTTGCCGTTGATCCCGTTGATGGTGTCATCGTTGTGGTTGCCGTT
>JAPPJC010000046.1:41100-42652 GCA_028820455.1 Acidimicrobiaceae bacterium
GATCCCGTTGATGGTGTCATCGTTATTGCCGCTGAGGGTTTGCACATCTTCTAGGCCCAGAATGTTTGTGTTGTTTTTGTCGATGTTGTGGGATTCCAGGGTTGAGATGTCGGCGAATACCAGGATTTCTGCTACTGGATTTGACCGACCCCCAGTGTTCATGGTGCCGCTTACGAGTTTATCGAAGACGTCTGCGAGGCATTGCTGAAAACTACGTCCACCAACATCGCCACTACCGCTTACTCGACTGCTGTCGTTGTGGTTTAGACGGTTACTGTTATGACTTGTTCGGCTACTGTTGGTTTTGTGGGGTGCTGTTGTTGTGCGGTATTGAGCAACGAGACGTTTCTTGTCTTTTCTGTACAGTCGTAATGCGGAGCGGTTTAACCGGTTACGAATCCGTGCTCCGGTTATTGGGTCGAACATCGCGTGTAGGTGTGTCATGCCATCACCACCATCCCAGATGCGTATATTCCGTTTAGCTCTCATACGACTATAATCCGACTCCCCACGATCATGCTGATGCAGGGCAGTCCAAGTCCTGACACGCCGCGCGAACAAATCATCAGGCAACACCTCGGCTTGTCTTAATAGTTCCCTGTCAGTTTGCACAGCCTCAGGATTATTAGTCTTGCGTGACGCTCTAGCCAACGCGTCCGCGTTTGCTGGTGTGATTCTTCCTTCTTCTGCTGCCTCACGCACATTAGGAATGGCTTCTAGGGTTTCTGCTGTGCGTATTTGTTTGCGGGCTTTTTGTTTAGACATTCCCGTACTGGAACGCAGCACTCCTGCACCACCGTCGCTGTGTTGTTGATCTTTGGCAACAACAGTGGCAGCTATTGTTTGGAACACTGCTATTTGAGTACTGAGAACTTTCGATAAAGCAAGTACCTCATATACCTCAGAGGTGGAAGCCTCACCAGACTTAACGCCCGCAAGCATCACAGCGAGATGCTTCTCAACCTGTTTAGCAGCACTAAGCAACATGATTACAGTATGAGTGTGGGGTGTGACACAATTAGGGCAAAGGCATTCACAATTAATAGAAAATATTGAGAATGCTGTGGAAAGCATTGTCGCTGAGAATCTTGTTGGTTATTCGTGTTATCTAACATGATTACAGTATGAGTGTGGGGTGTGACATAACTTGTGACACAATTAGGGCAAAGGCATTCACACCGTAAGCCGCTGACTAGCTCGCTGGCGTCCACCGGGCGATGCTTGACCTCACATGGTTGATGGTTCAAGCGGTCTCTTTGCCCGTTGCGTGTTGCACGAGTTGGCTACATAGTTGATGGCCTGCCGTTTTGGTTGGTGACAAACTACGCGGCATTCAGGATCCTGAGCCTGGTCAGTTGATGGCCTGCCGTTTTGGTTGGTGACAAACTGCTTGATGTTAATTTGGGCAGGCGGTTCAAACAGGCGAATATATGACTTTTAGCCAGGTAAATGAATCCCATGTGAAACCACCGCTAAACCTCAAGTTGATGGCCTGCTGTTTTGGTTGGTGACAAACTGCTTGATGTTAATTTGGGCAGGCGGTTCAAACAGG
>JAPPJC010000046.1:42752-43189 GCA_028820455.1 Acidimicrobiaceae bacterium
CGAATATATGACTTTTAGCCAGGTAAATGTATGATTTGCCCGGGATGTATCAAGTCGGGCTTGCCGTTTAACGTCTCTGAGTTGGTTTCAATAAGGTCAAGCCAATACTGGGTTACGGCTTTTGGTTCGGTGTGGCCGGTTCGTTCGAATACGGTGTTCGCAGCAATTCCCCAAAGGTTATCTCCAGGTTGTACAAGCCATACTTCGTGATTGTAGTGAGCGGTCAAGGCGGTCAAATCGTATGGTTTGGAATCAATAGGCAAGCTGGTATCAATAGGCAAGCTAGGATCTACTAAGTTCGTATCTTCTGAATCCATGTTTTTTGCGGGGTCTTGTTCAGGACTTGCGGAGGCTTGTAGTTTGCCCGTCTCAGTAGTCGTAGTTGCGGGGTCTTGTTCAGGACTTGCGGAGGCTTGTAGTTTGCCCGTCTCAGTAGT
>JAPPJC010000046.1:43289-54484 GCA_028820455.1 Acidimicrobiaceae bacterium
CGTAGTTGCGGGGTCTTGTTCAGGACTTGCGGAGGCTTGTAGATCGTGGTTTTGGATGACTGCGCCAATATCTGTTGCTTTGAAGTCCATTGAGGGATGCAGGGTGAACTTATCAGCGTCGAGTTGGATGACTGCGCCAATATCTGTTGCTTTGAAGTCCATTGAGGGTATGGCAGTTCCAACATCGGTTACTGCAAAAGCCGCTTGATTGGTTGATTTCTTTCTATTGTCAACGTTCGACACCTCGCTAGCATCAGTGTGCTTGCTAGCATCAGTAGATGTCTCGCTAACATCAGTGTGGCCAATTGTTGCCGAGTTTTGACTAGAAACGACTTGACTAGAGGCAACTGGATACGCAACGGGAACTGTGGCAGCTGATGCCGTATTCGTAGTGAGTGTTGCAGCCAAACTTCCGCTGAGTATTATGCGCCTCAATGCTGGTGTGGCCAGCCACTTGGTGAACGTTGCCATCCATTGCCATCTGGTGATGGCAGCTAGCATTGCAGAAATGCTGAGAATGGCTAGATAGCAGCATAACACTAACCCCAACATTCGAGCAATGGAAAAGGCCGCTACAGCAGTACCGTGAGTATTCCACCAGTTTTCTAGTTGTGTGAAATCGGTTATCGGCGGTGAAGGAAGAAAGTTCCTGTATGAGTGCAGCAAAATTGCGCTGATAGTACTGATAGTTGCCATTAGCAGTGATCGTTTGATGGTCATCGCATTCCTTTCGGGTCTAGAAGATATGAGCCAGTAGTCGTGTGCACTCTCAGCATGTCGCAGTTACCGGTTTTTTCTACTTGCACATCGATCAGGCCGTCGATTTGCCAATGAGCGGCATGCGAGATTGTTTCACCAGGATCAGGCCACATATAAAATAAGGCCACTGCTCCAACGCTGGGTCGAATGATAGAAGGCGTGACCTCTCCGTCGCAGTTCCAATCTCCAGTCAACACTATGTCATCAGCAACTCCTATGGCATATCGCCGACCCTTATGTTCTATAAGTGTTCCGATGTCTGTTGAAGGTGTATGTCCTTCTGGTTGTTCGAGCGTAGATTCTGCGGGTGGGCTAGGATTCGATGCTCTATTCTTTTCTGTGAAGCGACTATTTTCAGCGGAAAGTTCATCTTGAGTTTGAGCTTGAACTTGCTCGATTTGTGCTATCACAGTATTACCAGCGGACTCATTACCAGCGGACTCATTCAATTTGCTGTGATCTGCAGCAGCATTGCTTGATGGCTTGTCATGGCCTATGTCTGCATTCGTGGGACCCGCAGCAGCAGTGCGACCTGCTGCATCATCAGAAGCTGTGTTCGTAGTATCAGGCCCCGGTTCAACGGCGTGGTCATTGTAAATGCTGTTAAACGCAAATCCTGCGATTCCTATGCCTATCAAGATTAATCCCGCTAGAGTGGCGGTTCTTGTTGTTGGCCGTGTTGAGACCAGCTTCGATGTTCTTGACAGCATGGCACGCCACATGCCGCACCACTTACCAGCCGCAGTTGGTCTATTGCGCAAAGTTGATCTACCATGCAGCTTTTTTTGTGAAAGAAGGTAGTTGAGTTTGTGGGCGACGTCTTGAGCACTGAGTTGGCCAGATCGCACTTCGTCTGCTAGAGTTGAAAGCTTATTGGTTATAGAACTCCGCTTTATTTTGTCGTCATAGATGAGTTCTGCAAGTGCTGCTAAATCCAGGTGTCGGTTTTCTTGGGAAGCATTTCCCGCTCGAGACAGACTACAAAGCACCGGCCGATCATCATCGCCATGCAACACGTGTGCGGCGTTGATATAGCGGTGGGTTATTCCAAGTTCGTGCAGGTCAGCGATTATTGCAGCCAACGCGGCTGCTTTAGCGGCTCGCTCGGCCGGATCACACAGTGGACGAGTAGCCCAAGTATCAGAGCTCACAAACAGCGTATGTAGAGAACGTCCTCCATCAGGTGTTTCTTGTAGATCGATGAAACTTACAACACCGGGGTGGTCGAGTTGTCGGAGAAGTTCTGCTTCGCGCTGCAACTCTTCAGCATGATCGCTGGCAACCCATTTGACGGCGATCAGCCGATCCTCTGCTCGGCTGACTGTTACAGTGGCCATTGGATGACATCCTCATCTGATATGCCAATAAACTTCATATACTTATATTATATGTAATTTATTGAAAATCAATAAAAATAATATAAACTTATGCGGTCACGCCTCATGTGCACTCAGACCTCGTCTGGGAGTTTCGTTTCAATGTTCACCCTCACGGAGGCGGAGGAGGCGAAGTAGAAGCAGAGCAGCAGAGCAGCTGGGGTTGTTCACCCTCACGGAGGCGGAGGAGGCGCACGGGGTGCTGCAGTCAGACCTCGTCTGGGAGTTTCGTTTCAATGTTCACTGCCAAGTGTTGGTTTCAGATGTATCCTGTAGTTATGTGGAATACGGTTAAGACATTGTTCTTGTTGTCTCTGCTTGGAGGACTATGCGTAGTTGCAGGCGGATTGATTGGGCAGCAAGCAGGGTTGGTGATCGGCCTTTGCATGGGTTTGCTGTTAATAGGAGGCTCCTATTGGTTCAGCGACAAAATAGCGATTAAATCAGCTCGAGCTTCTCAGGTCACTGCTGAAGAGATGCCTCAATATTATGCAATAATGGAAGAATTATGTTTCCATGCTGGTATGCCGATGCCGAAGCTTTACGTATCGTCCAACCCGCAACCCAATGCATTTGCCACAGGTCGCAATCCCAAAAATTCTGCTGTATGTGTTACTCAGGGACTGCTGAGTTCGATGGATTGGGATGAGGTACGTGGTGTTCTAGCTCATGAGTTGTGCCATATACGCAACCGCGATGTGCTGATTTGCTCAGTAGCAGCTGCAGTGGGCACAGCTATCACGTTTGTGGCTAATATGGCCATGTGGATGCCTTTTGGGGGGCGAGGGAGTCGTGGTGGTCACCCCTATGCCCAGCTATTGTTCGCGCTGCTTGCTCCTATGGCCGCGCTGCTGATTAGGCTTGCGATAAGTCGTAGCAGAGAGTTTCAAGCTGATGCTTCCGCAGCAGAACTCATGGGCGATGGCCGGCCATTGGCTGATGCTTTAATACGCTTAGAACATTATTCGCAGAGAGTGCCTTCATTCGGTGTCAACCCCAATCAGGCATCGGCTTATATAGTCAACCCGCTGAAAGCACAGGCGGCGGGCGGCTCACTAGGTGGTTTCGGCAGACTTTTCAGCACACATCCAAGCACTGAGGAACGTGTACGCCGACTTGAAGAGGGAGTTTGGTACGGGCAAAAATAATTTGCCGACGCACACCAACACGTATACCAGCTTGTGTGTTCAAAAGCAGGCACGGACACAAAGCTAAAAATCACTCAGCTCTCTATCAGCCACTAACCCATTGACTAGCCACTAAGCTCATTACACTGACAAGATTTTCTCGCGTCTACCACCCATTTTTGAGCATTTACAACCAGTCTGCAGTGCCTGCTGAATCTTACACTGACAAGATTTTCTCGCGTCTACCACCTATTTTTGAGTTAGGGCAGTAGGGATTTGCTTAGCCCGCTATACCGAATCCTACTTTGGCTATGATTGTCAATTTACTATTAGATTAGCCTTAGTTGTGATTGGTGAATATACAGATCAGTTGTGGTTGGTTAATATTAATATATAGATTTGGGTAATATCAGGAAAACAGCCACGTCAAACAGGTAGGTAGAGTAACACAGATCAATTTCCAAAGGGTCGGTGCCCGAGAGGACAAAGGGAGCGGGCTGTAAACCCGCCGGCTTAGCCTACGGAGGTTCAAATCCTCCCCGGCCCACGAGAAAGAACTTCAGCAAAAAAGATCTACCTGAATAAAGAGCTACTTGCGAATGTAGATTGCATGTTGCGAGTATGTCAGTAATATTAAAAAAGCATCACTAAACTGTCAAAAGGTGTCGATTAGCTTATGTTTTGGATCGATAGTGTTGGTTTGGATGTGAGATATATACTTTCAGAAGTTGAATTCATGACAACAAGTTGACTTGTGTTCTGTTGTGAGTGTTCTTTGGTTATGATACTTTATCTTGTCTTGGCAAAGAAATAAAGAAATGAGGAATGGCGGTTAAGTATGCAAAGGCATGTAACAGGCCTTGTCGATAGCCTGCTATAGTTTTGAAGGGACGAAGGAGCCTTTAAGGTAGACACTCCCAGAAGGCAAGAACCAGACTTGCAAGAACCAACTAAGGCAAAAACCAAGAACTAAATACGATCAAGATTGCAAAATCTGCAGAGTCAGGGCTCAAAGGCCTCAGAAGAGCTTAAAAACATGTGAAGGTTAAGAATATATTAAGAATTTTGTTAAAGGAAGCAACTGTGAGATCTGGTGGATAAAATCGTGGATAAAATCATTGGATTCAATTAATCAATGTAAATTAATCAACGCAGTAGCTTAAAAAGCAGTAACATAACAAGGTTAGTTGACAAACTCAAGACGACAAGCTTAAAATAAGTCAGTGCAATCTTTAAAATAAAATGAATCTCTTAAAACCTTAAAACTTAAAAATGTAACTTAATGTAACTTAAAACTGGAGAAATCACATTGGATAAGATAAAACTCATACGAGAGTATAGTAGTGTAAGAAACACCAAGAGAAAGGAGGGGCGTATGCCCCATTTAGAGGGGCCTGTGCCCCAGGTGAAAACAAAAGCTAAGGAGGGGCTGATGGCTCGCTTGTTTAGGGCCCAACGTTCTGGTTGGGCTGTGTTGGTTGTGGGCGCGTTGGTTGCGTCTGTCTTGGCGGTCGGGTCTGGTGCTGCGAACGCTGCGTTCGACAAGCAGGATTATAAGCCTTCGTTTCAAGCATGCGTTGGGCCGGCTACCGATGATAAGGGTTTCACTGATGTGAGTGCGGGCCATGCTCATCGGACGGCGATAAACTGCTTGGCTTATTACGGTGTCAGTCTCGGTACCGGTGATGGTACTACGTTCTCGCCTGAGGGGACGGTGAAGCGTTATGAGATGGCGGCGTTTCTGGGTCGGGCTTTGAAGGCTGCTATCGGGGAGGAGAACCTTCCGGATGTAACGGATCAGGGTTTCACTGATATCGATGATGCTCCGCCTTTCGCTCAGGATTGGATCAACCGGTTGGCTGATCTAGAGATCATAGAGAAGGGTTCTCAGTTCAGGCCGCGTGTTGATGTCACACGAGCTCAGATGGCCGTGTGGTTGGTCAACTTCCTCGATGAAGCTTCAGACGCTGTTGACATCGCCACGAATGGCGACATCACTTTGACTGTCAGAGACGAATCAGGTATCGCTGACGATTATTTCCATGATACGCGCATCGACTCCCCGGCTGCGGTTGATAAGGCGGCTTCAGCGTTGTATGAGCTTGGTGTGGTGAACGGTAAATCGGTTGCTCCTATCGCCACTCCCGATCAGGCTCCCCTGGATTACTATTACGAGCCTTTCGACACGGTCAATCGGGGCCAGATGGCTGCTTTCATCACGCGTGCTCTAGCACATACCAGTGCGCGTCCGACCGGTGTTACCTTGCAGTACAACGGTACTCTCGACGATGAACAACTACTGGTTTCCTTGCGTGATAGTTCGTTCCAGCCGGCGACTTATAAACCTGTCGACGTGTTCTGGACTACTATAGACGATGTGGCCGACGCGTTCGAAGAAGATGACGGTACCTGCAACGACGAAGTGCTCAAAGAAGGCCTTGGAGCAGGCGACACCGGCACTAACCCAGTTGAAGCTGATTGCGAGATAGAGTCTAGCAATGATACGGGTTTCGACGGTGACGTAAAGCAGGATTTCACTGCTGATAAGGATGGTGTTACCTTGTGGGCTTGGACAGGTGAAGCCGGTGACACCGTTAAAAGCAGTACAAAGTTGTACCCGCTGAACATTCCAGCCTCTGAAATCACTCGCAAAGCTACTAAAGCGGTAGTGGACAGCAATCATGACGCTGATCTGGTCTTCCATTATGGCACCAACGTGCGCTACACGATCCAGCTGGAAGACGAAGACGGCTCGGTATCTTATGGCACCGACGGCGAAGAAGCAGCATCCTGGACCCTGCGGGTGTCAACCTACAGGTACGCTGATATTCCTTTTGATCATGATGGTGACGGTGGTACTACTCCTGTGACTGCATATCGAGCAGCTTGTAAGCGCGACGGCACAACAAGCACATACAATTACGCCTTGAACCCGGATGACTGTGGAACCGGTTACACAGCCGATGCAGATGCACCAGCTATTAGTGTCCGTGATTATGACCTGACTACCTCCAGGGGTGTGACACCGTTCATAATCACAGCTAGTGACCCTGGTTCTGGTACTGCTGGTACTACAGCCGTGCAGTACGAGCTGATCCCTGGCAGTAATGCGCCGACAAGCATAACCAATGATGCACAGGAAAAAGAAACAGGCGAAAATTATTATCAGGTGAGATTCAGTGACAAAGACTCTGATCTCAGCCGTGCTAGGGTTACTGTCGATGTAGATCGCCCTTATTTGACCGTAGAGGACGAAAGCGTTGACAATCGGGTCTTCGTCAGAGTCACCGACCAGTACGGCGACCCACTGAGAAATGACAACGCCAGAGTAGTCTTATTCAGCGACATCATCGGTACTGGAACCGGCGACGACGCCAGCTTTGACGACGAAGAGTTTAATCCTGCAATTGTGCAGCATCATGCTTTAGCTACTGATGTTCCTGCTGCTCTTACTGCTGCTCTTACTGATGCGAACTCACGTTCGTTGAGGCGGTCGAATGTTGTGAGGTATGTCTTCTCCTCTGGTGAACAAGCTGAATCAGCTACTGGTAGTCTTCAGAACTTGTATGCTCAGTTGTATGAGGATGCAACTCCGAGTGTCAGCTCTGATGCTTGGACACTGAGGGTTTCTTCTCCTGAGACTGTCAAGGTTCATATAGCACTACCAGCCGCTGATACCACTAATTCCACTACAAGCGGAGTTGGTGCATCTGGTCAGATAGTCCAAGTAGACACTGATAGAAGTATCATAATATTTGAAAACGCTAGTGATGATGACTATCGCTGGATACGTTACGATAATAACGACTGGTTCCAGATTGCTCCAAAAGCGATTTATAGCGATAGCATTCCTGGTAATGGTGATGATAATAATGATGATGATGCGCTTGGATTGCAATCGTCTACAACTGTTGAGGCTAAAACGTTGAGTGAGTTTGAGGAAGCTTTGTCAGTTTTCCTGCGATTGGATTCCACTCATATAGTAGATGCAGCAGCAGATG
The DNA here is from genome assembly GCA_028820455.1 of Acidimicrobiaceae bacterium. GTDB lineage: Bacteria > Actinomycetota > Acidimicrobiia > Acidimicrobiales > Aldehydirespiratoraceae > JAAXHB01. Next base: position 50,553 of record JAPPJC010000046.1, read on the forward strand.
CAACAAGTGCAGATGCTGCTGGCAAGATAGTTACCGCTGATCAGCCTACGTTGGAATACTATTCTTATGAAAATGGTAAGACTAGTAAAATCACGAGGATTGTGGTACACGGTGGAACATCATAGTAGTAGTCACTTAGTGGCTGATGAAGATGTTTCATAGCATCTGAATTACCACCAAGGTTGTAAATGAGCCCCGGCGTTAAGCCGGGGCTCATTCGCGTCTTAGCACTGATCACAACCTTTGCATAATCCTTCTTAGCCCTATTGAGATTCAACTAGAGCCTGTCGATGCTATTTTGTGTGTGTACGGTGCAGTATCAGTCGTTGCAGCGTTGATGGGTCCCAGGGTGGCCGTTGATCACGCTGATATCCCGATCAAGTCGAGTATTTTGGCGATGTCAAGATGCGCTTCCAAGCAATCGGCGAGACGGTCGATTTCAGCTTCTCGATGATCGGTGAACGATGCTGGATGGGGTTCGAAGGTGGTTCCTCGGTGCTGCGCTATGTGAGCGAGAAAGGCATGACGGAACTCGTCGAGATCAAACAGGCCGTGCAGTGTCGTGCCCATGATTCGTCCGTTTTGGTAACCTTCGGGATGTCCATCCAGAAACAGCCACGACTGGTTGCCGGTGTTCGGGGTGGGGTGTACCCGTCCGTGGTGGATCTGGTACCCTTTCACAGGTGCTCCGAACGCTTCGCCGTGACGTTGAGCGAGTATCTTGCCTGCTTCGAAGGTGGTGGTGACATCCAGTAGATTCAAACCTGCGACCGATCCTGACCTCGACTCGAAGTTGTCGTTGATATGCGTACCTAGCATCTGGTAGCCACCGCAGATCCCCAACACCACGGCGTCGGATGCTGTGACCGCTTCGGCGAGGCCTCGCTCTCGCATCCAGGTGAGGTCACTGACTGTGGCTTTGGATCCCGGCATTACGATCAGATCGGGATTCGCTAGTTCCCGCGTTGAGCGTACGAACCGTACCGCCACATCGGTTTCGCCTAGAAGGGGATCGATGTCGGTGAAGTTGGAGATATGAGGGTAAGTGATCATAGCCACGTCGAGATGAGCGTCGGGTTTTGCTGGTGGCGCAACCGTGAGAGCAAGCGAATCCTCAGCATCGAGTCGTAGATCTTCCAGCATCGGCACCACACCCAGCGTCGGCACACCGCTCAATCGTTCGAGCTGTTCGCTACCGTCGGCGAGCAAAACCGGGTCACCCCTGAATTTGTTGATCACGAAAGCCTTCACGAGGACGCGCAGACTGCTGGGCAGCAAGGCAACCGTACCGTAGAGCATGGCGAACACCCCACCGAGGTTGATATCTCCGACTACCAGAGCTGGAATGCCGGCTTCGGCTGCAACACGGAGATTGACAATGTCGTGATCGAGCAGATTGATTTCGGCTGGACTGCCTGCACCTTCAAGAAGCACCACATCGTAACGGCTACGCAGAACGTTAAGCGAGGCCATTATCCGCTTGAACAGTTCGGGTTTCGCTTTGTGATACTCGAGTACGCTCATCGTGCCCAGCGGAAGCCCTTCGACTACCACCTGACTCGTGCGGTCGTCTGCTGGTTTGAGCAGAATAGGGTTCATCTCGACCTGAGGTTCCAGTCCTGCTGCTTGGGCTTGCAGGAACTGGGCGCGACCAATCTCATGTCCGGACTGCGTAACGGCAGAGTTGAGTGCCATATTCTGGGCTTTGAACGGGGCTACCGAAAAGCCTCGCCGTGCCAGTATCCGGCACAGCCCGACGACGAGAGTGGTTTTGCCGGCATTGGATGTGGTGCCGCAAACCATCAAAGCCGGCGACAGTGGCGTCATGGCATAGTCCGAACCCGCTGAGTCCTCAAGGTGCATTCGTGATCGTTGTTCTCATTGGTTTCCACATAATGGGTGCTTCGGCCTTCTCTTAGCGCAGACGGAGCCTGTCGGAGTAGGTCATCATCATAACCCGCTGGTCTCTATGTAAGCCCGGTCGTGTACGATTACAAAGAGAATTATGCGGGTTGTAATATTTGTAATATTGGGAGTAGCATTTACTGGGAATATGTTATTATATCGATAGCCAATAGATGGAGCAGGACACGATGGTTGGTTGGCAGCCGCAACCCGATGACTACCACAGAATCCTCAATGAACAAAACCCTTGGCATTCAACTGCGATTGTGCCGGCGGTGCTGACACAAGAACACCAGGCGCGGCTCCTCAAGCGGATAATCAATCTGAGTGCTGAAGCATAGCTGTTTCATCGTTGGGTACTGGTCGTGCTAGCGCATGTTCCCCTTATGCGGTCACAGCGCATGCATAAATGGCTGGCTTTGGCTATGTCCACACCGACGGGACACAGTGATTTGTGCTGTGTTGTCGGGTTCTTGCACTCCGTGGTTCCTCCGGTCTGGTTATGTTGTTGTTTTGGATGCTCTCTGGTAGAGTGACGGCGTGAGTCTTGTTGCATGGACGGAGAAGAGGAGAGTCATGTCACGACTGCTTTCAAGGGAGCCGCGTCGCTTCTGTGTTGTTCACCTTTGGGTTGCCATGATCCTGCTGTTCGTTGCTGTTGCCGCAGCCTGTGGGGGAGAGGAATCGCCGCCAGCCTCAGCACCTGCTCAGGCTCCCACCGCTACTCCGACTTCCACGGTTTCTCCAACCACGGTTCCTACCGTCACGCCATCCCCCACTCTTGATTCCTCTGGTTCTATGGAGGTTGAGTTCTGGGAACTCGACATGTCGTCCACGGGCCAGGACTTGGTTGCCTTCCTAACCGATGAAGAGGCTGCTTGTTTGGAAAGCGGGTTGGGTGTCGGCTATGCGAGGATGCTGGAGACGCCGCTAGTCGGAGCCGGAGAGGCGGGGACGCTGCCAGAGGAGGGACGGATCGATGCTTTCCCGCTGTCCCAGTGTTTCACGACAGAGCGCGCTGCTTCTATGAACCTCTCACTGTTCTCGGCATCTGCTGGCGGTTTCAGCGCGGGGACGCGAGATTGCATAGTGCTGCTACTCAACGACGATCCTGCCATCGCTGAGGTGTTCGGGAGGGGGCAGACGGCCATTGAAGGCCCAGCGATGCTGGAGGTCATCGGGTGTTTGACACCGGAGGAGGCCCAGGCTTTGACACCACCCGGCGAGGGTCCGGCACCGAATCCGACCGACATTGCTTGTCTGATAGAGGAGCTTGAGGGCGTATCCTCCGGCGACCGCATCATCGCTGTCCTGTCGGGGGCCGACACTTCTGGAAGGGGTCTGACCATAGAGGAGAGCGCGGCTCTGGGTCAAGCTGTTGAGGCCTGCGGCATCGAAACCGAGTTCGAGTTTCCGGATCCTGTGGAGACGAACCCCTAGACAACCGCCCGCTTCCGCTGTCGCACCTCGGTAGTGCGCTGACTGGAACACAGACTGGAACTAGAGTCGGCCGCCGGTTCTTATGCCCGTGCGCTCATCTCGCCCTATGGATCACCGACAACAAGCCCCGCCCAGTGTCCCCCCTCCCGCCCAGGCCGCAAATGATCGAGGTCTACCTCGCCAGCGCGGTGGCCTACGTCCCCCCCCCCGCCCAGGCCGCAAATGATACTGTATCCGAGCAATGGGCAGTGGGCATCTGCCAGCAACATATGTCGAGGTGGGGCGATGGGGTTGTGCCCGCGACCGCTGGCCATGGGCTCACACCTTTGTTGTGCACAAGTGTTCAACGATCACCGATCCCGCGCCACTATGGCGGGGTTTGAGGATATGCGTGGCCGACACCCGACTACTTCCAGCGGACCAGGATTCTCACAGTAGTTCATAAGAGATTTGTCGAAAAATCGGCTAATGTGAATAGTTGATGGAGTTTATGCCGGAGCATGTGGTTTTCGACCTGGAAACCAACGCCGATCGGACTGATCCTTCCGAGCATGAGATCATACAGATCGGAGCTATAGCGGTCTCAG